>NZ_AP022618.1:3966772-4271908 GCF_010731615.1 Mycolicibacterium insubricum | reverse complement strand
CCGGGCTTCTAATGAACCGGCTCCTTTACCCCGCCGACTTCGGGAGAACCCAGTGCTAGACCTCATCGATATCGGCGCGCGCATCGGCGCCGGGCTGGGCCTCGGCGCCGCCATCGGCCTGGAACGCCAGTGGCGTTCCCGCAACGCGGGCCTGCGCACCGCCGCTCTGGTCAGCCTGGGGGCGGCCCTGTTCGTGATCATGGGTGGGTTCTCCTTCGCCGGCGTGCACGACGCCGACCCGACCCGAGTGGCCGCTCAGGTCGCCTCGGGCATCGGCTTCCTGGGCGCCCGGGTGATCATGAAAGAGGGCGCGAACATCTCCGGGCTCAACACCGCCGCCACGCTGTGGGCCGCCGCGGCGGTAGGTTCCCTGGCCGGGGCCGGCATGTTCGCCCCCGCGGCGATCGGCACCGCCGCGGTGATGCTGGCCAACATCGTGTTGCGCCCGGTCGGGCGTGCACTGGACCGCACCCACGGGTCGGGCACCGAGACCGAAGGTGCCCAGTACCGGTTCGAGGTGGTCTGCGGCACCCAGGCCGAAACCCGGATCCGCAGCCTGGTCTTCGACGCGATCTCCCGGCCCAACTTCACCGTGCAGTCCATCGCCGCTGTGGATCTGCCCGGTGAGCAGGGCGTGCGCATCGCCGCCACGGTGATCGCCGACGAGCGCGACGACCACTGGGTCGAGGCCGCGCTGGCCGACGTGATCAAGGCGCCCGAGGTCACCGCGGTGCGCTGGAGTGCCGATGACATGGACCTGCGGGACTGACCCGGTCGGGGACCTGGGCCGTCGCTGCCGGGGTACCGAGCGGACACGGCGGCGACGAATCGGGGCCGTTGGCGTGCCGAGCGCACAAATCTGTGAGAGAAAGTTCCGGTGACTAACGCGGAAACGGGCACCCAGGGCACCGACGCCGGATACGAGCGCGGATTGTCGGCCCGCACGGTCCAGATGATCGCCATCGGCGGAGCGATCGGCACCGGGTTGTTCTGGGGCGCCGGCGGCGCGATCGAAAAGGCCGGGCCGGCCCTGATCCTGGCCTATCTGGTGGCCGGCCTGGCGATCTTCGTCATCATGCGCGCCCTGGGTGAGTTGCTGGTCTACCGGCCGGTCTCGGGCAGCCTCTCGGAGTACTCCGAGGAGTTCCTCGGCGTGTTCGCGGGCTTCGCCACCGGCTGGACGTACTGGGCGGTGTGGGTCACCACCTGCATGGCCGAGATCACCGTTGCCGGGCACTACGTGCAGTTCTGGGACTGGGGGCACAACATCCCGATCTGGGTGACCGCCCTGGTGGTGCTGGTCGTGCTCTTCGTCGCCAACCTCATCTCGGTCAAGGTGTTCGGTGAGGCGGAGTTCTGGTTCTCCATGATCAAGGTGACCGCGATCATCGCGATGATCCTGATCGGCATCGGCGTGCTGCTGCCGATCGCCGGGTTCGGCCCGGTCGCGGGACCCAGCCTGACCAACCTGTGGAACGACGGCGGGTTCTTCGCCACCGGATTCGACCGGGCGCTGCTCAGCCTGCAGATCGTGGTCTTCGCCTATGTGGGCGTGGAACTGGTGGGCGTCACCGCCGGTGAGGCGCAGAACCCGAAGGTGACGCTGCGCAAGGCCATCAACACCTTGCCGTTCCGCATCGGGATGTTCTACGTCGGCGCGTTGCTGATGATCCTGTCGGTGCAGAGTTGGCGCAACTACCACGCGGGCCAGAGCCCGTTCGTCGCGGTGTTCGAGTACATCAACATGCCCGCGGCCGCCGGCATCGTGAACTTCATCCTGCTGACCGCTGCGCTGTCGTCGTGCAACTCGGGCATCTACTCGACGGGCCGGATGGTGCGCAGCCTGTCCCAGCGCGGTGATGCGCCCAAGGCGATGCAGTCGCTGAGCTCCCGTCATGTGCCGTGGACGGCGATCGCGCTGTCGGCGGCCGTGATGGCCATCGGCGTCTACGTCAACTACGTATCCCCGGACGAGGCGTTCATCTACATCACCTCGGTCGCCACTATCGGCATCATCTTCGTGTGGGGCGCAGTTCTGGTGTCGCACATGGTGTACCGACGGCGGGTGGCCGCCGGGGCGCTGCCGGCGTCGGACTACCGGCTGCCCGGTGCGCCGTACACGACGGTCACCGCTCTGGGGTTCCTGGTGCTGGTCGTGGTGCTGCTGTTCTTCACCGACGACGGCCGCAGCGCCATCGTGGTCGGCGTGGCCTGGTTCGTGCTGATCACCATCGCCTACTTCATCCGCCGGGCGTTGCGGCCCGGCGGGCCGTCGGTCAGGACGACGACAGCCGTCTGATCTCGGCGCCGCCGGACTCCCAGGAGGCCAGCGCCGGGTCGATGACGCCGTCGTAGGCCAGCACCGCGGCGGTGCGCCCGTGAGCCAGGTCGGCGGCGATCGCGTCGAGTTCGGCGCGGTCGAACAACCCGGACGCGGCGCCGTCGAGGCCAGTCAGCACCGGGTCGACCCGGTCGGCGGCCACCGTGCTGGCCACCCCGTAGATGCTGTGCAGGAATTCCAGGTCCCGGACCTGCAGCTGCCCGCCGTCGGCCTGCTCGACGAGCAGGGCGAACCCACGGCGTACCGGGGCGGGGTCACTGAACTCGATCACGATGCGTTCCACGGCTCTGTTTGTACCAGGTGGGCTCAGGAGTGCACCTTGCCCATCGTGGAGTTGACATCCGGGTACGGCCCGGTCGGGGTCTCCAGGTTCGAGTGGTACTCGGTGCGGTTGCTGCGCGGGCTGAATTGCCACCCCCGCTCCGGCTCGGAGTAACTCTGCTGCGGCGCCTGGGCGGTCCGGGCGTTCTGGCTGTCGCCGTTGGTGTCGTTGTCGGCGGAGGCCGTCCCGGCGCCGGCCAGCAGGCCGAAGGTGATTGCGGCGGCGGCGATTCCGGCTGAGGCGACGGTGAGTTTCATGGTGCTCCTCGACTGATTCGGACTCGGGAAACCTGTCTCCTCCAGCATTTGCCCGGCCGCCGCCGATGTCGTCGGTGTTGCCAGCACACCCTGATTGCGGCTGCCCGCCATACCGAACGGATGCTGACCGCGACGCGCCGATCCGGGCGCCCGGGAACCCTTGATGGAGCCCTCGAAGATCAGGAGAACCTCGTGCGATCGTCAGCCGGAACCACCGTCGCGGCCGGGGCCACCGGTACCTGGCTGGGGGCGGTGGTCGCCCTTCCGCTGCTGGTGGTGGCCTGGGAATCGGTGCAGTCGGGTCCGGGTGGCTTCTGGTCCGCGGTGACCACCGGCGACGCCGTCGCGGCGCTGCGCACCACGGTGCTGCTGTCGCTGCTGGTCACCGTCATCAACATGGGATTCGGGCTGCTGGTCGCCTGGGTGCTGGTGCGCGACGACTTTCCCGGCAAGCGGGTCATCGACCTGCTGATCGACCTGCCTTTCGCGCTGCCGACGATCGTGGCCAGCATGGTGCTGGTGGCCCTCTACGGCCGCCACGGCCCGCTGGACCTGCAGTACAGCGCCGCCGGGGTGACGATCGCCCTGCTGTTCGTCACCCTGCCGTTCGTGGTCCGCGCGGTGCAGCCCGTGCTGCTGGAGTCCGACGCCGATGCCGAGCGGGCCGCCGCATCGCTGGGGGCCGGTGGCATAACCATTTTCGGCACCCTCATCCTGCCGGCGCTGGTCCCGTCACTGCTCACCGGCGCGGGGCTGGCGTTCTGCCGGGCGGTCAGCGAGTACGGATCGGTGCTGCTGATCGGCGGGATGATCCCGGGCCGCACCGAGGTCTCCTCCGGCCAGATCGCAGACCTGATCGGCCGCGGGGACCGGTCCGGCGCCGCGGCCGTCGCCGTCGTGCTGCTGGTGGTGTCGTTCGCGCTGCTGACCGCGCTGAAGGCGCTGGCCGCCCGGAGCCGGGGGCGGGCCCGGTGAGCCCCCGCTGGCGCCGGCCGGCCCGCTGTATCGCGGTGGGCTACGTGCTCGTGCTCATCGGGCTGCCGGTTGCGCTGATCGTCGCCCGGTCGCTGGCCCCGGGTGTGGCAACCCTGTGGGCCTCGATCACCACCCCGGCGGCGTTGTCGGCGTTGCGGCTGTCCCTGCTGCTGGTGGCGATCGTCGTTCCGGTCAACGTGGTCTTCGGTGTGGCGACGGCAATACTGCTGGCCCGGTGTCGATTCCGCGGCAAGCGCCTGCTGGAATCGCTGCTGGATCTGCCGTTCGCGGTGTCCCCGGTGATCGTCGGGCTGGCCGTGGTGCTGCTCTGGGGCACCGGTGGAGTGTTGGCCCGGCTCGCGAAGGAACTGGGGGTCAACGTCTTCGGACTCCCGGGGATGGTGGCGGCGTCGATATTCGTCACCGCACCCTTCGTCGTCCGCGAGGTGGAACCGGTGCTGCGCGAGATCGGGCCGGAGCCCGAACAGGCGTCGGCGATGCTCGGCGCCCGGCCCTGGCAGACGTTCCGGATGGTGACCCTGCCCGGCATCCGCTGGGGCCTGACCTACGGGGTCGTGCTGACCATCGCCCGCACCCTCGGGGAGTACGGCGCCGTCATGCAGGTCTCCGCGAACAACCCGGGTGTGTCCCCGACCCTGACGCTGCTGGTGTCCGCGCGCGATCAGCGCGGCGACGAATACGGCAGCTACGCCATCTCCACGCTGATGATGGCCATCGCCGTGCTGGTGCTGCTGGTCCAGGCGGGGATCACCTCCCACGGCAGGCGGGCCGCCGTCAAACGCGACACCGCAGTCGAATCAATCGGTGAGAAAGGGAGTTTCGATGACACGGGCGATCACCCTGCGCGGCATCTGCAAACGCTATGACGACCACGTCGCGCTCGACCACGTCGACTTCGACGTCTGCGCCGGCTCACTGACCGCGCTGCTGGGCCCCAGCGGGTCGGGCAAGTCCACCCTGCTGCGCACCATCGCAGGCCTGGAGACCCCCGACCGCGGACAGGTCGTCATCGGCGGTCGCGATGTCACCGGACTACCCCCGCAGGACCGGGGCATCGGCTTCGTGTTCCAGCACTACGCGGCCTTCAAACACATGACGGTCCGGCAGAACGTGGGGTACGGCCTGCGGGTCCGCAAGGTCGCCAGGCGGGAGATCGCGGCGAAGGTCGACGCGCTGCTGGACACCGTCGGTCTGACCGCGATGGGCGACCGCAACCCGCAGCAGCTCTCCGGCGGGCAGCGCCAGCGGATGGTGCTGGCCCGCGCGCTGGCGGTTGACCCCGAGGTGCTGCTGCTCGACGAACCGTTCGGCGCCCTGGACAACGGGATGCGCCAGGACCTGCGCAGCTGGCTGCGCCGCCTGCACGACACCGCGCGGGTGACGACGGTACTGGTCACCCACGACGAGGCCGAGGCGTTCGACGTCGCCGATGAGATCGCGGTGTTCAACTCCGGGCGCATCGAGCAGACCGGCAGTCCCGAAGAGGTCTACGACCGGCCGGTCAACGGTTTCGTGATGTCGTTCCTGGGCCCGGTCGCCTCGCTGGACGGGGTTCTGGTGCGCCCGCACGACATTCGGGTCGGCCGCTACCCGGCGATGGTGATGGCCGCCGACGAGACCGCGGACTGCTCGGGCGTGGTCAAGGCGGTGGTCGACCGGGTGGTGTACCTGGGCTTCGAGGTTCGCGTCGAGATGACGAACGCGGCCGATGGAGCGCCGTTCTCCGCCCAGATCACCCGCGGCGACGCCGAGTCCTTGCTGCTGCGCGGCGGGGATGTGGTCTACGTGCGGGCGACGCGCAGCCCGGAGCGACCCGGCTGGGGGTCCGGCGGTGGTGTGCAGAGTTTGGCCAGAGTTAACCATGAGATCTAGTGCAATTTCGCCCACCGGCGGCCAGAATCGGGGCACCGACTTGAGGAGGAGCCTGGTGCGCTGCGTGATCGTCGACGACAGCCGGGCCTTCCGCGAGTCCGCCCGCCGGCTGCTGGAGTTCGGTGGCGCCGACATCGTTGGTATGGCATCCAACAGCGCCGACGCGCGGGCCTCGGTAGACGAGCTGCACCCCGAGGTCACCCTGGTGGACGTGCACCTGGGCGCCGAGAGTGGTTTCGACCTGGCGCGTGAACTGGCCTCCGGCACCGCGGTGATCCTCACCTCGACGGCCCCGGAGACCGACCTCGCCGAACGGATCGCCGCCAGCCCGGCTCGGGGTTTCGTGGCCAAGTCGGCGTTGTCGGTCGGTGCGATCCAGGAGCTGCTCAGGGCCTGACCGCATCCGACAGGAACGCGATCGCCGCGAGCACCCGGCGATGGTCGTCCTCGCCGTCGGGCAGGTCCAACTTCGTCATCACCCGTCGTACGTGCTTTTCCACCGTGCTCTCGGTGATCCACAGCGCGCGGCCGATGCCGGCGTTGGAGCGGCCCTCGGCGATCAGCGCTAGCACCTCCCGCTCCCGCTGGGTCAACTCGGCCAGCGGGTCGACCCGGCGGCGGGTGTTGACCAGCTCGGCCACCACGGCAGGGTCCAGCACCGTCGACCCGCGGGCCAGCCGCGCCAGCGCCTCGCAGAAGTCCTCGACCGCGGCGACCCGGCTCTTGAGCAGGTACCCGAGGCCTCCGGCGCCGGACACCAGCTGCAGGGCGAACTCGGTGTCCAGGTGCGCCGAGAGCACCAGCACCGCCGTGGACGGCCACCGCTCGCGGATCGTCAACGCGGCCTGTAGACCCTCGGTGGTGTGGGTGGGTGGCATCCGGATGTCGACGACGGCGACCTGTGGCCCGGTGTCGGCGACGATGCGCAGTAACTCCTGGGGATCGGCGGCCTGACCGACGACGTCGTAGCCGGACCGCTCGAGCACGCTGACCACTCCCGCGCGGTACAGCGCGTCATCGTCGGCGACGGCCGCCGTCGGCTTCTCGGCACTCATAGGTCTTCCACGGTAGCCACTCGCGGACCGTCACAGCATCGCTCCAAAGACCTCACAGCGGATCTCAAGGTTGTTGTCCGACAAGGATTGACGATTCTCTCAGGTCCGTGTGACTACTCTCGATGCAGCGGAATTGCCGCAATTGCGGTGGAGGTGAAGGTGACTGTCGAGGATGCGGTGAAAATCCACCCGACGCAGAAATCCGGCCGGCGGCGCGAGATGAATGAAACCGGTTGGATAACCGATGAATTCACCCGTGTCCGGTGGCTGACGCACGGAACGCCTTCGGCCACATGGGGATTGGTGGTGCTGGCGGCATTCCTGGTCGCCGAGACCGCGGCCGTGGCGGTGCTCACCCAGCTGGATCCAGCCGAGCGCCTCGGCGCGGTCTACGTGCCGGGGGTGCTGGTCGTGGCCACCTTCTGGTCGTTGCCGATGGCGCTGGGGGCCGCGGTGCTGTCCGCGGTGGCCTTCGACTGGGTGCGGGGATTCGACAGCAGCGGGCAGCTCTTCCACATCGAAGCGGCCCATCTGGTCAGCCACCTGGGCCTGGTTCTGGTGGCGGTGACGGCCTACCTGCTGGCGCGGCTGGCCCGGGCGCGGGCCGGGGCGCTGCAGGCCAGCTACGACGAACTGCAGGCGTCGCGGACTCGGATCGTCACGGCGGCCGACGCTGCCCGGCGGAGGCTGGAGCGCGATCTGCACGACGGTGCCCAGCAGCGCCTGGAATCGGTGAAGCTCGATGCCCGGCTGGCGGCCGAGATGGCCGCCGTCGACGACGACGGGCTGGCCGATCAACTGGCTCGGATTGTCGCCGGGCTGTCCGAGGTGTCCGAGGACCTGCGGGAGTTTTCCCGGGGCATCCATCCCGCGGTGCTGGCCGGGGGTTTGGCGCCGGCGCTGCGGACGCTGGCCCGTCGTTCGGCGGTTCCGGTGGACCTGACCTCCGACATCGCCGGAACCCTGCCCGCGCCGGTCGAGCTGGCCGCCTACTACGTGGTGGCCGAGTCGCTGACCAACGCCGCCAAGCATGCCCGGGCCGAGGCGGTGGCGGTGCGCGCGGAGACGCGCGACGGGTGGCTGCGGCTGCGGGTGACCGATGACGGCGCCGGGGGCGCCGATGCCCGCGGCGGCTCGGGCCTGGTCGGTCTGGCCGACCGGGTCGCGGCGCTCGGCGGGCGACTGCGGGTGACCAGTCCCCGCGGGGACGGCACCACGGTGGCCGCCGAGCTGCCGCTTACCCAATGGGCGAATAGCGGCTAGCCGTACCGCCGGTGTGCGGCCAGCGGCGATGACCGGGCGGCCGGTGATCGCGAAGGTGGAGGGGTCCGGAGAATCCCCGAAGTCACCGAGGACGAGTATGAAGCGAATCACCTTCTGGCTGGCGACGGCACTGGCGGTCGGCGGCCTGACCGTCGTGGCCCCCGGCGTCGCCGTCTCGCACGCGGACACCGGGCGGTGCGCGCACAGCGCGAACTGCACGGGTGCGTCGAAGTCCCACACCGATACCGCCCCGGCATCGGTGCCGTATGAGAGCGGGGAGGACCCGCTGGTCCCCGAGGGCGGCAACCCGATCGTGATCCTCCCGCCCGGATACTCCCTGGCGTTCTGACCCGGCGGGCCGGCCGCGGCGTCGGGGTCAGGCTCGGGTGTTCGCGTGCAGCGCGGCGACAGTCATGGCCCGCAGCACCGCCCGGGATTCCGCCGCGGACGGCCTGCCGCCGGCCGGTGTCGCGCTGTAGGGCGTGGAGTTCATCAGGCCGAAGGCGGCGTGTGCCATCAGCCGGGCCTTGTCCTCGGCCAGGCCGCGGTTGAGGTCGCGCAGGACGCCGACCCAGATCTCCACGTACTGCCGTTGGCTCTTGCGCACCTGGCGCAGCGCCGCCGGGGGCAGGTTGGCCAGGTCGCGGTCCTGGATGCGGATCAGGTCGGGTTCGCCGAGGGTGAAGTCGAGGTGGAAGTCGATCAGGCCGTCGAGCGCGGCGGCCGGGTCCCGGGCGGTCTCGGCGACCACGGCATTGCCGCCGGCCAGCAGTCGGGCGCTGATCTCCTGCAGCAGCTCGACGAGGAGGGCTTCCTTGTTGGGGAAGTGGCGGTAGATGGCCGGGCCGCTGACCTCGGCGGCCGCACCGATGTCCTCCAGCCGCACGGCCAGGAATCCGCGTTCGGCGAACTGCCGTTCGGCGGCGGCCAGCAGCTGCGCGCGGCGATCCGACTTGAGTCGGCTGCGCGTCGTCGGCATGGGTGCTGCGCCGGGCATCGCGACCTCCGAAATCACACCTGGACATTTCGGTTAATCGATATTAACCTACCACGAGTTAGTGATCATTAACTGACTTGAGGGCGGGCGGCAATGGCATCCGGTACGTCGAACCGCGAGCAGCATCTGCAGCTGGTGGAGCAATTGCGGGCGAAGCTGGCCACCGCCGCGCGCGGTGGGTCCGAGCGCTCCCGGGAACGCCACGTCGGGCGCGGGAAACTGCTGCCGCGCGACCGGGTGGACGGTCTGCTGGACCCGGGCAGCCCGCTGCTGGAGATCGCCCCGCTGGCCGCCGGCGGCATGTACGACGACGAGTGCCCCGGCGCGGGCATGATCGCCGGGATCGGCCGGGTGTCCGGGCGGGAGTGCATGATCGTCGCCAACGACGCGACGGTGAAGGGCGGGACCTACTACCCGGTCACCGTCAAGAAGCACCTGCGCGCTCAGGAAATCGCCTGGCAGAACAGTCTGCCGTGCATCTACCTGGTGGATTCCGGTGGGGCGTTCCTGCCCCGTCAGGACGAGGTGTTCCCGGACCGCGAGCACTTCGGCCGGATCTTCTACAACCAGGCCAGGATGAGCGCGGCCGGTATTGCCCAGATCGCGGCGGTCCTCGGATCGTGTACCGCCGGTGGTGCCTACGTCCCGGCGATGAGCGACGAGGCGATCATCGTGCGCAACCAGGGCACCATCTTCCTGGGCGGGCCACCATTGGTGAAGGCGGCCACCGGCGAGATCGTGACCGCCGAGGACCTCGGCGGCGGTGACCTGCACTCGAAGGTCTCCGGCGTCGCCGACCATCTGGCCCACGACGACCGCGACGCACTGCGGATCGTGCGGCGCATCGTGGCGACCCTGGGACCGCGCAACCCGTGCCCGTGGGAGGTGGCCGAGACGATCGACTCGGTCGCCGACCAGAGCGAGCTCTACGACGTGGTTCCGGTGGACGCCCGGGTGCCCTACGACGTGCACGAGGTCATCACCCGGATCGTCGACGGCGGCGAATTCAGCGAGTTCAAGGCCGAATACGGCACCACTCTGGTTACCGGGTTCGCCCGGATCCACGGGCATCCCGTCGGGATCATCGCCAACAACGGTGTGCTGTTCGGCGAATCCGCGCAGAAGGGCGCGCATTTCATCGAACTGTGCGACAAACGCCTGGTGCCGCTGGTCTTCCTGCAGAACATCACCGGCTTCATGGTGGGCCGGGACTACGAGGCCGGCGGCATCGCCAAGCACGGCGCCAAGATGGTGACCGCGGTCGCCTGCGCGCGGGTGCCCAAGTTCACCGTGGTGATCGGCGGTTCCTACGGCGCGGGCAACTACTCGATGTGCGGGCGGGCGTACTCGCCGAGATTCCTGTGGATGTGGCCCAACGCCCGGATCTCGGTGATGGGCGGCGAGCAGGCCGCCTCGGTACTGGCCACCGTTCGCGGCGACATGACCGCCGAGCAGGAAGAGGCCTTCAAGGCGCAGATTCGTGCCCAGTACGAGGGCCAGGGCAACCCGTACTACTCGACCGCCCGGTTGTGGGACGACGGCGTCATCGACCCGGCCGACACCAGAACCGTTTTGGGCCTGGCCCTTTCGGCCGCCGGAAACGCACCGGTGGAACCGGTGTCCTACGGCGTGTTCAGGATGTGAGGAACCGGTGAGCAACGCACTTTTCGATACCGTCCTGATCGCCAACCGCGGCGAGATCGCCGTCCGGGTGATCCGCACCCTACGCCGGCTGGGCATCCGGTCGGTGGCGGTCTACAGCGAGGCCGACGCCGGTGCCCGGCACGTCGCCGAGGCCGACACCGCGGTGCTGCTCGGCCCGGCCCCGGCCCGGCAGAGCTACCTGAATATCCCCGCCGTCGTCGACGCGGCACGGCGCACCGGCGCGCGGGCCGTCCATCCCGGGTACGGATTCCTTTCGGAGAACGCCGAATTCGCGGCGGCACTGGCCGAGGCGGGCATCACCTTCATCGGTCCGCCGGCCGCGGCGATCGCCACCATGGGTGACAAGATCACCGCCAAGGACGTGGTGTCGGGCTTCAATGTGCCGGTGGTGCCGGGCATTGCGCGCCCCGGCCTGACCGATGCCGAGCTGATCGCCGCGGCCACCGAGATCGGCTACCCGGTCCTGGTCAAACCGTCCGCCGGCGGTGGCGGCAAGGGCATGCGACTGGTCACCGAGCCCAGCGAGTTGCCCGCCGCACTCCTCGGTGCCCGTCGTGAATCCGCGGCGGCGTTCGGCGACGACACCCTGTTCCTGGAACGGTTCGTGCTGCGCCCGCGTCACATCGAGGTTCAGGTGCTGGCCGATCGTCACGGCAACGTGTTGCATCTGGGCGAGCGGGAATGCAGCCTGCAGCGCCGCCACCAGAAGGTCATCGAGGAGGCGCCGTCGGCGCTGCTGGACCCCGAAACCCGGGCGCGGATCGGCAAGGCGGCCTGCGACACCGCGCGCAGCGTCGACTATGTCGGCGCGGGCACCGTCGAGTTCATCGTCTCCGCCGACGCGCCCGATGAATTCTTCTTCATGGAGATGAACACCCGGCTGCAGGTGGAACACCCGGTGACCGAGATGGTCACCGGATGGGACCTGGTGGAATGGCAGGTCCGGATCGCCGCCGGCGAGCAGCTCACCGCCACCCAGGACGACATCGTGCTCGACGGGCACGCCATCGAGGCGCGCGTGTACGCGGAGGATCCCGGCAACGGGTTCCTGCCCACCGGCGGGACGGTTTTGGACCTGGCCGAGCCCGCAGGCAAGGACGTCCGGGTGGACTCCGGGATTCGCGCCGGCACCGTGGTGGGCAGCGACTACGACCCGATGCTCGCCAAGATCATCGCGCACGGCCCCGATCGGGCGGCGGCGCTCGCCGGGCTCGACACCGCGCTCGCCGACACCGAGGTGCTCGGGGTGGTCACCAACGTCGACTTCCTGCGGTTCCTGCTGCACGACGACGACGTGGCCGCGGGCCGCCTGGACACCGGGCTGCTGGACCGGCGGCTGGCGGACTACGCGCCGCCGCAGACCTCCGACGACGAATTCGTGGCGGCCGCGGCACATCGTTGGCTGCAGTACTGGGCCGGCAGCGCCGATGACCTATGGACCCGGCCCAACGGCTGGCGCGTCGGAGCGCACGCGCCGACCGTGACCCGGCTGCAGGCACACGACCGCACCGAACACGTCCGCATCACCGGAACCCCGGAATCGGCGACGGCAAACGTGGAGGACGGCGAAAAGCGCACGCTGGCAGCCGAACTCGACGGAGACCGGTTGACCGTGACGATCGGTGGACTGCGCGTCGGGTACCGAGTCGCGGTCGACGATCACCGGATCTGGCTGGCCGGGCCGCGGGGCGTCGTGCGCCTGGAGGAGGTTCGGGAAGCACCCGTGCGCCCTGACGACGAGCACAGCGGCGACGCCGAACTGGTCAGCCCGATGCCCGGCAGCGTGGTGGCCGTCAACGCGGCGACCGGCGACCGGCTGAGCGCCGGTGCGGTCGTCGTCGTCGTCGAGGCGATGAAGATGGAGCACTCGCTGACCGCACCGGTCGACGGGGTGGCCGAGGTGCTCGTCGCGGTGGGGGACCAGGTCAAGGTGGGCCAACCGCTGGCCCGCATCAGCGCAACAGACACCACCAGCACAGACACCACCAGCGAGGAAGCGACCAATGCCTGACTATCTGTCCACCGGAAACCTGCCCGACGAGTACGCGCAGCTCGCCCGCACCGTCCGCGACTTCGCTCAATCCGTCGTCGCCCCGGTCGCGGCCAAACACGATGCCGAGCACAGCTTCCCGTACGAGGTGGTCGCCGGGATGGCCGAGATGGGACTGTTCGGCCTGCCGTTCCCCGAGTCCTACGGCGGCATGGGTGGTGACTACTTCGCGCTGTGTTTGGCGCTGGAGGAACTCGGCAAGGTCGACCAGAGTGTCGCCATCACCCTGGAAGCCGGGGTATCCCTCGGCGCGATGCCGATCTACCGGTTCGGCAACGAGGACCAGAAGCAGCAGTGGCTGCCGCTGCTGACCAGCGGTACCGCGCTGGGTGCGTTCGGGCTGACGGAGGCCGGCGGCGGCAGCGACGCCGGGGCCACCAAGACCACCGCCCGCCTCGACGACGGGCACTGGGTGATCAACGGCTCCAAGCAGTTCATCACCAACTCCGGCACCGACATCACCCGCCTGGTGACCGTCACCGCGGTGACCGGCGGAACCCCGGACCGGCCGGAGATCTCCTCGATCCTGGTTCCGGTGCCGACCAAGGGATTCACCGCCGGACCCGCCTACGACAAGGTCGGCTGGAACGCGTCGGACACCCACCCGCTGAGTTTCGACGACGTCCGGGTACCCGAGGAGAACCTGCTCGGCGAACGCGGCCGCGGCTACGCGAACTTCCTGCGCATTCTCGACGAGGGCCGGATCGCGATCGCGGCGCTGTCGGTGGGGGTCGCGCAGGGCTGCGTCGACGAGAGCGTGCGCTACGCCAAGGAACGCTCGGCGTTCGGCCGGCCGATCGGCAAATACCAGGCCATCGAGTTCAAGCTGGCCCGCATGCAGGTTCGCGCCCAGGCCGCCCGCACCGCCTACTACGACGCCGCGGCCCTGATGCTGGCCGGCAAGCCGTTCAAGACCGAGGCCGCGGTGGCCAAGCTGGTGGCCAGCGAGGCCGCCATGGACAATGCCCGCGACGCCACCCAGATCCACGGCGGCTACGGGTTCATGAACGAATACGCCGTCGCGCGCCACTACCGCGACAGCAAGATCCTGGAGATCGGCGAGGGCACAACGGAAGTCCAGCTGATGATCATCGCCCGCCAGATGGGTCTGTAACCGGCGGGCGCGGGTGGCCGAAACACCGGCGGGCGTCGGCCGAAGGGAAAACGTCAAGCATCAGCCGAGGTCGTGCAGATTTCGTGCCCCCGGCATGATTCGAACATGCGACACCGGCTTTAGGAGAGCCGTGCTCTATCCCCTGAGCTACGGGGGCGTGCGACGGATCGCAACAGGTGGAACACCCATAGGGATGCCTCATGGTAGTCGGCGAGCGGCGAAACCGCGGAATTGGGGCGCGGCCGGGCTTCGGCGAAGCTGTCCCGCATAGCGTTTGGTGATCGCGGACATCGTCGCCACGCTCTCAACCATGCCAGACCCGGGAACCTTCGCACGGCCGTCTTGGCTACCCGGAAACCGCGGGCAGCACCTCGTCGACCACCCGCTGCAGATACGGCCAGGCGATCTCCGGAGGCGTCCCGCCGCACAGCGGTGACAGGTTCAGCATGCCGCCGGCCCGCAGATGCGCGACGGTCTCGTCGACGCTGAGGATCCGGTGTGACCGGGACGTTGCGCGGAGTTCTTCGATCGTCTCGACGTGGGTGAACCCGGCCGAGGTCTGGTTGCCCGGATTCCACCCCGCGTAGGTGCTGGCGTCGTGCAGCAGATGCGGACCCAGTTCCTGCCAGGCGGCGTCCACGTCATCGGCCACGAACATCACCGACGGGGTGTCACGGGCCGGCAGCAAGGCGAAGCCGACGGGGTTGCCGTGCTCGCGGCAGGCGGCCTCGTAAGCCTCCCGCATGCCGGGCAGGTTGGTCTGCGCGAGCAGGGGCAGCCCATAACGCCCGGCGCGCCGGGCAGCCGCCATCGACCCACCGCCCCACATCATCATGGGGCCGCCGGGCGTGTGCGGCGCCGGCGTGATCTGCACCCGCCGGCCGTCGATCTCGGCTTCTCGGCCGGCCACCAGGGGCCGGAGCACACCGAGGTTGCGGTCCGCGATGCGCCCGCGCGCGGTGATGTCCAGCCCGAACAGCTCGTACTCCTCGGGCCGGTACCCGAGGCCGAACACATACGACGCCCGGCCCTTGCTGATGATGTCGAGGACCACCATCTCCTCGGCGAGCCGGACCGGGTCGTAGAACGGCAGGATGACCACCAGGTTCAGCGCCAGCCGCTGCGTGCGGGCGGCGATCGCCGACGCCAGGACGGTCGGCGTGGGCAGATAGCCGTCCTCGGAGACGTGGTGCTCGCAGATGACGGCCGCAATACAGCCCCGGGTCTCGGCCCACGCGCACATGCCCAGCGCCGCCGCGTAGAGGTCGGTCGCCGGGGCGCCGATCTGTGGGGCCCGCATGTCGAATCGAAGCGTGAACATGACCCGCCAATCGCTGAACGTGACAATTATTTCCGGGAACGTAACGCGGCGTGGGTGCCCGGTCAAGCAAACGTCTGCGCCGTCGCGCAGTATCCGATCGGTGCGGGCGTTTTTATAGAAACCCTCTTAGATTCCACCGGTTTCGGCGACGGGAGGCGTGCCGGTGCCGCATGGTTGGTGTCCGGTAGTGCCCGAGTCGCAGCCCACTGGCTCGGGGTCGCGTCCATCGGCGGCGCGGCGGGACGTACCCGTGAACGGACGGAGCGAGAAGATGAAGGCCTGGGTGGCAACCAGCCTCACCGGTGAAGCCGGTCTGGAACTGCGCGAACTCCCGGAACCCGAATGCGGTCCCGGCCGGGTTCGCATCGCGATTCACGCGGTGTCGTTGAACTACCCGGACACGTTGATCACCCGCGGCAAGTACCAGCTGCAGGTGGAGCCGCCGTTCGTTCCGGGCAGCGAGGCCGCCGGGGTGATCGTGGAGGTCGGTCCCGGTGTTACCGGGCTGACGGTGGGGGACCGGGTGCTGACCATCGGCGGTCTGGGCGCCTTCGCCGACCAGATCGTGGTGGATCCGGCCGCCCAGCAGGTCCACGTGATCCCCGACGAGATGAGCTTCGAGGAGGCCGCCGGCTTCGGCATGGTCTACGGGACGGCGATGCACGCGCTGCGGCAGCGCGGCCAGATCCAGCCGGGGGAGACCGTGCTGGTACTCGGCGCGGCCGGCGGTTGCGGCAGCGCGGCGGTCGCCGTGGCGTCCATGATGGGCGCCCGGGTGATTGCCGCGGCGTCCAGCGCGCAGAAGTGCGCGTTCGCCCAGGGCTTCGGCGCCACCGAGGCCGTCAACTACGGCAAGCACGATCTGCGCGAGCAGGTGATGACGGTGACCGGCGGCGACGGTGTCGACGTGCTGTTCGATCCCGTCGGCGGGGCGCTGTTCGAGCAGGCGCGCCGGTGCCTGGCCTGGAACGGCCGATACCTGGTCATCGGCTTCGCGGCGGGCGGGATCCCGGTGATGCCGGCCAACTACGCGCTGATCAAATCCATCTCGATGATCGGGGTGGCGTTCGGGATGTCGGCGGTCCGGGACCCGCAGATGAACCACGCGAATTTCGCGACGCTGTTCGGTTGGTACCGGCAGGGCCGGCTGCCGGTCGCCCCGTCGTCGATCATTGCGTTCGACGAGATCCCCGACGCCTGCGCGCAGATGTATAGCGGCGGCGGCGTCGGGAAAACCGTCGTTCGGGTTGAGCGGTGAGTGATCCGGGGGCCGGGTACGGCCGCAGATTCTAGAAGTTCGGCGTTGGGCGCCGGGGCGCCAGTGCCAGCAGGGGCAGGTAGCCGTGGCGTGGTGCCTCGGCGGGGTAGCCGGTCCGTACCCAGGTCACGGCCTTGTTGACAAAATCGCTCATCGAAGGGCCTCCGATCGATCCGTGTAATCAAACGGTGCCACAACTTCAGGTTAATTGTCGAATACGTGCGCGCAATCACACCGTGCCGAAATCACGATTCGGCGCACAAAACCCACCGAAAAAGTTAGCGGAGAATTTCGATCACCGGGGCGAATGCCGCGGCGTGCTCACCCTGCACGGTGAAGTAGGTCAGGCCGTATCGGTCACGGTATCCGCGCAGGTTATCGGCCATTTCCGCGGGTGACCCGGACAGTACGCTGGGCATCGCCAGCAGCTGCTCGTCGGTGCGTCCCGGTGAGAACCGCCGAGTCAAAGATAGGTTTGCCAACCCTGACGAATCGGTCGGTACGGCGGTAATCGCCAGATTCAGCACCAGATCGTCAAACCGTTCGCCGGCCGCCTCGCGGACCCAGCCGATGCGGCCGGCCAGGCCGGGAGCCTCATCGGAGCCGGTCAGGCCGATCAACTGGGCGTGCCGGGCCGCAACGGTCAGTACCCGAGGACCGTTGCCGGCGATCAGCAGCGGCAGTTCGGGCAGCTCTCGGCGCAGGTGATCGGCGACGTGCTCGAGGTAGTCGACCCGGGCCCCCGCCGGGGGGAACGGCAGCTCCGCGGCTGTGAACTCCTCGGCGACGTAGCCGGCGCCCAGGCCGAGGTCCAACCGGCCGTCGCTGAGGATGGCCAGGTCGGCGGCGTCGCGGGCGAGCAGCGCCGGCTTGTAGAAGCAGGCGTTGAGCACGAAGGTGCCCAACCGGATGCGGTTGGTGACCGCCGCCGCCGCGGCCAGTGCGGGGAACGGCGCGATCGCCCCGAGGTGGTCGGGCACGTTGAGCACGTCGTACCCGAGGTCCTCGCAGCGGCGGACCGATTCGGTCCACTCCCGTAACGAGCGCACTGCGCGCAAGCCGACACCGAAACGGAAGTCCTTGCTCACGGCGCCGATGTTACGCGTGGCTCAACCGGCGAAGGTTTGGTAGACGAGCACCAGGTTCAGCACCGAGATGACGATCGCCACCAGCCAGCCGAGAACGGTGCTGATCCGGTGGTTGACGTCGTCGCCCATCAGGGCGCGGTCGCTGGTCAAACGGATCAACGGCAGCACCGCGAACGGGATGCCGAACGACAGCGCCACTTGCGAGAGCACCAGCGCGCGGCTGGGATCGACGTGCAGGGCCAGCACAACGATCGCCGGCAGTAGCGTCACGAACCGTCTGACCAGAAGCGGCACAGACACTTTCAGCATGCCGTCCATGATCATCGCGCCGGCGTAGGCGCCGATCGAACTCGACGCCAGGCCCGAGGCCAGCAGGCCGACGGCGAACAGCAGCGCCACCGTCGGGCCGAGTGAGTCACGAACCGCGGCGTAGGCGCCCTCGATGGAGTCGGTGTCCGGACGCCCCTGCAGATGGGTCGCGGCCACCAGCAGCATGGCGATGTTCACCGCGCCGGCGATCAGCATCGCCAGCACCACGTCCCAGCGGGTGGCGGCCAGCAGCCGGGTCCGCTTCGGCCCGGGCTCGAACCGGCCGTGCCGGTCGATCACCAGCCCGGAGTGCAGGTACACCGCGTGCGGCATCACCGTCGCGCCCAGGATCGCGGCGGCCAGCAGGATGGACTCGAGGCCGTCGAACCGGGGAACCAGGCCGGATGCCATGTCCGCCGGCGCGGGCGGGTCGACGAACAGGCTGGACAGGAAGCCGATCGCGATCACCAGCAGCAACCCGCTGATCACCCGCTCGAAGGTCCGCTGACCGCGACGGTCCTGCACCACCAGCAACAGCAGCGACACCGCTCCGGTGACGACGCCGCCGGCCAGCAGGGGCAGCCCGAACAGCAGGTACAACGCCAGCGCGCCGCCGACCACCTCTGCCAGATCGGTGGCCACCGCCACCAGCTCGGCCTGCGCCCAGAACCCGATCCGGGCCGCGGTGCCGCTGCGCGCAGCGATCGCCTCCGGCAGGGTGGTGCCGGTCACCAGGCCGAGTTTGGCCGACAGGTACTGCACCAGGCCGGCCATCACGTTGGCCACCACGATCACCCACAGCAGCAGGAAACCGAACTGGGACCCCGCGCTGACGTTGGCCGCGACATTGCCCGGATCGACGTAGGCGATCGCCGCCACGAACGCCGGCCCCAGCAGATAGAGGGCAGGCAGCCGGGGCCCGCGGCGCGCGCGCGGCGATGTCGGATTGGGGGTCACCGGGAGAAAAGTTACCGCCCCCCGCGGCACCGGGGCCGTGGGGGGCGGAAACGGGACGCAGCTACATCACAAACATGCCGTCATCCCAGGGGAACATGCCGCCGAACTGTTCGGTCGGGTACACCGAGGGACGGGAGTCGATCTGGACGTTGCCGGGTGACTCACAGACCGTGGTCTGTCCGCCCTCCATGCCGCCACCGGCGCCGGTCACCTCACACGGGCCCGCCGAGGCGCTCGGTGCCAGTGCGATCGCCGTCGCGGCGGCGGCCGCCAGCAACACCCCCGAACAGGCTTTCAACTGCAGTTTCATGGCCGTGCCTTTCACTTGGTCGGGTGGACGCCTACGGCGCAGCGTAGCGCCCGACCCCTGCTATCAATGGTAGGTCCAATGTCGTCCTCAGGCCGGGCTCCGCGGCGACCACCGCGGGAATCGCATTGACCACCCGCATCGCGGTGGCGACCAGCCCGGCGTGGTTGTGGTCCCCGCGGGTGCTGCCCAGGCACAGATCCAGCGCGTACGACGGCTCCCCGGTGATCTCGATCCGGTACGACCCGCCCGGCTGCGCGGGCTGCGGCCAGTGCGGGCACAGATCCTCCCGCAGCCGGGTGACGTGCTCGAGGACGACGGCCGGGGCGCCGTCGACCAAGCCGATCACCTCGAACCGCAGCGCGGCGGCGCTGCCGGCCGGGATGTGCCCGGCGGCGATGTCGAAATCCTCCGGCGCCGGTTCGCGCAGGTACATCTCCTCGAGCCCGTCGAGCGTGAGCCCCAGCCCGGCGGCCAGCTGCCGGACCACCGACCCCCACGCCATGCTCAGCACGCCGGGCATCAGCAGCAGCGGGATCTCGTCGAGCGGGCGGCCGAATCCCATCACGTCGAACATCACCGTCGCGGAGTCATAGGTGGCGTAGTCAACGATCTCCATGCACCGGACCTGCTCGATGCTCTGGCAATTTCCGGCCAGCGCCAGCGGCAGCACGTCGTTGGCGAAACCGGGGTCGATGCCGCCGACGAACAGGCTGGAGCCTCCCGCCGCCATGGCGTCGGTCAGCGGGGTGATCAGCTCGTCGGGAATGACGTCCCACGGGTACTGCAGGAACACCGGCCCGGTGCCGACGGCGTTGACCCCGGCGGCCAGGATGCGCCGGTAGTCCTCCAGCGCCTCGGGCAGCCGGTGATCGGCCAGCGCGGTGTAGACCACGCAGTCGGGCTTGGCGGCCAGGATCTCGTCGAGGTCGGTCACCGCCTGCACCCCGGTGTGCACATCGAGGCCGGCCAGGTCCCCGGCGTCGCGGCCCGCCTTGGCGTCCGAGGACACCCACACCCCGGTCAGCTCGTAGTCGGGGTGGGTGATCAACGCCGCCAGGGCGTGCCGGCCGACGTTCCCGGTTCCGATTTGGGCTACCCGCAGTGTCATACCGATCGATCTTGCTACAGATCGGGTAGCGGCAGGTCCAGGTTGGGCGAGGTGAGGCCGCCGTCGACCTCGAGGACCTTGCCGGTCAGGTACGACCCGGCGTCGGACGCCAGGTACACCGCGGCGGCCGCGACGTCCTCGGCGGTGCCCAGCCGGCGCAGCGGGGTGGCCTGTTCCATCGGGGTGCGCAGGGCCTCGTTGCCGGACACGATCTCCAGCGCCGAGGTGAGCATGGAGCCCGGGGCGATGGCGTTGACCCGGATCCGCGGGCACAGGTCGGCCGCGGCCAGCCGGGTGTAATGGGCGAGCGCGGCCTTGGCGGTGCCGTAGGCGGCGAACCCCCGTCCGGACAGCCGGCCCATCGTCGAGGTGATGTTGATGATCGATCCGCCGCCGGCGTACTCCAGCATCAGCGGAACCGCCGCGGTGGTCAGCGCATGCGCGGTTCCGACGTTGAAGGCGAACGCATCCCGCATGGCCTTGACGTCGGTGTTCAGTAGCGGCCCGGGCATGGTGCCGCCGACGTTGTTGACCACAATGTCGAGTCGGCCGAACGCGGCGACGGCCTCGGCGGCCAGCGCCGCGGTCGCGTCGGCGTGCGCGAGATCGGCCACCACGATGTGCGCGTGACGGCCGGTGGCCGCGATCAGCGCGGCGACCTCCTCCAGCTGATCGCGGGTGCGCGCGGCGATCAGCACGTCGGCGCCGGCCTCGGCGAAGGCCAGCGCGATGCCCGCGCCGAGGCCGCGCCCCGCTCCGGTCACCACGGCCACCCGGTCATCGAGGCGGAAACGGTCCAGGATCATCAGTTGCCACCGGCCTTACGCGCTTGGATGCTGGCCTCGAGTTTGGCCAGCAGGTCGGATACATCATCGGGGGCTTCCGGTGCGGTGTCCGGCGATTCGGCGGAAAAGGCTTGTTCTCCTTGCAGTTTGGCCTCGACCAGGTCGTGGAGCTGATCCTGGTAGTCGTCGCGGAAGCGATGCGGTTCGAAATCGTCGACCATCGACTCGACCAGCTGGGCGGCCATGGTCAGCTCGGCCGGCTTGATCTCGGCGGGGGTGTCCAGGGTGGGGAAGTCCGGGTCGCGGATCTCGTCGGGCCACAGCAGCGTCTGCACCACCATGACCGGGCGCTTGCCCAGATCCCGCACCCGCAGCACTGCCAGCCGGGTCTTGTTGCGCAACGCGAACGCCGCGATCGCCACCCGGTCCGTCTCGTCGAGGGTACGGGCAAGCAGCACATAGGATTTGGTCGACTTGCTGTCGGGTTCCAGATAGTAGGAGCGGTCATAGAGCATCGGGTCGATCTCGGCGGCTGGGACGAACTGGAGCACCTCGATCTCCCGGTTGTGTTCCACCGGCAGCGTGGCGAGGTCCTCGTCGGTGATGACCACCGAGCGGCCCTCGTCGTCGGTGTACGCGCGGGCGATGTCGCGGAAGTCCACCACCGCGCCGCACAGCTCGCACACCCGCTTGTACCGGATGCGCCCGTGGTCCTCGGCGTGTACCTGGTGGAACTTCAGGTCGTGGTCCTCGGTGGCGGCATACAGCTTCACCGGCACGTTGACCAGACCGAACGAGATGGCGCCCTTCCAGATGGACCGCATTCTGCCAGTATGCGCGAATTCGGGTATACGTTGGCGGAATGGACGCGCCCGGGCAGCTGCGATGCTGGCCGCCGGATCACCCGCTGGTCACCCTGACCAACCCGGACAAGGTGCTCTATCCGGCCACCGGGACCACCAAGGCCGAGGTCTTCGACTACTACGTGCGGATCGCCGAGGTGATGCTGCCGCACGTGGCGGGCCGGCCGGCCACCCGCAAGCGCTGGCCCAACGGCGTCGCCGAACCCGCGTTCTTCGAAAAGCAACTGGCCGACTCCGCACCCGACTGGCTGGCCCGCGCCCGGGTTCCGCATCACTCCCGGTTCACCACCTACCCGATCCTGGATTCGACGGCGGCGCTGGCCTGGATCGGCCAGCAGGCGGCGCTGGAGGTGCACGTCCCGCAGTGGCGGTTTATCGCCGACGCCGGCCGGGTGCTGCCCGGTCCCGCGACCCGGCTGATCTTCGACCTCGACCCCGGACCGGGCGTCGGCATGGCGCAGCTCTGCGCGGTGGCCCGGGCGATCCGAGTGTTGCTGGAATCGATTGGGCTGACGGCCTATCCGCTGACCAGCGGCAGCGCCGGCGTGCACCTGTACGCGCCGCTGGACAAGCCCGTCAGCTCCCGCGGTGCCAGCACCCTGGCCAAACGCATTGCGCTGCAACTGGAGAAGGACATGCCCGCGACGGTCACCGCGTCCATGGCCAAGACCGCCCGGACCGGGCGGGTGCTGGTCGACTGGAGCCAGAACAGCGCCGCCAAGACCACCGTCGCACCGTACGCCCTGCGCGGCGTGGACCAGCCCACCGTCGCCGCGCCCCGGACCTGGGCCGAACTCGACGACCCGTCGTCGCTGCGCCAGCTCCGGTTCGACGAGATACTGGATCGCGTTGGCGCAGAGGGTGATCTGCTCGCCGGTATGGACGACGAGGTCCGCGCCGCCGACCGGCTGACCACCTACCGCAGCATGCGCGACCCGGCCCGCACCCCCGAGCCGGTGCCCAGCGACGCCCCGAATCCGGCCGATGGGAACACCTTCGTCATCCAAGAACACCACGCCCGTCGGCTGCACTACGACTTCCGGCTGGAGCGTGACGGCGTGCTGGTGTCCTGGGCGGTGCCCAAGAATCTGCCCGACACCCCGTCGGTCAACCACCTGGCGGTGCGCACCGAGGACCATCCCCTGGAATACGGCAGTTTCGCCGGGGTCATCCCCAAGGGCGAATACGGTGCGGGCACGGTCAGCATCTGGGACTCCGGCACCTACGACACCGAGAAGTTCATCGACACCCCCGAGCGTGGTGAGGTCATCGTGGTGCTGCACGGGCAGCGGATATCGGGGCGCTACGCGCTGATCCGCACCGGCGGCAACCAGTGGCTGGCGCACCGGATGAAGGATCAGCCCGGTGCGACACCGGATCTAGCCGAGCTCAAACCGATGCTGGCCACCGTCGGGGAAGTCTCGGAGTTCGACGGTGGCCGCTGGGCGTTCGAGGGCAAATGGGATGGGCACCGGCTGCTGGTCGGTGTCGACGGCGACGAGGTCCGGCTGCGTTCGCGCAGCGGCCGCGAGGTCACCGCCGAGTTCCCGGCGCTGCAATCCCTGGCGCCGCTTTTGGCCGGGCACCGGGTCATCCTCGACGGCGAGGTGGTGGCCACCGATCAGGCCGGGCGCAGCGACTTTTCGGCACTGCGCAACCCCGGCGCCCGCGTCGAGTTCTGGGCGTTCGACGTCCTGGTGCTCGACGGGCGCTCACTGCTGCGGGTGCCCTACGCCGATCGCCGCCGGGTACTGGAGGCGCTGGGGCAGGCCACCGGCCTGACGGTGCCACCGCTGATCGACGCCGCCACCGGCGCCGCGGCGCTGGAGTTCTCCCGACAGCAGGGCTTCGAGGGCGTCGTCGCCAAGGACCGCACCTCGGTGTACCAACCCGGCCGGCGCTCACCACTGTGGGTCAAGGACAAGAACTGGCTGACCCAGGCGGTGGTGATCGGCGGCTGGGTGCCCGGGCGCGGCGCGCGGTCGAACACCTTCGGAGCATTGCTGACCGGCGTGCCCAGCACCGGCGGGCTGACCTACCTGGGGAAGGTCGGCACCGGTTTCGACGATGCCGAACTGCGCAGGCTGACAACACTTCTCGCCGAGCATCGCAGCGGGGAGTCCCCGTTCTCCGGGCCGGTACCCGAGGCCGCGGCGGTGTTCACGGCACCGGCGGTCGTCGGTGAGGTCCGCTACGCCCATCGCACCGCCGACGGCCTGCTGCGCCATCCCAGCTGGCGCGGCCTGCGCCCGGACCTGAGTCCCGTCGACGTCGTGCTCGAGGCGTGAGGTTCGGCGAGGCTCGGCGGAGCCGATGCGAGCGCAGCGAGTGGCGGCGGAGCCGAGGGGAAGCCGGAGCCGAACCATCCCACCCTGAGGTTCAGACCTTCGCGATCACCCGGTCGGCGAACTTGTTGAGGTTGTCGATCTTGGTCTGCAGCGGTTCGGTGTCCGGGCCGATGATGTAGGGCAGCCGGAACCCCACGATGACGTCGGTGACGCCCTTGTCCTCCAGCCGCTTGATGCCGTCGGGCGTGTAGGCATCCATCGAGATCACGTGCACCTCGAAGTCGCCGGTGCGGCCGGACTCGGCGCGGTAGCGGGCCAGCGTGGCCAGCAGGGTGTCGAGTTCCTCGGCTCCGCCGCCGCCGTGCATCCAGCCGTCGTTGCGTGCCGCGCGGCGCAGCGCGGCGTCGGCGTGCCCGCCGATCAGAATCGGGATCGGCCGGCTGGGAGCCGGGCTCATCTTGGTCTTGGCGATGTCGTAGAACTCGCCGTGGTATTCGAAGTACTCCCCGGTGGTCAGGCCGCGGATGATGTCGATGCACTCGTCCATCCGCTTGCCGCGGCGGGCGAACGGCACGCCCATCAGGTCGTAGTCCTCGGGCCACGGGCTGGTGCCCACACCCAGGCCCAGCCGGTTGCCGAACATCGCGGCCACCGATCCGGCCTGCTTGGCGACCAGGGCCGGCGGGCGGATCGGCAGCTTGAGGACGAAGAAGTTCAGCCGCAGCGTGCTGGTCACCGCCGAGAGTGCCGAGGCCAGCACGAACGCCTCGGGCATCTCCTTGCCGTCGAGAAATTCGCGGTTCCCGTCGGGCGTGTAGGGGTAGGTGGCGTCGGATTCGAAGGGGTAGGCGACGCTGTCGGCGATGGTCATGCCGTGGTAACCGGCCGCCTCGGCCGCCTGTGCCAACGGGATGTAGTGGGCCGGATCGGTCATGGACTCGGCGAAAGTAAAACGCATGGGTCGATATTAGAACACGTTCTAGTTTGTGTCTGCGTCATGAGCAAACGACGTTGCGCAGTGGAGTTAAACCGGTATCGCCGAGGACCCTCCCCGGACCAGCGGATACGGCGGGGGGCCCGAGCCGACGATCATGAACATGCCCTGGGCGGTGCGTTCGGTCAGCTTGGCATCGACGGTGGTCTCGCCGATGGTCAGCCGCACGGGTCCGGCGCGGTCGATGGCCGTCGTATCGAAAACGCTGCCCTGCCAATGGAACCGGCCGTCGACGGGGTGCAGGTGGCCGGTCAGCCGGATCCGGGTGGAGATCTCTCGGTCGGTCAGGGTGAGGGTCGCGGGCCCGTCGTACACCTCGTCCTCGACGGTTTCGGTGCCGGTCAGGTAGAAACGCCGGGCCAGCCCGCCCGGGTACCAGCGCCGGGCCCGGACCCGCGAGCGGGCTTCGATCCGGCCGATACCGCTGCGCTCGACGAGGTTCAGGCAGCGCGCCACCACCCGGGTCTGCGCCTCGGTGTCCGGCCCCTGGATGCGGAACCAGTTGGGCAGCGCGTGCACGGCGATCGCCGGATCGTCACCGGCTCTGGCGTCCACCACCAGGGCGGCGGTGACCACCCGTCCGTCGGGCAGCGTGGCCGACCAGGTGTTGGTGGTGTTGTCGAACCGCGGTCGGTCGGTGCCGTCGAGGATCGCCACCGGCTCACCGGGCAGCCCGGCCAGCGGCGCCGCGCCGATCAGCAGATAACTCACAGAAAGCCGGCCCGTCGCCACATCCGCCGGCTCAGCCGGCCCATCAGGCCGATCTCGGTGAAGAAATCGGTCAGCGGTTCTGCGGCCCTGCGGCAGGACTGCCGGAATCGGGGGTTGGCGCGGGCGATGCGGCGGGCTTCCCGGGGTTCCAACCCGGCCCGGACATAGATGGCCGGGTGGGTGAACAGGAAGCGGTAGAACGGGCCGCCGACGCCGTGCAGGTTGGCCACCAGGATCCGCCGATACCACGGCATCGCCGGGGCGGTCTTGCGCAGATCGTCGCGGGCGAACTGGATGTGGCGGGCTTCCTCGGTGACGTGGATGCGCATGAGCCGCAACACGATCGGCTGCACATCGGCGCCCTCCAGGATCTGGCGCTGCAGGGCGTCGAAGATCTCCTCGCCGACCAGCGCCGCGCCCCACAGGATCGGGCCGCGGAAGGTCAGCGGCAGCAGGTTGATGATCATCCGCTGGTACAGCCGCGGCCGCACCGGCACGCCACCGATGCGGTCGATGGTCTTGCCGAACATCACCATGTGCCGAGTCTCGTCGCCGAGCTCGGTGAGTTTGTAGTGCGAGCTGGCCGCCGTCGGGTTGCGGTGCATCAGGTCGCGCAGCAGCGCCTGGTTCAGGATGTTCTCGAACCAGATGCCGGCCGAGAGCACGTTGACCAGTTCCTGACGGGACAGCTCGATCTGCTGCTCGCGGCTCAGCGAGTGCCACAGATCGGTGCCGTAGATGCTGATCAGCTCCGGCGGCAGGAAGAACATGTCCGGTTCGATCGGGGCGTCCCAGTCGATGTCGACGACGGGCGCATACGACTTGCGGACCGAGCCCTTCAGCAGTCGCTGGGCAACCTCTTCCCGGGACCTGGTCGACGCGGCCGGACCTGTGGCTGTGGTGGCGATGGCGCGAGTCATCTCCGAACGCCCTTCTCAGTCAGCGAATTACACGTTCTAGACCAAAAGTAAAACCGGTTATTGAAGTTGTCAATACCGGCGGTACCGGATATTTCCGATCGTGACACTCACCCGCGCCGGACCTTTCCGGGGCCTGCCGAGATAGCGTGCCGGGATGCGGAAAATCCATGTCATCGGCATCGGGGCCGGTGATCTCGACTATGTCACCGCGCAGGCCGTCACCGCGCTCAACGACACCGCCGTGTTCTTCGCGATGGACAAAGGAGACGCCAAAACCGACCTGGTGGCGCTGCGCCGAGCGGTGTGCGAGCGGTTCATCACCAAGCCCGGCTACCGCTTCGTCGAACTCGCCGACCCGCCGCGGCGCCGGGTCGCCGCCGACGAACCGGGCTACACCGACGCGGTCGCCGACTGGCACGACGCCCGCGCCCGAGTCTGGGCTGACGCCGTCGAAACCGAACTCGGGCCCGACGACGTCGGCGCGTTCCTGGCCTGGGGCGACCCGTCGCTCTACGACAGCACCCTGCGGATCCTGGACCGGGTCCGCGGCCACGTCGAGTTCGACTACGACGTCATCCCCGGCATCACCGCCGTCCAGGCACTGACCGCCCGGCACCGCATCCCGCTCAACGACGTCGGCGAACCCGTGCTGATCACCACCGGCCGGCAGCTGCGCGACGGTGGCCTGACCGGGTCGGCGGTGGTGATGCTCGACGCCGACTGCAGTTTCCTGCGCTGCGCGCCAGAGACCCGCATCTGGTGGGGCGCCTACCTGGGCACCCCCGACGAGTTGCTGGCCGCCGGCACCGTGGGCGAGGTGGGGGCGCACATCGCGGAGATGCGCGCGGCCGCCCGCGCCCGGCACGGCTGGATCATGGACACCTACCTGTTGCGTGCCTGACGGGCGCAGAATTACTTCATGCCAGAACTCCCCGAGATCGAGGCGCTGGCCGCCCACCTGCGCAGCCACGCCGTCGGGCGCCCCATCGGCCGGATCGACGTCGCCGCGCTGTCGGTGCTCAAGACCTTCGACCCACCGGTCACTGCGCTGTACGGCGCCGAGGTCACCGACGCCCGCCGGTGGGGCAAATACCTCGGACTGGTGGCCGGCGATCACTATCTGATCACCCACCTGTCGCGGGCCGGCTGGCTGCGGTGGTCCGACCAGCTGCCGGCCGCCCCACCCAAACCGGGCCGCGGGCCCATCGCCCTGCGGGTGCACTTGGGCACCCCCGGCGAGGCGCCCGGATTCGACCTCACCGAGGCGGGCACCCAGAAGCGGCTGGCCGTCTGGCTGGTCGAGGACCCGGGTTCAATTCCCGGCATCGCCGCCCTCGGCCCCGACGCCTTGGCGCTCTCGGAGGCGGAGCTGGCCGCCGCGCTGGCCGGCAACACCGGCCGGATCAAGACCGTGCTCACCGACCAGAAGGTCATCGCGGGAATCGGCAACGCCTACAGCGACGAGATCCTGCACGCGGCCCGGCTGTCGCCGTTCGCGACCGCCGGCAAGCTCGACGACGGCCAGGTCGCCGCGCTGCACTCGGCGATGACCACGGTGCTCACCGACGCCGTCACCCGCCTGGTCGGACAGCGCGCCGCCACCCTGAAGGGGGAGAAGCGATCCGGGCTGCAGGTGCACGCCCGTGCCGGCCTGCCCTGCCCGGTGTGCGGGGACACCGTCCGCGAGGTGTCCTTCGCCGACAAGTCGTTCCAGTACTGCCCGACGTGCCAGACCGGCGGCAAGATCCTCGCCGACCGGCGGATGAGCAAACTGCTCAAATAGTCCTTGGCTACGCTGCGGGAATGGTTAGGCAGAACATCCTCATCACCGGCGCCAGCTCCGGACTCGGCGCCGGCATGGCCCGCGCCTTCGCCGCCAAGGGCCGCAACCTCGCTCTGTGTGCCCGCCGCGTCGAACGGCTGCAGGAGCTGCGCGACGAACTGACCGCCGCGCACCCGGGCATCACGGTTGCCATCGCCGAACTCGATGTCAACGACCACGACGCCGTCCCGCAGGTGTTCGCAGCGCTGGCGGCCGAACTCGGCGGCATCGACCGGGTGATCGTCAACGCCGGACTGGGCAAGGGCGGGGTACTGGGCACCGGCAAGCTCGCCGCCAACCTGGCCACCATCGAGACCAATCTCGTTGCTGCACTGGTACAGATCGAGACCGCGCTGGAGATGTTCCGGGCCGCCGGCGGCGGACATCTGGTGCTGGTGTCCTCGGTGCTCGGCAACCGCGGCGTACCCGGGGTGCGCGCGGCGTATGCGGCGAGCAAGGCGGGCGTCTCGTCGCTGGGGGAATCGCTGCGCGCCGAGCACGCCGGCGGGCCGATCGCCATCACCGTGCTCGAACCCGGCTACATCGAATCCGAGATGACCGCGCGCTCGGGTGGCTCGAAGATGATGGTGGACAACGCAACCGGCGTCGCGGCAATGGTGGCCGCCGTCGAGCGCGAACGCGGCCGGGCGATCGTCCCGGCCTGGCCGTGGACGCCGGTGGTGGCCGCGATGAAGGTGGCGCCCACCCGGCTGGTGAAATTCTTCGCCTGAGCCCGCTCAGTCGGCCCGGCCGCGGGCGCTGCGGTAGTGGCGCACCAGCGCGTCGGTGGAGCTGTCGGACTGGGGCGCGGGCGGGGTGGCGTCGGTGATCACCGGAAGAAGTGCTTTGGCCTGGGCCTTGCCCAGTTCCACACCCCACTGGTCGAACGAGTCGATACCCCAGATCATCCCCGCGGCGAACACCTGATGCTCATACAGCGCGATCAACTGGCCCATCACCGACGGGGTCAACCGGGTGGCCAGGATCGAGGTGCTCGGCCGGTTGCCCGGCATGACCTTGTGCGGCACCAGGTGTTCCGGGCTGCCCTCGGCGGCGATTTCCTCGGCGGTCTTGCCGAACGCCAGCACCTGGGTTTGGGCGAAGAAGTTGCTCATCAGCAGGTCGTGCATGCTGCCGGAGCCGTCGGCGGTGGGCAGGTCGTCCGTGGGCTCGGCGAACCCGATGAAATCGGCCGGCACCAGCCGGGTGCCCTGGTGCAGCAGTTGGTAGAAGGCGTGCTGGCCGTTGGTCCCCGGCTCACCCCAGAAGATCTCGCCGGTGTCCGCGCCGACCGCCGACCCGTCGGCCCGCACCGACTTGCCGTTGGACTCCATCGTCAGTTGCTGCAGGTAGGCGGCGAACCGGGCCAGGTCGTTGGAGTATGGCAGCACCGCGCGGGACTGGGCGCCGAAGAAGTTCGAGTACCACAGCCCGATCAGCGCCAGCAGCACCGGTGCGTTCTCGGCGAGCGGGGCGGTGCGGAAATGTTCGTCGACCAGGTGGAAGCCCGCCAGCAATTCGGCGAACCGCTCCCGGCCGATCACCGCCATCACCGACAGCCCGATCGCCGAATCCACCGAGTACCGGCCACCGACCCAGTCCCAGAAGCCGAACATGTTGGCCGTGTCGATGCCGAAGCCGGACACCAGCTCGGCGTTGGTGGACACCGCCACGAAGTGCTTGCTGACGGCGTCGTCACCGAGGGCGTCGGTCAGCCAGCTCCGGGCCGCGGTGGCATTGGTCAGCGTCTCCAGCGTGGTGAAGGTCTTGGAGGCGATGATGAACAGGGTGCTCGCCGGGTCGAGGTCGGCCAGCGCGGCGACCAGGTCGGCCGGATCCACGTTTGATACGAAGCGCGCCGAGATGCCGGCGTCGGCGTAGTGGCGCAGCGCCTGGTACAGCATCGCCGGGCCCAGGTCCGAGCCGCCGATGCCGATGTTGACCACGGTGGTGATCCGTTGCCCGGTCGCGCCGGTCCAGCTGCCGTCGCGCAGCCGGTCGGTAAAGGCGCCCATGGCGTCGAGCACGGCGTGTACGTCGGTGACCACTTGCTGGCCGTCGACGCTGAGCCGGGCGGTTTTCGGCAGCCGCAGCGCGGTGTGCAGCACCGCCCGGTCCTCGGAGGTGTTGATGTGGTCGCCGCGGAACATGGCGTCGCGGTGGCCGACTAGATCGGCGGCCTCGGCCAGGTCGCACAGCAGCTTCAGGGTCTCGCGGGTGACCCGGTGCTTGCTGTAGTCGATGTACAGATCACCGACGGTCAGCGCCAGTTCCCGCCCGCGATCGGGGTCGTCCGCGAACAGCTCCCGGAGTGTTCGATCACCGACCTGCCGGTAGTGGGATGACAGTGCGGCCCATGCGGGGCCGGCGGTGATATCGGGCGTCGCGGCGGTCATGGACTGACCCTAACGTGGTTGGCACTCCAGCTGCCGAGCGAAGGCGTCGCGCTCAGTGGCCGAGCCGACCCAGGTTGTCAGGCGGCTCGCCACCTCGCGCTTCGCGCTCAGTGGCCGAGCCGACCCAGGTTGTCAGGCGGCTCGCCACCTCGCGCTTCGCGCTCAGTGGCCGAGCCGACCGCGACCCATGCGCAGCAGGAGCATGGCCAGATCCTTGCCGTCCGGGCCGAGTTCGCTGTAGCGCTCGATGACCTTCATCTCGCGACTGTGCACCAAACGCGTGCCGCCGGAGGCCATCCGGATCTGCCCGATCTCCTGCGACACCTCGCGGCGGCGCTTGACCGCCGCCAGGATTTCAGCGTCCAGGCGGTCGATTTCCAGGCGCAGGTCGTCGATATCGGGCATGACCTCGGTTTCTGTCTTCATGATGGGACTCTTTCCTGTGTCGGTTCCGGAGCCGGACTTCCACAAGAAGCAAGCCCCGGATCTGCGATTGCGGACCGCGGGGCTGCGAGGCAGCTAGACCACGGGCACCGCGGACCGGTACCCGTAAAAAAATCGATGCTGCCGACAACTCACCCGTCGAGTCTGCCACCGGGGGCCTCGGCCGTGCAAAGCCGTACCGAATGTTCACCGAACAGCGCCGTCAACTGGATTATCCAGGCGAATGCCCTGAGCGGTCACCATTTGGTACTCGCCGGGCGGCGAGGCGTCCGATCTGTGGCGCGACACCGCCAGAGCGGGCCGCCGCCGAGGCCCGGATTTCGGTGTCGGCGCCCGGCGGTAGGTTGAGAAGCGATATGACCGGTGAACTGTCGCTTTTCTCCCAGACCACCCCGCCCGACGAACTGCTCGACGGGCTCAACCCGCAGCAGCGCCAGGCCGTGCTGCACGAGGGTTCACCGCTGCTGATCGTGGCCGGTGCGGGGTCGGGCAAGACGGCGGTGCTGACCCGGCGCATCGCCTACCTACTGGGTGCCCGCGACGTCGGCGTGGGCCAGATCCTGGCCATCACCTTCACCAACAAGGCCGCCGCCGAGATGCGCGAGCGGGTGGTCGACCTGATCGGCCCGCGGGCCCGCTCGATGTGGGTGTCCACCTTCCACTCCACCTGCGTGCGGATCCTGCGCAATCAGGCGTCGCTGCTACCCGGCCTGAACTCCAACTTCTCGATCTACGACGCCGACGACTCGCGGCGACTGTTGGGGATGATCGCCCGCGATATGGGCCTGGACATCAAACGGCACTCGCCGCGGCTGCTGTCCAACGCCATCTCCAACCTGAAGAACGAGCTCATCGACCCGGAGCGCGCGGCCGCAGAGGCCACCGAAGACCTGGCCGGCGTAGTCGCGCAGGTGTACGCCGAGTACCAGCGGCGGCTGCGGTCGGCCAACGCCATGGACTTCGACGACCTCATCTCCGAGACGGTCGGCATCCTGCAGGCGTTTCCCAACATCGCCGAGTACTACCGCCGCCGATTCCGCCACATCCTGGTCGATGAGTACCAGGACACCAACCACGCCCAGTACATGCTGGTGCGTGAGCTGGTCGGGCACAACCTGCCCGCCGACGCCTCGGTCGGGCCCGCCGAGCTGTGCGTGGTGGGCGACGCCGACCAGTCCATCTACGCGTTCCGCGGCGCGACGATCCGCAACATTGAGGACTTCGAGCGCGACTACCCCGACGCCACCACCATCCTGCTGGAGCAGAACTACCGGTCCACCCAGAACATCCTGACCGCCGCCAACGCGGTCATCGCCTACAACACCGGGCGCCGGGAGAAGCGGCTGTGGACCGATGCCGGGGAGGGCGAGCTGCTCGTCGGCTTCGTCGCGGAGAACGAGCACGACGAGGCCCGGTTCGTCGCGGCCGAGATCGAGGAACTCGTCTCGGGCAGCGATCACACCTACGCCGACGTCGCGGTGTTCTACCGCACCAACAACTCCTCGCGCGCGCTGGAGGAGGTGTTCATCCGTTCCGGCATCCCCTACAAGGTGGTCGGCGGGGTGCGCTTCTACGAACGCAAGGAGATCCGCGACCTGGTCGCCTACCTGCGGGTGCTGGACAACCCCGGCGACGCGGTCAGCATGCGGCGCATCCTCAACACCCCGCGCCGCGGCATCGGTGACCGCGCCGAGGCGTGCGTGGCCGTGCACGCGGAGAACACCGGCATCGGGTTCAACGCGGCGCTGGCCGAAGCCGCCGCCGGCCGGGTCCCGATGCTCAACACCCGCTCCGAGAAGGCCATCAAGGCATTCATCGAGATGCTCGACGGCCTGCGCGCACACCTGGGCGACGAACTCGGCGACCTGGTCGAGGCGGTGCTCGACGGTACCGGCTACCGGCGAGAGCTGGAGTCCAGCAGCGATCCGCAAGACCTGGCCCGGCTCGACAACCTCAACGAGTTGGTCTCCGTCGCACACGAATTCAGCATCGACCGGGCGAACGCGAATGCCCTGCGCGAGGAGGAAGGGATCGAGTCCGACACCGAGGACCCTGAGCTGGGGGTGCTCGCCGAGTTCCTGGAGCGGGTGTCGCTGGTCGCCGACTCCGATGAGATCCCCGAGGACGGCGACGGTGTGGTCACCATGATGACGCTGCACACCGCCAAGGGGCTGGAGTTCCCGGTGGTTTTCGTCACCGGCTGGGAGGACGGCATGTTCCCGCACATGCGGGCGCTGGGTGATCCGGGCGAGCTGTCCGAGGAACGCCGGCTGGCCTACGTCGGCATCACCCGCGCGCGGCAGCGGCTGTACCTGAGCCGGGCGATCGTCCGCTCGTCGTGGGGCCAACCCATGCTGAACCCGGAATCACGATTTCTGCGGGAGATCCCCGAGACGCTGATCGATTGGCGCAGAGTCGAATCCGCGCCGTCGCGCAGCGCCCCGGTGACCAGCCGGTTCGCCCCGTCGTCGCGCCCGGCGCCGGCCGCCCGGCGCAACAAGCCGATCATCACGCTGGAGCCCGGCGACCGGGTCACCCACGACAAGTACGGGCTGGGCCGGGTCGAGGAGGTCTCCGGCGTCGGCGAATCGGCGATGTCGCTGATCGACTTCGGATCGGCCGGCCGGGTCAAGCTCATGCACAACCACGCCCCGGTGTCCAAGCTGTAGGCCTTGGCTACCGGCCCGGGTGGGCCGCTACCGGGTGCAGTAGAGCTTGGTGGAGCGCAGCTGGGATAGCACGATGGTGGCGATCGGGAAGATCAGGCCCACGAGTGAGACTGCATAGGTCGGCGTGTGATACCCGTAGTAGTAGCCGTAGCTGTCCACGATCTCGCTGTAGTACGCGTAGGCAGCGATCACGCCGATGATGCTGCCCGCGATGCTGACACCGCAACCGATGGTGACCAGCATCGGTGACATCCGCTTGCGCAGGAACATCATGATTCCACCGGTGATCAGCAGGGCGGCGACCGCCACGTTGCAGATCAGGCCGATCACCGTCGTCGCCACATACCAGCCAGGCAGGCCGCCGTAAACGTGGGCCGAGTTGAACAGGATGCTCACCGACACCATACCGACGCCGGCGCCGAAGATCGCGACGAGCGCCGCCACGCCACCCAGGACAGCCAGCACTCCGGCGGTGATGGCGGTGGCTCCGGACGGGCCAGCGGGCGGCATGCCGTACGGCGAGTAGCCCATGCCCTGTTGCTGCTCCCACGGAGCGGACTGCTGTGGTTGGCCGTACGGCGAACCGGAACCGTAGCCGCCCGAGCCGTATCCGCCGGAACCGTAGCCCGAAGAACCGTAGGGCGAACCGCCGAATGGATTCATGAGGTCAGCCTAGCGGTGGCCGGCCGAAACAGCGTGCCCGGCCTGGCGCGATCATCCGATCAGCCGACGTAGCTGCCCACGGAGATCCCGCGGGCGGCGAGCCATGGCACCGGGTCGATGCGCGACTTGCCGTCGGGCATGACCTCGAAGTGGCAGTGCGGGCCGGTGGAGTTACCCCGGTTACCGACGGTGGCGATCTGGTCGCCGGCCATCACCTGCTGGCCGGCGGTGACGGTCCAGGTGTTGACGTGGCCGTACAGCGTGACGGTGCCGTCGCTGTGCCGGATCTTGACGTAGGCGCCGTAGCCGGCGGTCGGGCCGGCCTCGATGACGGTTCCGTCGGACACCGCGTAGATCGGGGTGCCGATCGGGGCGGCCAGGTCGACGCCGGCGTGCAGCGCACCCCAGCGGTAGCCGAAGCCGGAGGTGAAGACGCCGGTGGTGGGCTTGACGAACAGCGGGCGGGTCAGCCGGGCCTCGCGCTCGGCGCGCTCCTGGGCGAATGCTGCGCCGTTGGCCAGTTCTTCGTTGTGGCTCGCGGTGTTGAGCGCCGGGGCCATGCTGACCAGCTGCATACCGCCGCCGACGCCGGTGATGACGGCGCCGCTGTCGGTGGTGGTGGTCTCGTCGGCGGCCAGCACGGTCTCGGTGGGCTCCACCGACCGCGGCGTCAGCACGGTGTAGGCGGCCGCGGCGGCTGCGCCGGCGGCCATCGCGGCGATCAGCACGCGGCCGCGGGTCGCGCTGGTCTGGTCCTTGCGGTGCGTGCCGATGCGGGGCAGCACCTCGGTGATCACGTCGTCCGGATCAATGGTCGATTTGCTGGGCTTCTCCAGCTGGATGGCGACCAGATTGTCGGTGTCGGCCAGGTCGTCGAGCTCGGGGGCGTGCAGAACTTCGGTGCGGCCGGCCAGCGAGCGATGGTTGAAGTCCACGTCAGCAAGGATATTGCCGGTGGTGATATCGGTAACCTCGGTGGCGCCGACGGGGATGCTGGATCGGCGCGCTGCCCTCGGCGCTCCGGGGCGCCGGGCCCCTGAAGAACTTTGCTGCGTCAACCTGTGAACTCCACGTGTCGTAACCAAAGCGTTATCTAATCCCGGAAACGGTATCTAAACCCCGTCGATGGTCGCAAGCCAACGGGGTGATCCGCCGTACTTTGTGATTCGTATCACCGTACCGGCGCGGTGACCTTTACCACATGGGGTGGGTGCTGTGATAGCGATTTCGCCGAGTCGATATGGTGCCTTCGGACGGCTTAAGTCGGTCCCCTCATACGAATAGACGAATAGAACAGTGAGCTCACATGGATCTTTTCGAGTACCAGGCGAAGGAATTGTTCGCCAAGCACAACGTACCGACCTCAGCCGGCCGGGTCACCGACTCGGCCGAGGGTGCCAAGGCGATCGCCGAGGAGATCGGCAAGCCGGTCATGGTCAAGGCGCAGGTCAAGGTCGGTGGCCGCGGTAAGGCCGGTGGTGTGAAGTACGCCGCCACCGCCGACGACGCCTACACGCACGCCAAGAACATCCTGGGCCTGGACATCAAGGGCCACATCGTCAAGAAGCTGCTGGTCGCCGAGGCCAGTGACATCGCCGAGGAGTACTACATCTCCTTCCTGCTCGACCGTGCCAACCGGACCTACCTGGCCATGTGCTCGGTCGAGGGCGGCATGGAGATCGAAGAGGTCGCCGCGACCAAGCCGGACCGGCTGGCCAAGGTGCCCGTCGACGCAGTCAAGGGCGTCGACCTGGCCACCGCCCGCTCCATTGCCGAGCAGGGCCACCTGCCCGCCGAGGTGCTCGACGCCGCCGCGGTGACCATCCAGAAGCTGTGGGAGGTCTTCGTCGGCGAGGACGCCACCCTGGTCGAGGTCAACCCGCTGGTCCGCACGCCCGACGACCAGATCCTGGCGCTGGACGGCAAGGTCACCCTGGACGCCAACGCCGACTTCCGTCAGCCCGGCCACGTCGAGTTCGAGGACCGCGACGCCACCGATCCGCTGGAACTCAAGGCCAAGGAGCACGACCTGAACTACGTCAAGCTCGACGGTTCGGTCGGCGTCATCGGCAACGGCGCCGGCCTGGTCATGTCGACGCTGGACGTTGTCGCCTACGCCGGAGAGAACCACGGCGGGGTCAAGCCGGCCAACTTCCTCGACATCGGCGGTGGCGCCTCGGCAGAGGTGATGGCCGCCGGTCTGGACGTCATCCTGGGCGACTCGCAGGTCAAGAGCGTCTTCGTCAACGTCTTCGGTGGCATCACCGCCTGCGACGCGGTGGCCAACGGGATCGTCGGCGCGCTCAACACCCTCGGCGACGAGGCGAACAAGCCGCTGGTGGTGCGCCTCGACGGCAACAACGTCGAAGAGGGCCGCCGCATCCTGGCCGCGGCCAACCACCCGCTGGTGATCCAGGCCGAGACCATGGACGCCGGTGCCGACAAAGCCGCCGAGCTGGCCAACAAGTAAGGGACACTGGATATGTCGATCTTTTTGAACAAGGACAGCAAGGTCATCGTCCAGGGCATCACCGGCGGCGAGGGCACCAAGCACACCGCGCTGATGCTCAAGGCCGGCACTCAGGTGGTCGGCGGCGTGAACGCGCGCAAGGCCGGAACCACGGTGTCACATAAGGATTCTGACGGCAACGACGTCGAACTCCCGGTGTTCGCCAGTGTCGCAGAGGCGATGGAGAAGACCGGCGCCGACGTGTCGATCGCCTTCGTGCCGCCGGCGTTCTCGAAGGACGCCATCATCGAGGCCATCGACGCCGAGATCCCGCTGCTGGTGGTCATCACCGAGGGAATCCCGGTGCAGGACAGCGCCTATGCGTGGGCGTACAACGTCGACAAGGGCGCCAAGACCCGGATCATCGGCCCGAACTGCCCGGGCATCATCACCCCCGGTGAGGCGCTGGTCGGCATCACGCCGAACAACATCACCGGCAAGGGCCCGATCGGCCTGGTGTCCAAGTCCGGCACGCTGACCTACCAGATGATGTACGAGCTGCGCGATCTCGGCTTCTCCACCGCCATCGGCATCGGCGGCGACCCGGTCATCGGCACCACCCACATCGACGCCATCGAGGCGTTCGAGAAGGACCCGGAGACCAAGGTCATCGTGATGATCGGCGAGATCGGCGGCGATGCCGAGGAGCGTGCGGCCGACTACATCAAGGCCAACGTCACCAAGCCGGTCGTCGGCTACGTCGCGGGGTTCACCGCGCCGGAGGGCAAGACCATGGGTCACGCCGGGGCCATCGTGTCCGGTTCCTCGGGCACCGCGGCGGCCAAGAAGGAGGCCCTGGAGGCCGCCGGCGTCAAGGTCGGCAAGACCCCGTCGGAGACCGCGAAGCTGGCCCGCGCTCTGTACGAAGCGCTCTAACCCTTACCGGCGAGCGTGCGTGTCCCCGCCGGGGACACGCACGCTCGCCGTTTTTGCGGGCCACCCTCACCGGCGGGTCGGCCCGCTACCACTGCTTCGAGTTCCAGTTGATCAGGTCGTCGATCTTCTTCGAGCCGTTGCGGGTGGCCTTGCCGTTCTTGCTGTTCGTATGCTCCCAGCCGCACTTGTCCTCGATCGCGCTGGTGAGGCCGATGGTGTTGCTCACCGACGTGGTGTCCAGGTCGTGGGCCTTGAGCAGGGCCCGCTGGATTTCGCCCTGCTGCTTGAAATCGGCCCGCGCGTAGTCGTCGCACGTCGCGTTGGACTGCTCCGACCCCGGGCAGCCCGCGGTGAACGACGCCACGGTGAGCGCCGCCGCGCCCAGCAGCAACACCCGCTGGAACATCTGAGTCTTCGGCATCGATGATTCCCCTCGAAAGCGATACTTAGTCCGTCTCTGTATAGGCGTAGTCGACCGCGCGGCATCGCGCTATCGGCCGTTCGAGTGACACGGCGCCCACTCCCGTCGGCGTGACAAATACGCACCGTGGTGTAATACCGCACGTTCAGTCGTGGGCGAAAAGGAGCTGCCGATGACGGTCGATGCGCGGACACCGGTGCTGGTCGGGGTGGGGCAGTTCACCGAACGCATCGACGACGACGGCTACCGCGGCCGCTCGTCGGTCGAGCTCGCCACCGAGGCCGTGCGCGCCGCGCTGGCCGACACCGGCGCCGACCCGGCTGTCGTCGCCGAAGCCGTCGACACCGTCGCGGGGCTGCGCCAGTTCGAGATCTGCACCCCGGCCCCGCCGCCGCTGGGCGCCTCGGACAACTATCCGCGATCGGTGGCCCGCCGCATCGGCTTCGACCCCGCGCGGGCGGTGCTGGAACCGATTGGCGGCAACGGCCCGCAGAAGCTGGTCACCGAGTTCGCCGGTGAGATCGCGGCCGGCAACGCCGACGTCGTCGTCATCATGGGGTCCGAAAACGGCTCAACGCTAAGGTATTTCGCCAAGCGCGAGGACAAGCCGGAGCACGCCGAACAGGTCGGCGGCCAGCTGGAGAACCGCGGCTACGGCTACGAGTACTACATGACCGAGTACACCGTGGCGCACGGGCTGACCGGCGCGCCGGTGCAGTACGGGCTGCTCGACAACGCCCGGCGCGCCCGCCTCGGCGCGACCGTCGACCAGTACCGCCGGCAGATGGCCGAACTGTTCGCGCCGATGTCGACGGTGGCCGCCGCCAACCCGTACTCCTCCTCGCCGGTGGCCCGAACCCCCGCCGAGATCGCCACCGTCGACGAGTGCAACCGGATGATCGCCGACCCCTACCCACGGCTGCTGGTGGCGCGCGACCAGGTCAACCAGGGCGCGGCGCTGGTGCTGATGTCGGTGGCCGCCGCCCGCCGCCTCGGCGTCCCGGAAGCCAATTGGGTGTACCTGCACGGCCACGCCGACCTGGTCGAGCAACAGCTGCTGGACCGCCGTCACCTCGACGTCAGCCACGCCGCGACCGGCGCGGTGACCGAGGCGCTGCGGGTGGCCGGCATCGGGCTGGCCGACATCGCCACCTTCGACCTCTACAGCTGCTTCCCGTTCCCGGTGTTCGCGGTGTGCGACGGCACCGGCCTGGCCACCGACGACCCCCGCGGGCTCACCCTCACCGGCGGCCTGCCGTACTTCGGCGGCCCCGGCAACAGCTACTCGCTGCACGCCATCGCCGAAACGGTCCACCGGATGCGGGCACAGCCCGGGAGCTTCGGCCTGATCGGCGCCAACGGCGGCATCATGAGCAAATACTCGGTCGGAATCTATTCCGCCGCTCCGGCCCCGTGGCGCGACAACGACGACGCCGCCATCCAGGCCGGTATCGACACCGCCCCCACCGTCGCCTCGGTCCGCAGCGTCGACGGCGACGGCGTCATCGAGACGTACTCGGTGCGCTACGACTGGCCGGTGCGCACCGGCATCATTGTCGGGCGCACCGGCACCGACGACCGCCGGTTCCTGGCCGTTTGCACCGACCCGGCGCTGGTGGACCTGATGTCAAATGGTGATCCGCTGGGTGCCCGGATCGCCGTAGAGTTTGCTGACGGGGTCAATCGGGCCTCGCTGTACTGAAGAGGCTGCACTGACCGGGAGGCGTCGTGACCGCAGGCGGGTATTGGCAGCAGGCGCCCGGCGGGACACCCCCGCCGCCCCCGCCACCTCTGCCGCCCCAGGCGGCGACATCGGCGCAGCCGGGCGCCCCGTCGCGTCGCCCGCAGATCGTGGCGCTGGCCGTGGCGACGGTGGCCGTCGTCGCGATCTTCGCGGTGGCGTTCTACGCCTTCTCCACCGAAACCGTCGTCGGGACACCGATCGCCGGTGAGAAACCGGGTCCCGCGACGACGACCACCACGACGAGCGCGGCCATGGACGCCGACAACCTGCCGTCGCTGCTGTCCAGCCCGGCGGAGGTCTCGCAGCTCACCGGGGTCTCCGACCTGACACTCGGCCAGGTCTACGACGCACCGGACGTCCCGTCCGCGGGCGTCACCTACGCCCCCGCGGAGTGCATCTCGGCGACGTACAGCGGAATGTCGCAGGCCTACGACAACACCGGTTACACGAGCATCTACCAGACCCGGGTGACCAACTCGGCGACCGGCGCCAGGCAGGTGCTCATCGACCAGGGACTGGTGCTCTATCCGGATCAGGCCACCGCACAGCGCGCGTTCGACGCCTACCGGGCGCTGTGGCAGCGCTGCGGCGCCGGCTTCTCCCGGACGTCCTACGGCACGACGACGCAGCTGACGGTCACCCCGCCCGTCGACGCCGGAAACGGGATGCTCGGCATGACCGTCGTCGACCCCGACGACAACGCCCAGGGCATCGACCGGGTCATCGCCATCAAGGGCAGCCTGATGGTGGACTGCCAGACCATCGCCACCCCGCTGCTGTCCAAGGCGTCGGTCGTCGCCAAGCGGATCCTCGACCGCATTCCCAACTGAGCGGCCCGCGGCGCGCCCGGGCACACCGTCAGTTGGCGCGCACCGCCGCAACCCCGGTGCGCTAGCGTGGAAGACCGACGCGGCGCGTACCGAACGAGGGGTGCGTCGCGGTTGACCCTGGAATCAACCCGCAAGGAGAGACCATGACCTACCCACCCGGCAGCCCCGGCGGCTACCAGCCGCCGCAGCCTCCCGCCCCGCCGGTCGGCGCCCCGGCGCCGAGCGCCGCGGCGGTCGAGCCGGGCCCGAGCCAGCTGCCGTTCTTCGTCAACATCGGCGTGGCGGCCCTCGGCGTGCTGGCCTACCTGGCGAACTTCGGTCCGACCTTCGTGAGCAGCATCGGCAGCGTGACCATCAGCGCCAGCAGCCCTCAGCTGGTGCTGTGGTCGCTGCTGGGCGCGCTGGTCGCCGCCGTCGGCCTGGTGCCGTCGGTCAAGCACACCGCCGCGCCCGCCGCGGTGCTGAGCGTCCTCGGCCTGCTCTACGTCATCCAGTCCGTCGTCTCGGTGGGCGAAGCTACGGATTACGGCTTCGCCATCTGGCTGGTGCTGCTGCTGGTGCTGCTGCAGGCCGGCGCCGCCGTCATGGGGCTGCTGTTCGACTCGGGCGTCGTGACCCCGCCGGCCCCGGCGCCCAAGCAGGACTTCGGCGCCTACGGTGCCTACGGCGCCCCGAGCGCGCCCTACGGTGCTCCCGGCGCCCCGGGCGGCCCCGGCTACCCGTCGCAGTACGGTGCCTACCCGCCGCCCCCGCAGCCGGGTTCCGGTGGCTACCCGCCGCCTCCGGCCCCGCAGGGCCCGCCGACGCCGCCGACCGGCTACCCGAGCTTCAGCCCGCCGCCGGCCGTCGGTTCCGCACCGGATCCCGCGGCGCCGGCCGGGCCGACCCAGCAGATCCAGACCGGACAGCCGCCGATTCCGCCGGCGTCCGGGCCCACCCCGTCGCTGTGATCCGGTCTTTCGACCGGGTGTGAATGGCGGATAACCGCGTAGCGGGGGCGGGGCAGGCCCGGGATTTGGTCCGGGTCGCCTTCGCCCCCGCACTCGTTGCGCTGGTCATCATCGCGGCGTTGGTGCTGCTGCAACTGCTCATCGCCAACAGCGACATGACCGGCGCCTTCGGCTCGATTGCCAGCATCTGGCTCGGTGTTCACCAGGTCCCGATCACCATCGACGGGCGGATGCTCGGCGTCATGCCGCTTTTGCCCGCGGCGTTGATGGTGTGGGGCACCGCGCGGACCACCGCGGCGGCCACGCCGGTCAACGCCTCGTGGTTCGTCATCCGCTGGGTGATCGCCTGCGCGCTGGGCGGTCCGCTGCTGATCGCCGCGGTGGCGCTGGCCGTCATCCACGACGCGTCCTCGGTGATCACCGCGCTGCAGACCCCGGCCGCGCTGCCGGCCTTCGGTCTGGTGCTGACGGTGCACGCGGCCGGTGCCGTCATCGGCGTGGGCTCGCGGGTGGGTGTCCGGGCACTGACGGCGGCGGGCCTGCCCGCGTGGGTCTTCACCTCGGTGCGCGCCGCCATCGCCGGGCTGCTCGCACTGTTCGCGCTGTGCGGCGTGGTGACCGCGCTGTCGCTGGTGGTGCACTGGGGCTCCATGCACACCGCCTACGGCGTCACCGACTCGATCTTCGGTCAGTTCAGCCTGACACTGCTGGCGATCCTCTACATCCCCAACGTGATCGTCGGCATGTGCGCCATCGCGGTGGGCTCCAGCGTGCACATCGGATTCACCGTGTTCTCGGCGTTCACCGTGATCGGCGGTGACGTCCCCGCGTTGCCGATCCTGGCCGCCGCGCCCACCCCGCCGCTGGGACCGGTGTGGGTCGCCTGGCTGATCATCGCCGCCGCAGCCGGTGTCGCCGTCGGTCAGCAGTGCGCGCGACGGCCGCTGCCGCTGGGCCCGGCCGCCACCCAGTTGGGCTGCGCCGCGCTGCTGGCCGCGCTGCTGGCCGCCTCGGTGGCCCAGTTGGCCGGCGGTCAACTCGGCAACTTCGGGGAGATCGGGGTGGACCAGGCGACCTTCGGCCCGGCGGTCTTCCTGTGGTTCACCGCCGTCGGCGCGGTCACCGTCGCGATGGCCGGCGGCCTGACCCGGGCGCCCAAGCCGGTACGCGTCGGCGCGGCCGACGTCGAGGAGACCGAGGAGTTCGACGACGGCGGGCCCGTCGAGGACGACGAGGCCTACGGCGAGTACTACGACGACGACTTCGACGAGGGCTTCGACGATCCCGACGCCGACACCGCGGCGTTCGCCAGCCCGGCCACCGGCCCGATCGGCGAGCTGCCCGGTGAGCCGGCCACCGACGTCGACCCCCGCGAGCAGCCCCCGGTGCTGCGGCTCGGGCCCGAGCCGGCGGAGAAACCGGCCCGCCGGATCCGCCGGCCACGCTGGACCCGCCGTCGGGCACATCCGGCCGAACCGCCGGTATCGGGCATCGACGCCGATACCGACCCCGGGGCCGAATGGCCCGCCGAACCTTTCGAGAGTCCGGCTCGCTACGACGACCTCCCCGATGCCGAGGACCTGCTCGACATCGGCCCCGACGCACCGCCGCCCGCGCCGCCGATGTCACCACCCCGGGCAGCTCCGCCGCCCCCGCCGCCTCGGTCCGGTGGCTTCGACGACCTGCCCGATCCCGAGGATCTCTTCGACGCCGACGACGGACGGTGACCACCGGCGGGCGACGCCGCATCCCCTCCCACGGGACAGTGCGCTCTATCCGATTAAGCTGCTCGCGTGCCGAAACCCACCGCTGACCCCGAGCCCCCGCGGCTGCGGCTGGTGGTGCTGGCCTCCGGCACGGGTTCGCTGCTGCGGTCGCTGCTGGCCGCCGCGACCGACGACTACCCGGCTCAGGTGGTGGCCGTCGGCGTCGACCGGGATTGCCCGGCCGGCGCGATCGCCGCTGCGGCGGGGCTGCCGGTGTTCACCGTCGCGCTGGGCGACTATGCCGAGCGCGCGGACTGGGACGCTGCGCTGACCGCCGCGACCACCGCGCACGCGCCGGATCTGGTGGTGTCGGCGGGTTTCATGAAGATCCTCGGCCCGGCGTTCCTGGAGTGCTTCGGCGGCCGAGCCATCAACACCCACCCCGCGCTGCTGCCGTCGTTCCCCGGAGCGCACGCCGTCGCCGATGCCCTGGCCTACGGGGTCAAGCTCACCGGCGCGACCGTGCACCTGGTCGACGCCGGAGTGGACACCGGCCCGATCCTGGCGCAGGAGGGGGTCGCCGTCGGCGATGACGACGACGAGGCGTCGCTGCACGAACGGATCAAGACCGTCGAGCGGCGACTGCTGGTGGATGTGATCGCCGCGATCGGTCGTGGCGGCATGAGTTGCAACGGACGGCACGCCCGGATCGGCGCCGCGCACGCGGCATCGGGCGGGCCCGGCCAGGAAAACCGATAAGGAGTACCGATGACTGCCAAACGAGCGATCCGCCGGGCGTTGATCAGCGTCTACGACAAGACCGGGCTGGTGGACCTGGCTCGCGGTCTGCACGACGCCGGCGTCAGCCTGGTCTCCACCGGTTCGACCGCGAAAACCATTGCCGATCACGGCATCCCGGTCACTCCGGTAGAGGAGGTGACCGGCTTCCCGGAGGTGCTCGACGGCCGGGTGAAGACCCTGCACCCCAAGATCCACGCCGGACTGCTGGCCGACACCCGCAGGGCCGAACACGTGGCCGCCCTCGAGGAACTGGGTGTGCAGACCTTCGACCTGGTGGTCGTCAACCTGTACCCGTTCTCCCAGACCGTGGAATCCGGTGCCGCGCCCGACGAATGCGTCGAGCAGATCGACATCGGCGGCCCGTCGATGGTGCGCGCGGCGGCGAAGAACCACCCGACCGTCGCCGTCGTGGTGGACCCGCTCGGCTACGACGGGGTGCTGGCCGCGGTGCGCACCGGCGGATTCAGCCTGGAGGAACGCAAACGCCTTGCCGCCCTGGCATTCCGGCACACCGCCGAGTACGACGTCGCGGTGGCGTCCTGGATGGGCACCGTGCTGGCACCCGAAACTGGTGCCGACGAAGCGCTGCCGCAGTGGTTCGCCGGCGCCTGGCGGCGCACCGCGCAGCTGCGCTACGGCGAGAACCCGCACCAGCGCGCGGCGCTGTACGCCGACAACGCCGGCTGGCCGGGCCTGGCCCAGGCCGAGCAGCTGCACGGAAAAGAGATGTCCTACAACAACTTCACCGACGCCGACGCCGCCTGGCGCGCGGCGTTTGACCATGAAGACATCTGCGTGGCGATCATCAAGCACGCCAACCCGTGCGGCATCGCCGTTTCCGACGTTTCGGTCGCCGACGCGCACCGCAAGGCCCACGAGTGCGATCCGCTCAGTGCGTTCGGCGGGGTGATCGCCACCAACACCACGGTCAGCGTCGAGATGGCCGAAACCGTCGCCGGCATCTTCACCGAGGTGATCGTCGCGCCGGCCTACGAGCCCGGTGCCGTCGAGATCCTGTCCGGCAAGAAGAACATCCGCATCCTGGTCGCCGCCGAGCCGATGGAGGGGGGAGCGGAGTTCCGCCAGATCAGCGGTGGATTGCTGGTGCAGACCCGCGACGTGCTCGACGCCGACGGCGACGACCCGGCAAACTGGACCCTGGCCACCGGTGACCCGGCCGACCCGAAGACGCTGGCCGATCTGGTGTTCGCCTGGCGGGCCTGCCGGGCGGTGAAGTCCAACGCCATCGTGATCGCGGCTGACGGCGCCACCGTCGGTGTGGGTATGGGCCAGGTCAACCGGGTCGACGCGGCCCGGTTGGCGGTGGAGCGGGCCGGGGACCGGGTGTCGGGTGCGGTCGCGGCCTCCGACGCGTTCTTCCCGTTCCCCGACGGGCTGGAAACCCTCACCTCGGCGGGTGTGCGGGCGATCGTGCATCCGGGCGGATCTGTCCGCGACGACGAGGTCACCGCGGCCGCCGCGGCGGCGGGCATCGCCCTGTATCTCACCGGGGCCCGGCACTTCGCCCACTGATGCTGATCCGCAAGCGCATCCCGGTACGGATGGTGGTCGGCGGCACGTGGCACGAACTGCTGCTGGCCGCCGGTATCACCGTCGGGACGTTCTTTGCCGACAAGTACCTGGCCAGCAGCGACTTGACCTTTCCGCCGGTGATCCCGACGCTGCTCGGCACCGCGCTGGCGTTCTTCATCGGTTTCACCAATAGTCAGGCCTACGACCGGTGGTGGGAGGCGCGCACGGTGTGGGGTGCACTGACCAACGAATCGCGGTCCTGGGCCAGGGACTGCGTGTATCACATCGGCGGCGATGACGGACACGCTGAACGGATGGTGCTCCGCCACATCGCTTTCGTCTACGCGCTGAAGGCCAGTCTGCGCGGATACCCCGAAGCACGGTTCGAGTACGAGGCCGCCGGCTATCTATCCGACGACGAGTTCGCCGCGCTGCGTGCCAAGCGCAATATGCACAACGCGCTTTTGGATTGGCAGAGCCGAGATCTGGAGATGCTGCGGGTGGGCGGGAGGATCGACGGGTTCAAGTTCCTCGCGCTCGACGAGCGGATCGTCAGGCTCTGCGACGAGATGGGCAAGTCCGAGCGGATCCGAAACACCGTCTTCCCGCCGACGTACAACTACTACACCCGGGTGTTCGTGTGGGTGTTCATCGCCTGCCTCACCGTCGTGCTGTCCACCTCCGTCGGTGTGGTCGGTATCTTGCTGGCGTTCGTGGTGGGTTACGTGTTCCTGGTGACCCAGGGCATCGGGATGACGCTGCTGAACCCGTTCGCCCCCACCATGTTCGGCACCCCGCTGGACCAGATCAGCCGGACCATCGAGATCAACCTGCTGGAGATGCTGGGCCGCACCGACCTGCCCGAGCCCTGGCCCGTCGTGCACAACGACTACGTGACCTGACCGGGTGTGCGCCGGCCGGCCGCAGTCTGCACCAGCCGGTGGTGGCGTCGGCCCGCTTCGGGTGCACGCAACTGGTCTTTCAACCCCGCCGCGCGGGTTGACCGACCACTTACGTACACCGCGTGCCGGCGGCGCCCGGCAAAACCGCAGGTCGACGGAATGCATGGCGGGCACCCGCGTTCCTAAGTGGTCTTTCAACCCCGTCGGGTCGGTTGACGGACCAGTTACGTGCCATATGACCCCCCAACTCGGGGGAGCGCAGGACCCCGCGGCGGGTACGTCGTAACTTGGAGAGGTGACTGCACCGAACGGCTTGGCCCGCACCGTGGGCGAACTGCGCGCATCCGGACACCGCGAGAAAAGCGTCAAGGAGGAGATCCGGGACAACCTGCTGGCCGCGCTGGCCGCCGGCGACACCGCCGAGACCATCTGGCCGGGGATCCTCGGCTTCGACGACACCGTCCTGCCGCAGCTGGAGCGCGCCCTGATCGCCGGGCACGACGTGGTGCTGCTCGGCGAACGCGGCCAGGGCAAGACCCGGCTGCTGCGCTCGCTGATCAACCTGCTCGACGAGTGGACCCCGGTGATCGCCGGCTCCGAACTCGGCGAGCACCCCTATGACCCGATCACCCCCGAGTCGAAACGCCGGGCCGCCGAATCCGGCGACGACCTGCCGATCGAATGGCGCCACCGCAGCCAGCGCTACACCGAGAAGCTGGCCACCCCCGACACCTCCGTGGCCGACCTCGTCGGCGACATCGACCCGATCAAGGTCGCCGAGGGCCGCAGCCTGGGCGACCCGGAGACCATCGCCTACGGGCTGATCCCGCGCGCGCACCGCGGCATCGTCGCCGTCAACGAGCTGCCCGACCTGGCCGAACGCATCCAGGTGTCGATGCTCAACGTGATGGAGGAGCGCGACATCCAGATCCGCGGCTACACCCTGCGGCTGCCGCTGGACGTGCTGGTGGTGGCCTCGGCCAACCCGGAGGACTACACCAACCGCGGCCGGATCATCACCCCGCTCAAGGACCGCTTCGGCGCCGAGATCCGCACCCATTACCCGGCCGAACTCGACGCCGAGGTCGGCGTCATCGCACAGGAGGCGCACCTGAGCGCCGAGGTGCCCGAATACCTGTTGGCGATCATCGCCCGATTCGCCCGGCTGCTGCGGGAATCCACCTCCATCGACCAGCGCTCCGGGGTGTCGGCCCGATTCGCCATCGCCGCCGCCGAGACCGTCGCCGCGTCCGCGCGCCACCGCGCGGCCCTTCTCGGTGAGGACGAACCGGTGGCCCGGGTGGTGGATCTGTCCACCATCATCGACGTGCTGCGCGGCAAGCTGGAATTCGAATCCGGCGAGGAGGGCCGAGAGCAGGCGGTGCTCGAACACCTGCTGCGACGGGCCACCGCCGACACCGCCGCCCGCGCGCTCGGCGGCCTGGACGTCGGGCCGCTGGTGGTCGCGATCGAGGCGGGTTCCCCGGTGACCACCGGCGAGCGGGTGTCCGTCGTCGACGTCCTGGCCTCGCTGCCGGAGCTCGCGGTGCTCGATGACGTTGCCGAACGCCTCGGCGCCGACAGCCCGGCGCGACGGGCCTCGGCCGCCGAATTGGCTTTGGAGGCACTGTATCTGGCCAAGCGGATCGACAAGACCACCGGCGAGGGCGAAACGGTCTATGGGTGATGGCCGGACGACGATGAAGCGGTGAGGAGTACGGCGCATGAGGGATGAGGAGTGCGGCCCATGAGCACAAGCCGCCGGCTGACCCGGTACTCCCGCTACAGCGGCGGGCCGGACCCGCTCGCCCCGCCGATCGACCTGCGCGAGGCACTGGAGCACATCGGCGAGGACGTGATGGCCGGCGCCTCACCCCGGCGCGCCCTGTCCGAACTGCTGCGCCGCGGCATGAAAGACCTCAAAGGCACCGACCGGCTGGCCGCCGAGGCCAACCGCAAACGCCGGGAACTGCTACGCGATCACAACCTCGACGGCACCCTCGCCGACGTCAAGCGCCTGCTCGACGAGGCGGTGCTGGCCGAACGCAAGGAACTCGCCCGGGCGCTCGACGACGACGCCCGGTTCTCCGAGCTGCAGCTGGAGGCGTTGCCGTCGTCCCCGGCCAAGGCTGTGCAGGAACTGTCCGGCTACGACTGGCGCAGCGCCGAGGCCCGTGAAAAGTACCAGCAGATCAAGGATCTGCTCGGCGCGGAGATGCTCGGCCAGCGGTTCGAGGGCATGAAGGAAGCACTCGAAAACGCCACCGACGAGGACCGTGCCGCCGTCAAACAGATGCTCGACGACCTCAATGAACTGCTCGACAAGCACGCCCGCGGCGAGGACACCGACGACGACTTCGACGACTTCATGGCCAAGCACGGCCAGCACTTCCCGGAAAACCCGCAGAACATCGACGAACTGCTGGACTCGCTGGCCAAACGCGCCGCGGCCGCCCAGCGTTTCCGCAACAGCCTCTCGGCCGAGCAGCGCGCCGAACTCGACGCCCTGGCACAGCAGGCCTTCGGTTCCCCGGAGCTGATGGACGCCCTGAACCGGCTCGACTCGCACCTGCAGGCCGCCCGGCCCGGTGAGGACTGGACCGGCGAGCAGCAGTTCTCCGGCAACGACCCGCTCGGCATGTCGGAGGCCACCCAGGTGATGGCCGACATCGGCGAACTGGAAGAGCTCGCCGAGCAACTGTCCCAGGGCTACGCCGGGGCCTCGATGGAGGACGTGGACCTGGACATGCTGGCCCGCCAGCTCGGCGACGAGGCCGCCGTCGACGCCCGCGCGCTGGCCGAACTGGAGCGCTCTCTGATGGACCAGGGCTTTCTGGACCGCGGTTCCGACGGCAACTGGCGGCTGTCGCCGAAGGCCATGCGGCAGTTGGGCAAGGCCGCGCTGCGCGACGTCGCCGAGCGGCTGTCCGCGCGACACGGGGAACGCAACACCCGTCGCGCCGGTGCCGCCGGTGAGCTGACCGGCGCGACCCGGGCGTGGGAGTTCGGCGACACCGAGCCCTGGAACGTCACCCGCAGTCTGACCAACGCGGTGCTGCGCCGCGCCGGTACCGGTGAGGACGGCCCGTTGCGCCTGACCGTCGACGACGTCGAGGTGTCCGAGACCGAGACCCGCACCCAGGCCGCCGTCGCGCTGCTTGTGGACACCTCGTTCTCCATGGTGATGGAGGACCGCTGGGTGCCGATGAAGCGCACCGCGCTGGCGCTCAACCACCTGATCAGCACCCGGTTCCGCTCCGACGAGCTCCAGGTGATCGCGTTCGGCCGGCAGGCCCGCACGCTGACCACCGCCGAACTGACCGGGCTGGAGGCCGCCTACGAGCAGGGCACCAACCTGCATCACGCGCTGCTGCTGGCCGCCCGGCACCTGCGCCGGCACCCCAACGCCGCGCCGGTGGTGCTGATCGTCACCGACGGTGAGCCGACCGCGCACCTGGAGGATTTCGGTGACGGCGCCGAGGCGTTCTTCGGGTATCCGCCGCACCCGCGGACCATCGGGCTGACCGTCCGGGCGTTCGACGAGGTCGCCCGCCTCGGCGCGCAGATCACCATCTTCCGCCTCGGCGACGATCCCGGGCTGGCGCGGTTCATCGACCAGATCGCCCGACGGGTGGGCGGCCGGGTCATCGATCCCGACCTCGACGGCCTGGGTGCCGCCGTCGTCGGCGACTACCTGACCTCGCGCCGCCGCCGCTGAACTGTTTGCAGCTCAGGTGTACTTGTAGAAGCCCTCGCCGGACTCCAGGCCGAGCTTGCCCTGGTCGATGTAGTTCTTCTTCAGCCAGGCGGCGAGCTGCTTCTCCTCGTCGGTGCCGGCGGCCATGATGTTGTAGCCGGTGCGCATGCCGACGACGTCCCAGATCTGACAGGGCCCGGCCGGTGCGCCGGTGCCGACCCGCCAGGTCTCGTCGACATCGCCCGGGTCGGCGTAGCCGCCGGCGACCAGTTCCATGCCGGCCCGCAGGAACGGCACCAGCAGTGAGTTCAGCACGTAGCCGGCCTTCTCCTTGTGCAGCTCGATCGGGACCATGCCGATGGCCTTGGCGAATGCGACGACCTCGGCGTAGACCTTCGGGTCGGTGTCCGGGGAACCCATCACCTCGGCGGTGTTGTGCAGCCAGATCATGTTGGCGAAGTGCAGGTTCAGGAACCTGTCCGGGCGGCCGGTGAAGTCTTTGAGGTCACTGGGCAGCAGCGTCGAGGAGTTGCTGGCAAAGATGGTTTTCGCCGGTGCCAGCTTGTCGAGCTTCTCGTAGGTTTCCCGCTTGAGGTCCAGGATCTCCGGCACCGCCTCGACGACCAGGTCAGACTGGGCGGCCGCGGCCAGGTCGGTGGTCAGGGTGAGCCGGTCCAGCGCCGCCTTGGCCGCGTCGGCGTCGACCCCGGCCACCGACTTCACGTAGGTTGCGGCGAGCTTGTCGAAGCGGCTCCGGGCGGTCGTCAGCGCGTCGTCGTTGATGTCGTAGACGGTGACGGGGAAGCCCTTGATCGCGGTCTGGAAGGCGATCTGGGAACCCAGCACCCCGGCGCCGAGCACCGAGACGCTGCTGATGGTGGGGGACATGTGACTCCGGTCGTCGGTAGGGGCGGCTCGGTGGGACGGAATGGCCGATCGGGACGGTTTTGCGGCTACACCGAGCCTACCGCCGGGCGATAGGGGCGAGGTGGCACATTGTCGGTCCGACCACCTAAGATGAACCTGAAAAAGGCCTCGCCTTCTCGATTGAAACCGATGGCAGACGGCTGAGACACGGACCGGGGGAACTCGCATGCCACGCAAGCCCATCTTGTCGGCGGGTGTCGCGCTGGTGTCCGCAGCGGCCATCGTGGCCGCCGGGCCGTCGCTGTTCGCGCCGGGCAGCGGCCAGGTCGAGGCGGCCCCGGGTTCCAAGCCGCTGGAAAACGTGCACGTCGGCTACCGGATGACGTCGTTGTCGGACATCACGCTGCAGGGATTCCTGGACGCGTTGTCCAACGGTTATACGGGCACCGTGTTTGAACCTGATCCGGATTACCCGGCGAATGTTGAAATCGGCAGTCCATTTGCGGCGGCCTACTACTTGGTGGACAAAGCGCTCGGCTCAGGTGTGGAAGCCGATGACTGGTACTTCTGGGCTGGACCTCAGGCTGGACTGGAGGTCGGGTTCAGCGAACTGACCGGCGGCCCGGACACGCCGCAGGCCGCCGTCGCGCATTACCTGCTGAACCCTCTGGATGCGGTTTACCTGGCTGGAAATTCCCTCGGGGACGGCATCGGTGATCTATTACTGCAGCCGGGCGTGATTCCTATGCTTTTGGCAGTGTCCGCAGCCGATCTGGTGAGCACGGACTTGGGCGACGTCCTCAACACTCTGTTCTTTGAAGATGAACAGGGCAACCACGGGACGTTTGCCGCCACGGCGGTGGTGATCAAGAAGGTCCTGCAGCAGGTGTCGAACACCCTGGGCATCGACGTCCTGGGCACGCCCGTCGGATCATTGGTGGACCAGCTGGCGAAGGTCGGCGCCCCGAAGACCGAGGTCGCATCGCTCGTCGGCGACACCACTCGCGGTGTCAACCCGTCGAATGGTGAAATCGGCGGCAACGAAGACCTCGGAGCCGCCGACCAGAAAGACGCCAAGCTGACGCAATCGTTCGCGGTGGCCAGTACAGAGGCTCAAACCCTCGTCCCGGGCAAGGTTGTCGACAAGAAGCTTGCGTTGGCAGCTCTCCCGGCGGCCCAGCCTGCGGCTGAGGTCACCCCGCCGGCGGCCGCCACGGAGCCCTCGGTAACGCCCGACGTTGCTACGAAGGGCAATCTCATCACGCCGGTCGTCGGCGCGGCCGCGCCCACTGTCGCCGTTGCCGGAGAAGATGCCGAGCACCCGGTCGGCGCCACCGCGGCCAAGGACCAACTGAGCGAGCAGAACCTCACCGTGAACGACGGCGTCGGTTCGGGCCCGTCAACCGCCAAGAAGGCCCCCGGTCAGAAGAAGGCCTCGGGTGCCAACCTCGGTCAGCGGATGCAAGACACCACGAACCGCATCACGGGTGGTCTGCAGAAGGCCGGCGAGCGGATCTCCAATGCACTCAGCGGCGGGTCCCAGAAGCAGACTGTCAAGAAGGACGACGGCGGGCAGCAGGACGCCAAGCCCAAGAACGACGGCGCCGGTAAGTCCTATGGCAAGAAGGCCAAGAAGCAAGAATCGAAGGGCGAGTAGTCAGCTGATCTCGTTCGGCGTCTGACGACGTCGTTTCTTGCGGCGGACGGTGACACCGCCCCACAGCGAGAAGCCGCGGACCGTCACCACCGGCGCGCCCGGTGTCCCCTCGCCGGCGGTGTGATCCTCGAATGCGCCCATCACGCTGGCGCCGTCGACGGTGACGTTGACCTCCGGTGGCAGCAGGATGGTCTGGCCGCCCATGATCGAGTAGGCCTTGATCTCCACGTCGGGCGAGGTGAAGTCGGCATACCGCAGGTCCACCACCCCGCCACCCCACAGCGAGAACATGGTCAGTTTCCGCGGCACGTTCCAACGACCGCGCCGCTCGAAACCGCTCATGATCCCCAGCAGTGTCGTCGACGGCGCCGGCTTGCAGGCGCCGCGGCGGGTATTGGCGATCTCGGGCAGGTCGGCGGTCAGCCGGTCCAGCTCGGCGTAGGTGGTGGCCGAGTACGCACGCGCCAGTCGGTCCTCGTACTCACCGAGATCCAGCCGGCCCGTCGCAGCCGCATCGGTCAGCAACTGGGCGAGCTGAATCCGATCGGTATCATCCGCGCGCGGCGGCGCGTTCTTCCGGGCTGACTCACTCATCGCCCTCAGAGCCTACGACGAATGGCCGCCACCGCATAGACGACGCGGGTGGCGAATCGATGTCATCCCAAAAGCTCCGCGAGCCGGCGTCGGCCTAGTCACCCGCCGGCAGCGCCCATTCCGGCGGGCGTTTCTGCAGGAAGGCCAGCATCCCCTCGTGCGCCTCGGCGGTGGTGAACAGCCGCGCCGACTCGGTGGCCAGCCGATGCGCATCCCGGTCGAAGACGGCCAGGATCGGTGCCGTCGTCAGCGCCTTCGAGGCCGCCAGCCCCTGCGGGGAGCCCTTGCGGAGATCCTCGACGAAGCCCGACAGCGCGGCGTTGAGGTCCTCGGCGGTGCCGGCGGCCACCGTGACCAGACCGATCTCGACGGCGGTGGCCGCGTCGAACGTCTCCCCGGTCAGGAAGTAGCGGCCGGCCGCCCGCGGGGAGAGCTTCGGCAGCAGGGTCAGCGAGATCATCGCCGGCGCCACCCCGATCCTCGCTTCGGTCAGGCCGAAGGTGGAGTTCGGGCCGGCCAGCACCAGGTCGCACGCGCCGATCAGGCCCATCCCACCGGCCCGCACGTGCCCGTCGACCACTCCGATCACCGGCCGCGGGCACTCCAGGATGGCTCGCAGCACCGCCGTCATCTCGGCGGCCCGGCCGGCCGCCATCTCCTCTGGGGACGCGCCCGACACCTCCGACAGGTCGGCTCCGGCGCAGAACGTCCGTCCGGCGTGGGTCAGCACCACCATGCGCACCGAGGGGTCGGCCGCGGCATCGTCGAGGCGCCCGCGCAGCTGGGTGACCAGCGTGGTGGACAGCGCGTTGCGGTTGTGCGGCGAGTTCAGCGTCAGCCGCGCCACCCGGTCGGTGACGCTGTACTCGACGAGCTGATCCATCAGTACGACCGGGGCAGACCCAGCGAGGTCTGCGCGACGAAGTTCAGGATCATCTCGCGGCTGATCGGCGCGATCCGGGCCAGCCGCGACACCGTCACCATCGAGGCGACGCCGTATTCGACGGTCAGGCCGTTGCCGCCGTGACACTGCACGGACTGGTCGACTGCGCGCACCGATGCCTCGCCGGCGGCGTACTTGGCCATGTTGGCGGCCTCGGCGGCGCCCCAGTCGTCACCGGAGTCGTACAGGGCCGCGGCCTTCTGCATCATGAGCTTGGCCATCTCAAGCTCGATGTGGATGGCGGCCAGCGGGTGCGCCAGGCCCTGATGGGTACCGATCGGCTGCTTCCACACCTGGCGGGTCTTCATGTAGTCCGACGCCTTGTTCACGGCCAGCCGGCCCAGGCCGACGGCACTGGCCGAACCCATGATCCGCTCCGGGTTCAGCCCGGCGAACAGCTGGGCGATGGCGGCGTCTTCGGCGCCGACCAGCGCGTCGGCGGGCAGGCGCACCTCGTCGAAGAACAGCTGGAACTGCGACTCCGGGCTGACCAGTTCCATGTCGATCTTGGTCCAGCTCATTCCCGGGGTGTCGATCGGGACGACGAACAGCGCCGGTTTGAGGTTGCCGGTCTTGGCCTCCTCTGTGCGGCCGACCACCAGGATCGCCTGCGCCTGGTCGACGCCGGAGATGAACACCTTCTGGCCCGAGAGGATCCAGTCGCTGCCGTCGCGGCGCGCGGTGGTGGTGATCCGGTGCGAGTTGGACCCGGCGTCGGGTTCGGTGATGGCGAACGCCATGGTGATCGACCCGTCGGCGATGCCCGGGATCCAGCGCCGCTTCTGCTCCTCGGTGCCGAACTTGGAGATGATGGTGCCGTTGATGGCGGGGGAGACCACCATCATCAGCAGGCCGCACCCGGCCGCCGACATCTCCTCCATCACCAGTGACAGTTCGTACATGCCGGCCCCGCCGCCGCCGTACTCCTCGGGCAGGTTCACCCCGAGGAAGCCGAGCTTGCCGGCCTCGTTCCACAATTCGGAGGTGTGCTGCCCGGCGCGGGCCTTCTCCAGGTAGTACTCCGGGCCGTAGCCGCCGGCGAAGTCGGCGACGGCCTGGCGCAGCGCGCGGCGCTCCTCGTTCTCGATGAATCCGGTGTCGGTCATGGGGTTTCTCCTGTGGGTTTCGGGGTTTTCAGTTCTCGGGTTCAGTGACCAGGGCGAGGACCGTGCCGACGTCGACCTGCTGGCCCGCGGTCACGTTCAGCTCGGCGAGCACCCCGTCGTTGGGGGCGGCCAGGGTGTGTTCCATCTTCATGGCCTCCAGCACCAGCAGCGGCTGGCCCGCCGTCACGGTGTCCCCGAGCGCGGCGGCGACGCGGATCACCATGCCGGGCATCGGGGCGACCAAGGAGCCGGGTGCCACCGTCGAGCCCGGTTCGACGAAGCGGGGGACGGCGACGAATTCCACACCGCCGGGGGCGGTGTCGACGAACACGCGGTCACCGTGGCGGGCGACGGTGTAGACCGCCTCGGCTGCCGAACCACCGTTCTCGACGGCCAGGACCACGCGGTCCGGGCCGGCGGCGACGACGCGCACTCCCTCGTCCTCGGGCAGCAGCACACCGTCGCGGGTGTACCGGTAGGCGACCCGGTATTCGGTCTCCTCCGGCTCGGCCCGGAACACCTTGTGCTGGTCGCCGGAGACCACGTTGCGCCAGCCGGCGCGGATGCCGGGAAACGCGGTGGCGGTGACGCGGTTGTGTTCGACGGCGGCCAGGGTGGCGGCGACGGCGCAGAGCCGGACGCTCGCCTCGTCCAGCAGCGGTGCGGCCAGAGCGGCCAGGCCGTGGGTGTCGAAGAACGCGGTGTCGGTGTCGCCGGCGAGGAAGGCCGGATGTCGCAGGACGTTGACCAGCAGGTCCCGGTTGGTGCGCACCCCGTGCAGCCGGGTGCGCGCCAGTGCGGCGGACAGCATCGCGGCGGCCGCCCGCCGGGTCGGTGCCACCGCGATGACCTTCGCCAACATCGGGTCGTAGTGGACCGAGACCGTCGAACCGGTGACGATCCCGCTGTCCAGCCGAATGCCCGCACGGCGCGGGTTGTCGAATTCGGTCTCGGTGTTGGGCACGTCGAAGTGTTCCACGGTGCCGGTCTGCGGCAGCCAGTTGCGGGCCGGATCCTCGGCGTAGAGCCGGACCTCGATGGCATGGCCGGTCGAGGCGGGCGGCTGAGCGGGCAGCCGGTCCCCGTCGGCGACGGCGATCTGCAACTCCACCAGGTCCAGGCCGGTGGTCGCCTCGGTGACCGGGTGCTCGACCTGCAGCCGGGTGTTCATCTCCAGGAAGAAGAAGTCCCCGTTGTCGTCGGCGAGGAACTCCACGGTGCCTGCACCGGTGTAGCCGATCGCGGTGGCCGCCAGCCGCGCGGCGTCGAACAGCCGCTCGCGCATGCCCGCGACGCGTTCGACCAGCGGTGCGGGCGCCTCCTCGATGATCTTCTGGTGCCGGCGCTGGATGGAGCATTCCCGCTCACCGACGGCCCACACGGTGCCGTGCGCGTCGGCGAGCACCTGTACCTCGATGTGGTGGCCGGTGGGCAGATAGCGCTCGCAGAACACCGTCGGATCGCCGAACGCCGTCGCGGCTTCACGTCCGGCAGCGGCGACCTCGTCGGCCAGCGCCGACAGTTCGGTCACCACACGCATCCCGCGACCGCCACCACCGGCCGATGCCTTGACCAGCACCGGCAGCGCGTCAGCGGTGACGGTGGACGGGTCGAGCTCGGCCAGCACCGGAACGCCGGCGGCGTCCATCAACTTCTTGGACTCGATCTTGGAACCCATCGCGGTGACCGCCGCCACCGGCGGGCCGATCCAGGTCAGCCCGGCGGCGATCACCGCCGCGGCGAATTCGGCGTTCTCGGAAAGGAATCCGTAGCCGGGGTGGATGGCGTCGGCACCGGACACCCGGGCGGCGTCGATGATGACGTCGATGTCGAGGTAGCCGCGGATGTCGTCGAGGCGCACCCGGGCGTCGGCCTCGGCGACGTGCGGCGCCTCGGCGTCGGGATCGGTGTAGACCGCGACGGTGCCCAGACCGAGGCGGCGACAGGTGTGGAACACCCGGCGGGCGATCTCCCCGCGGTTGGCGACCAGAACCTTGGTGATGCTCATGCGCGTTCCCCTACATCCGGAAGACGCCGAAGTTCGACGTCCCCTCGATCGGGCCACTGGCGATGGCGGACAGGCACATTCCCAGTACCGTTCGGGTGTCGCGGGGGTCGATCACCCCGTCGTCGTAGAGCCGCCCGGACAGGAACATCGGAAGTGACTCGGCCTCGATCTGGGCCTCGACGGCCGCGCGCAACGCCGCGTCGGCCTCCTCGTTGAACGCCTGGCCGCGGGCCTCGGCGGCGGCGCGGCTGACGATCGACAGCACACCGGCCAGCTGCGCGCCGCCCATCACCGCGGACTTTGCCGACGGCCAGGCGAACAGGAACCGCGGGTCGTAGGCACGTCCGCACATCCCGTAGTGCCCGGCGCCGTAGGAGGCGCCGATCAGCAGCGAGATGTGCGGCACGGTCGAGTTGGAGACGGCGTTGATCATCATCGATCCGTGCTTGATCATCCCGCCCTCCTCGTATTCCCGGCCCACCATGTAGCCGGTGGTGTTGTGCAGGAACAACAGGGGAGTGTCCGACCGATTGGCCAATTGGATGAACTGGGTGGCCTTTTGGGACTCCTCGGAGAACAGCACGCCGCGGGCGTTGGCAAGGATCCCGACCGGATAGCCGTGCACCGACGCCCAACCGGTGACCAGCGAGCTGCCGTAGAGCGGCTTGAACTCGTCGAAATCGGAGTCGTCGGCGATCCGGGCGATGACCTCGCGCGGGTCGAAGGGGATGCGCAGATCGGCACCGACGATGCCGATCAATTCCTCGGCGTCGAAGCGCGGTTCGGCGTACGGGCGGGGCGCGGGTCCCTGCTTGGTCCAGTTGAGGCGGGCCACCACGCGCCGGCCGATGCGGATGGCATCGAGTTCGTCGACGGCCAGGTAGTCGGCCAGACCCGAGGTGCGCGCGTGCATTTCGGCGCCGCCCAGGGCTTCGTCGTCGGACTCCTCGCCGGTGGCCATCTTGACCAGCGGCGGCCCGGCCAGGAACACCTTGGACCGTTCCTTGATCATCACGACGTGATCGCTCATCCCGGGGATGTAGGCGCCGCCGGCCGTGGAGTTACCGAACACCAGTGAGACGGTGGGGATTCCGGCGGCCGACAGCCGGGTCAGATCCCGGAACATCTGCCCGCCGGGGATGAAGATCTCCTTCTGGGTGGGCAGATCGGCGCCACCGGATTCCACCAGGGAGACCACCGGCAGCCGGTTCTCGCATGCGATCTGGTTGGCGCGCAACGTCTTGCGCAGCGTCCACGGGTTGCTGGTGCCGCCCTTGACGGTGGGATCGTTGGCGACGATCAGGCAGTCGACGCCCTCGACGGCGCCGATGCCGACGATCACCGAGGCCCCGACCTGGAAATCGCTGCCGTAGGCGGCCAGCGCGCACAGTTCCAGGAACGGCGAGTCCGCGTCGACGAGGGCCTCGATGCGTTCCCGGGCGGTCATCTTGCCGCGTGAGCGGTGCCGGCTCACGTACTTCTCGCCACCGCCGGCCAGCGCCTTGGCCAGCTCGGTATCGAGTTCGGCGAGTTTGGCGGTGGTCGACTCGGCGGCCTCGCGATAGCCGGCCGAGCCGGTATCAAGGGCGGAGGTCAGCGTGGTCACATGATGTCCTTTCCCGGATCAGGAAGTTCGGCCGGATCAGCCCTGGAAGCCCAGCAGTTTGGCGGCCAGGCTGGTCAGGATCTCGTTGGTGCCGCCGCCGATCCCGATGATGCGCATATCGCGGTACTGGCGCTCCACTTCGCATTCGGTCATGTAGCCCATGCCGCCGAACAGCTGGACCGCCTGGTTGGCCACCCACTCGCCGGACTCCACGGCGGTGTTCTTGGCGAAGCACACCTCGGCGATCAGGTCGGTCTCGCCGGCGAGCTGGCGCTCCACCAGAGCGTGGGAGTAGACCCGGGCTACGTCGATACGGCGGGCCATCTCCGAGAGGGTGTTCTGCACGGCCTGGCGGGTGATCAGCGGGCGGCCGAAGGTCTCTCGGTCCCGGCACCACGCCACGGTCAGGTCCAGGCAGCGCTGGGCGCTTGAATACGCCTGGGCGGCAAGGCCGATCCGTTCGGAGACGAACGCCGCCGCGATCTGGAAGAAACCGCTGTTCTCCGCGCCGACCAGGTTGGCCACCGGAACGCGCACGTCGGAGTAGGACAGTTCGGCGGTATCGCTGGAGCGCCAGCCCATCTTGTCGAGCCGGCGGGTCACCTCGAAGCCGGGTGTGCCCTTCTCCACCACGATCAGCGAGACGCCGCCGGCCCCCGGGCCGCCGGTGCGCGCGGCGGTGACGACGAAGTCCGCGCGCACGCCCGAGGTGATGTAGGTCTTGGCGCCGTTGATCACGTAGTGGTCGCCGTCGCGCTCGGCGCGAGTGGTTAGGTGCCCGACGTCGGAGCCGCCGCGGGGTTCGGTGATGGCCAGCGACCCGATCATCTCGCCGCGCAGCGCCGGGATCGCGAACCGCTCGATGAGATCCCGGTTGCCGGAGGCGATGATGTGCGGAACGGCGATGCCGCAGGTGAACAGCGAGGCGAAAGTTCCACCGGGAACACCGGATTGGTGCAGTTCCTCGCACACGATCACGGCGTCGGCGCCGTCGCCGCCGGAACCGCCGGCGGACTCCGGGAACTGCACGCCCAGCAGGCCGAGCTCGCCGGCCTTGCGGTGCAGATCCCGCGGGATCTCACCTGCGCGCTCCCACTCGTCGGCGTACGGCAGGATCTCCCGCGCGGCGAAGTCGCGCACGGTGGCACGCAGTTGCTCGCGCTCGGGGGTGTTCCAGATGCTCACAGAAGTCTCTTCTTCCTCATAGGAGTTCCTCGGGGACGTCCAGGGAGCGGCCGCGTAGCCATTCGGCGAGACCTTTGGCCTGCGGGTCGAAGCGGGCGTTGTCGGCCACTCCGGTGCCCAGGATGTCTTCGACGACGAAGTTGACCGCCCGCAGATTCGGCAGCACGTGCCGGGTGACCGGCAGTTCGGCGGTTTCGGGCAGCAGTTCGCGCAGCTTCTCCACGGTCAGGGTGTGCGCAAGCCAGCGCCACTGCTCCTCGGTGCGCACCCACAGTCCGATGTTGGCCGATCCGCCCTTGTCGCCGCTGCGGCCGCCGGCGATGGTGCCCAGCGGAACCCGGCGGGTGGGGCCGCCCGGCAGCGGCTCGGGCAGCTCCGGCTCCTCGGCCGCCGCCAGCACCAGCGTTTCAGCGGCCGGTGCAATGTCGATGCGGGTGCCGTCGGCGTGCACGGCGATGTGCGGCACCTCGGCCGCGTCGACGTACCCGGCCGCATAGGCGCCGTACACCTGTCCCTCGCCGGGCGGGGCGGTGACGTGGAAACCCGGATAGCTGGCCAGCGCGAGCTCGATGCCGGCGCCGGTGAAGGCGCGCCCGACCTTCGCCGGATCCGGGTCGCGGACCGTGCAGTGCAGCAGCGCGCTGGCAGTCTCCTCGGTATCGGCGTCGGGGTGATCGGTGCGGGCCAGCGTCCAGTCCAGCTCGGCGGGAGTCACCGTCATCGCCGCGGCGAGCTGGCGCTGCAGCAGATCGGCCTTGGCCTCGATATCGAGACCGGTGAGCACGAAGGTGACCGAATTGCGGAAACCGCCGATCGAGTTGAGCGAGACCTTCAGCGTCGGGGGCGGCGGTTCCCCGACGGCCCCGCTGATGCGCACCCGGTCCGGGCCGTCGGCGTCGACACAGATGCTGTCCACCCGGGCGGTGACGTCGGGGTTGGCGTAGCGGGCACCGGTGATCTCATACAGCAGCTGTGCGGTGACGGTGTCCACGGTGACCGCGCCGCCGGTACCGGGATGCTTGGTGATCACCGAGGAGCCGTCGTCAAAGATCTCGGCCAGTGGGAAACCGGGGTGGATGAGGTCCGGGATCTCCCGGAAGAACGCGAAGTTGCCGCCGGTGGCCTGGGTGCCGCATTCGATGACGTGCCCGGCCAGCACCGCTCCCGCCAGCCGGTCGTAGTCGGCGCGCGCCCAACCGAAATGCGCGGCGGCCGGCCCGACGATCACCGAGGCGTCGGTGACCCGGCCGGTCACCACGACGTCGGCGCCGGCGTCGAGGCAGTCGACGATGCCCCAGGCACCCAGATAGGCGTTTGCGGTCAGCGGAGTGCCCAGCCCGAGGTCGTCCGCGCGGCCCACCAGGTCGTCGCCCTCGACGTGGGCGACGTTGACCCGCAGGCCCAGGCGGTCGGACAGGTCGCCGATGGCGGTGGCCAGACCGGCGGGATTGAGGCCGCCGGCGTTGGCGACGATGCGCACGCCTCGGTCCTGCGCCTCGCCCAGGCAGTCCTCCAGCTGGCGCAGGAAGGTGCGGGCGTAGCCGCGGTCGGGGTTCTTCATCCGGTCCCGGCCGAGGATCAGCATGGTGAGTTCGGCCAGGTAGTCGCCGGTGAGGTAGTCCAGCTCACCGCCGGTGAGCATTTCCCGCATGGCGGCGAGCCGGTCGCCGTAGAAACCCGAGCAGTTGCCGATCCGCACCGCCGTCACAGACTCTCCCGCCCATCGTTGTACGTTCCGCCGAACCTACCAACCGGGTGGTCGGTTATCCAGTACCGCGGGTTGCATTGCCATCGGCCGGGTCGCCCGACGCCTGGGATTTTGGAGCGGGCCGACTCCACCGGCTATCGTGGGGGACAACTGTCGCCGTTGGCGTGCGTTCATCCCGCCCGACGGATCCTCGAAGCAAGGGAGATGTACGTCATGGCTGTGCCGAAACGCCGGATGTCGCGTTCCAACACCCGTTCGCGTCGCGCGCAGTGGAAGGCCGAGGCCACGCCGCTGGTCAGCGTGACCGTCGCCGGTCGCGCCCACAAGGTGCCGCGCCGGCTGCTCAAGGCCGCGCGCCTGGGCCTGGTCGACCTCGACAAGCGCTGACCCGAGAACCCGCGGCGCACCGTAATCGCTCTTATCGCGATGCGGCGCGCCTCTCAGCGCGCTCTCAGGTGGTGCGATAACACTGATGCCCGTGCGAATTCTTGTCGTCGACGACGACCGTGCGGTGCGTGAGTCGCTGCGCCGATCCCTGTCCTTCAACGGTTACAACGTCCTGCTGGCCGAGGACGGCGTAGAGGCGCTCGACGTGATCACCAACGATCGCCCGGACGCGGTGATCCTCGACGTGATGATGCCGCGACTGGACGGCCTGGAGGTATGCCGGCGGCTGCGCAGCACCGGTGACGACCTGCCCGTCCTGGTGTTGACCGCCCGCGATTCGGTGTCCGAGCGGGTCGCCGGACTCGACGCCGGCGCCGACGACTACCTGCCCAAACCGTTTGCGCTGGAGGAACTGCTGGCACGGATGCGGGCGCTGCTGCGCCGCACCACCCCCGACGACGGCGGCGACTCCGCGGCGATGACCTTCGCCGACCTGACCCTGGACCCGGTGACCCGTGACGTCACCCGCGGGGATCGCCACATCAGCCTGACCCGCACCGAGTTCGCACTGCTGGAGATGCTGATCGCCAATCCTCGCCGGGTACTCACCCGCAGCCGGATCCTGGAAGAGGTGTGGGGTTTCGACTTCCCGACCTCGGGCAACGCCCTGGAGGTCTACGTCGGCTACCTGCGCCGCAAGACCGAGGCGGAAGGCGAACCGCGGCTCATCCACACCGTCCGCGGGGTGGGGTACGTGCTGCGTGAAACGCCGCCGTGACCAGGTGGGGCTCCGGGGGTCGTTTCATCGGTCGGCCTAGGCCGTCGACCGCGTCATTGTCGCTGCGGTCGCGGGTCATGCTGCTGGCCATGTCGATGGTGGCGATGGTCGTCGTCCTCATCAGCTTCGCCGTCTACGCGGTGGTCTCCGCGGCGCTCTACGACGACATCGACACCCAGCTGCAGAGCCGCGCCCAGCTGCTGATCGCCAGCGGGTCACTGGCTGCCGACCCGGGCAAGGCCATCGAGGGCACCGCCTACTCCGACGTCAACGCCATGCTGATCAACCCGGGCCGGTCCATCTACACCGCCAATCAGGAGGGCCAGACCCTGCCGATCGGCGCCCCGGAGAAATCGGTGATCAGCGGCGAGCTGTTCATGTCCCGGCGCACCGCCGGTCAGCAGCGGGTGCTCGCGGTGCACTTGAGCAATGGCAGCAGCCTGCTGCTGTCGAAGAGCCTGGCACCCACGCAGGCGGTGATGAACCGGCTGCGCGGGGTGCTGCTGGCGGTCGGCGGCATCGGGGTGGTGATCGCCGCCATTGCCGGCGGCGCGGTGACCCGCACCGGCCTGCGGCCGGTGGGTCGGCTCACCGAGGCCGCCGAGCGGGTGGCCCGCACCGACGACCTGCGGCCCATCCCGGTGTTCGGCAGTGACGAGCTGGCCCGGCTGACCGAGGCGTTCAACATGATGCTGCGGGCGCTGGCCGAATCACGGGAACGACAAGCTCGGCTGGTCAGCGACGCCGGGCACGAACTGCGCACCCCGCTGACCTCGCTGCGCACCAACGTGGAGTTGCTGATCGCGGCCCAGCAACCGGGCGCGCCGCCGATCCCGGAGCAGGAGATGGCCGGCCTGCGCGCAGATGTGGTGGGCCAGATCGAGGAACTGTCCACCCTGGTCGGCGACCTGGTCGACCTGACCCGCGACGACGCCGGAGCCGTCGTGCACGACGTCGTCGACCTCAACGAGGTCATCGATCGGTGCCTGGAGCGTGTCCGGCGCCGGCGCAGCGACGTCGAGTTCGTCGTCTCGGTCGTCCCGTGGCACGTGTTCGGCGACGCCGCCGGGTTGTCGCGGGCCGTGCTCAACCTGCTCGACAACGCCGCGAAGTGGAGCCCGCCCGGCGGCCCGGTGGAGGTGGTGCTGCGGCGCACCGACACCTCGATGGCCGAGTTGGTGGTCGCCGACCACGGTCCGGGTATTCCGGAGCAGGAGCGCAGGCTGGTCTTCGAACGGTTCTACCGTTCGGATGCTGCGCGCGCGATGCCCGGCTCGGGGCTGGGTCTGGCGATCGTGCAGCAGGTGGTGCTCAAACACGGCGGCGCGTTGTGGATCGAGGACACGGTGCCCGGCGGCACTCCGCCGGGAGCGGCGTTTCACCTGGTCCTGCCGGGCACGCCGGGGCCGGAGATGCCCGGCTCGGTGGACCGGTCCGGGGATAATGAGCAACGCTGGAAGTTCGCGCGGAAGTCATCGACAGAACCGAGTGTTATCTCAGTGGACTCTCAGTCCACCGCGGCATATTGAGGCCAACTAAGTTCATGTCAGAGGCGGCCGGTTGGATTCCGGCCGCCTCCCACGTAAAGGACCGGTACAGATGTCCATGACCAACGATCCGCGGTACACCGGGCAGCAGCCCGCCGCGCCCCGCCCGGGCTCTGCCCAGCCCTATGCCGGTGCGCCGCATACCGGTGCCTATCCCCGGCCGGGTTACGACTGGCGCTACGCCACCCAGGAGCCCGGCTACGACCCGAACCGCGCCGCACGCCCGGGCGTGCAGCTGCCGCCCGCACCGCCGGTCCGCCCGGGTACCCAGCGCCAGGGCGGTGGCCGACGGGGACGCACCGGCGCGCTGGTCGTCGGCGCCGTCGCACTCTCGATGCTCTCCGCCGGTATCGGCGGCACCGTCGCGCGGATCTCGGCGCCGTCGGGCGGCATGGCCGAATCCACCACCGTCGCCAACACGATCGGTGCGGCGGCTCCCACCCAGCCGGCCGCCAACGCGCCGGTGGGGTCCACCGAGCAGGTCGCGGCGAAGGTGGTGCCCAGCGTGGTGAAGCTGGAGACCGATCTTGGCCGGGCGAACGAGGAGGGTTCGGGGATCATCCTGACCTCCGACGGGCTGATTCTGACCAACAACCACGTCGTCTCCATCCCCGGCAACATCGACACCGACGGCGCCAAGCCGACCACCACGGTGACCTTCTCCGACGGCCGTACCGCGCCGTTCACCGTCGTCGGCGCCGATCCGGCCAGCGACATCGCCGTGATCCGCGCTCAGGGGGTGTCGGGCCTGACGCCGATCGCGGTCGGCCGGTCGGCCGATCTGCGGGTCGGCCAGAATGTGGTGGCCGTCGGCTCCCCGCTCGGTCTGGAGGGCACCGTCACCACCGGTATCGTCAGCTCGCTGAACCGTCCGGTGTCGACCGCCGGCGACAGCGGAAACCAGAGCACTGTGCTCGACGCCATCCAGACCGACGCGGCGATCAACCCCGGCAACTCCGGTGGCGCGCTGGTGAATATGAACGGGGAGCTGGTCGGGGTGAACTCGGCCATCGCGACGCTGGGATCCGGCGGGCAGGACGGCGGCCAGAGCGGGTCGATCGGCCTGGGCTTCGCGATCCCGGTGGATCAGGCCAAGCGGATCGCCGACGAACTCATCGCGACCGGCAGCGCCTCGCACGCCTCGCTTGGGGTTCAGGTCAGCAATGACCGCAGCGTCAGCGGCGCCAAGGTCGTCGAGGTGGTGCACGGCAGCGCCGCCGACAAGGCCGGGCTGCCGTCGGGCGTGGTGATCACCAAGCTCGACGATCGTCCGATCGCTACGTCGAACGCGCTGGTCGCTGCGGTGCGTTCGCGCGCACCCGGTGACGAGGTCACGCTGACCTACGTCAATGCGCAGGGTAAGCCGCAGACCGTGAAGGTCACCCTGGACAAGGCCGACAAGTGAGGGTGGGCCTCGTCGCGCCGTTGTCGGGGCCCGGATATACCGTTGCACGCATGGAACAGCCCGCAGCTTCGGTCGGTAGGGCGTTGGTGGTCGTCGTCGACGACCGTTCGGCGCATGGGGAAGAGGATCACAGCGGCCCCTTGGTGGCCGAATTGCTGCTCGAAGCCGGGCTTCTGGTCGACGCGGTGATCGTGGTCGCCGCCGACGAGGTGGAGATCCGCAACGCGCTCAACACCGCGGTGATCGGCGGCGTGGACCTGGTGGTCTCGGTCGGTGGTACCGGTGTCACCCCGCGTGACGTCACCCCGGAGGCGACCCGGGACGTGCTGGACCGCGAACTGCTGGGTATCTCCGAGGCGCTGCGCGCTTCCGGGCTGTCGGCGGGCGTGGCCGACGCCGGCCTGTCCCGGGGCCTGGCGGGCGTCTCGGGCAGCACCCTGGTGGTGAACCTGGCGGGTTCGCGGCCGGCCGTGCGTGACGGGATGGCTACTCTGACGCCGCTCGCGGCGCAGGTCATCGGGCAGCTCTCCAGCCTGGAGCTCTAAGTTTTCGCAGGTGACGACGGCGGTGCGGTTCGGGTTTGCTCCCGTCCGCGCCGCCGCCGTCGCTGTGGGTTAGCTGAGAGGGTGCTTTCCGGCGCCGAAAATCTACCCCTATATAGTGTGATGTTCGTCACATATCTGGAGGAAATGTGAGTGAACTCGCTGGTCGGGACCGGAATGCAGTTAACAAGATTTTCGGGTCCGAACTCCCCGAGAAGTCTGCGGACGAGCGTGATCCGGACGCGTCTCGGGAGGAAAGCGACCGGGATCGCTGGATTCAGGAGAACCGCCCGCCGCACCACGGCGGCCACTGAGCACGAAAGATCGCTGATAACCAGTGTTTTTCGCTGACAGGTGACTGGTATCGGACCGGCTAGTCCCCCACGGGTAAACGCCGGATGGCGTCCAGGTGAACCGGCGCGGGATCGGTTCCCGAGTTAGGTTCAGCAAACTTTGCTGGGGCGCGTGGAATCCCGGTCCTCGACCACGTCTGCGTTGCCGCTTGTGTGGGCCGCCGTTATGTTCCACATGTCAATGGCGATGAAGTAACGACAACCCTGCCGGTGGGTTTTCCCACCGGTGGTTTTTGTTAACACGTTGGTGCGACAATCCGTCGCACGGGCGGGGTCGCCGGGCATGACTGATCGGTTGGCCCGGGTGCGCGAGAGGACCTAGATGAGGACACTGCACCGGCTACTGGTGGTGCTGCTCTGCGCCACCGTGGGCCTGCTGACCGGTATGCCGACCGCCTCGGCCGGTATGGACAATTCCAATACTCTCGTCGACGGTCATGATCGGACGTTGGTGATCGAGCAGTGGGACACGTTTCTCAACGGGGTGTTTCCGCTGGACCGCAACCGGTTGACCCGCGAGTGGTTCCATTCGGGTCGGGCGAAGTACAACGTGAGTGGTCCGGGTGCCGATGATTTCGAGGGTGTGCTGGAGCTCGGGTATCAGGTGGGCTTCCCGTGGTCGCTGGGTGTGGGTATCAACTTCAGCTACACCACCCCCAATATCGCGCTGGACGGCTACTCCTTCGGTGGATTGACTGGCGCTGTAGACGGCGCGGGCATCATCGGTGGTGTGACCAGCCCGCCGCTGCTGCCGGGTGTGTCGATCTCGGCGGATCTGGGCAACGGCCCGGGTATCCAGGAGGTGGCGACCTTCTCGGTGGATATCAAGGGTTCGCACGGTGCGGTGGCGGTGTCGAATGCGCACGGGACGGTGACCGGTGCGGCCGGTGGTGTGCTGTTGCGACCGTTCGCCCGGTTGATCGCCAACACCGGTGACTCGGTCACCACCTACGGCGAACCCTGGAACATGAACTGAGCCCGGTCGTTCCCGCTGGCGTGACTTGAATCTGACAGAAGGACACTGGATGAAGGCGCTCGGGCGACTGGTGATGACGGCGATACTGGCCGTTGCCGCGCTGTTCATCGGCTCGGGGACCGCTTCGGCCGGTATGGACAATTCCAATACTCTCGTCGACGGTCATGATCGGACGTTGGTGATCGAGCAGTGGGACACGTTTCTCAACGGGGTGTTTCCGCTGGACCGCAACCGGTTGACCCGCGAGTGGTTCCATTCGGGTCGGGCGAAGTACAACGTGAGTGGTCCGGGTGCCGATGATTTCGAGGGTGTGCTGGAGCTCGGGTATCAGGTGGGCTTCCCGTGGTCGCTGGGTGTGGGTATCAACTTCAGCTACACCACCCCCAATATCGCGCTGGACGGCTATTCGTTCGGCGGCCTAGGGCTGGCTGCTGACGGCGCGGGCGTCATCGGTGGTGTGACCAGCCCGCCGCTGCTGCCGGGTGTGTCGATCTCGGCGGATCTGGGCAACGGCCCGGGTATCCAGGAGGTGGCGACCTTCTCGGTGGATATCAAGGGTTCGCACGGTGCGGTGGCGGTGTCGAATGCGCACGGGACGGTGACCGGTGCGGCCGGTGGTGTGCTGTTGCGACCGTTCGCCCGGTTGATCGCCAACACCGGTGACTCGGTCACCACCTACGGCGAACCCTGGAACATGAACTGAGCTCTCGGCCGTAACGGCAAAAAAAGATGTGGCCCCTCGGGGCCACATCTTCTTTGCTGACTGGCTCGCCTACTGACCGTGCCGGGGGCCTTGCGGCGGCCCCGCGGGGCGGGGCCCACCCGGACCACCGGGGCCCGGCGGCGGCGCCATCGGCCGGGCGGGTCGGGCGCCGGCCTGCAGCAGATCCCGGATTTCGGTCAGCAGGGTCAGTTCTGTCGACTCGTCCTCGACTGCCGGATCGTCCTTCTTCAGCTTCTTGAACGGGACCACGATCAGGAAGTACACGACCAGGGCCACCAGGATGAAGTTGATGCCCGCCGACAGCACGGTATTGAGGTCGATGAAGACCTTATGGTCGGGTCCGGAGTCCAGCGGGATCTTCAGCCACCCGTAGCTGGTGTCTCCCCCGACGCCGATACGGCTGATCAGCGGCTCGATGACGCTCGTGGTGAATGCCGTCACCATGGCGGTGAACGCGGTGCCGATGACGACCGCCACGGCCAGGTCGATCACGTTGCCTCTGGAGATGAACTCCTTGAAGCCCTTCAACATGCGGAGTTGCCTTTCGTCGGCGGGCGAATAGTTCAGCCAGACGCTAGTCTCCGGCGGGGCCCGGCGCGGGGTTCTGGGCAGCGAGTCGCCGAATCGTCATCGCATGTGCTGTCGAATCGTTGCCCGGCGTCGGTATTCGCCCCGTCAGTGCAGCGTTACCGTCAGCGCATCGGTCAGCGAGGTCGCCGCGACCCGCTGCGCGGCCGGTGCAGGCAGGGCGACCAGCAGGATCCGGCCGTCGGCGCCCATCGCGCGGGCCCCGGCCGGCGGAACCAGCACCACCACCGCGTCGGTGGCGATTACCCGGGGCGCCCCGGGTGCGGTGTCGGCGGCTCCGGCCAGTACGTCGACGACGTCGCCGGCGCGGATCAGGTCGGCCACCGCGGCGTCGGCCAGCCGGATCGGCACCATCCGGGCGCCCGGCCCCGCGCCGGCCGCGGCCAGCCGGGATCCGACCAGCCGGACGTCGGTGAGGATCTCGCCGCGGCGGATCGCGGTACCCGGCGTGGCGCCGAGCACCCGGTCGGGCTCGGTCAAGACGCCGGCGGGCACCGAATCCGCGCGCCGCGCCTCCACCCGGATGTCGTCCTGCGTCACCGCGACACCGGGGGATAGGTCTCTGACGGCGACTAGAGCCGGGACCGTCTCGCCGGCCGGATCCGGTCGCAGCGCCGCGGTCGCCGACAACAGGACCAGAGCCCCGGCGGCCAGCCGTCGGGTGCGGGCCAGGTGCACCCAGTCCGGCTGCAGACGGTGCCGCAGCCGGTCCCACGCCGTCGGGTTGAGATCCGGCTCACCGGCACCCGCGCGAACCCCGATCATCACCGAACTTTACGAGGTCAGGGCAGGTTTTGTGATGCAGCTGACACTGGGGCTGTGGATAACCTGAAAGGATCCGCAAAGGTCGCTTCGGGCGTGATGCCGGAGGTGGCGGGCACACCTAACCTTGATCGCGGGGGTAGCGCGATAGGAGCTCCGATGATCACCACACTCACCCGCCTCAGTGCCGGGAAGACACTGCTGCTTGCGATCGGCGCCGCATCGATCGGCTCCGTCATCGTGCTGTCACCGATCGTCGCCGCGTCCGCGCACGCATCGGGTGGCACCTATATCGACAACCAGTCCAACAACGAGGGCAAGGGCCAGGGCGGTGCGCCCTCCGGCGCGCCGGTGGCCAAGGCCGCCAATTCCGGTACCGAATCGGATTCGGGCGACAAGATCGACGCCCGGTCCACCCAGGGCATCGTGCGCGGCTCGATCATGTCGCATCCGGGCGATCTCGCTCTGCCGCACGCGGAGGGCAAGACGGGCGTGGGGTCGATCTGCGCCGAGGCCAAGTGCCCGTAAACGTCCTCAGATAGCAGAACAGCCCGCCGTCACCGGCGGGCTGTTCTGCTATCTGAGGAAAAGCGGCGGTCAGCTGGCGGCGCCGGCCGGCGCCGGGCTGGAACTGCTGGAGGCCGCGGTGCTGGAGCTCGACGTGCCGGAATCGGACTTGGACGACGATTCACCCGAGCCGCCCTCGGACTTCGCGGCGGTGGTCGAGCCGGCGATCTTCTTGCCGGCGTCGCGGCTGTCGTTGCGGTAGAAGCCGCTGCCCTTGAAGACCACACCGACCGAGCCGAACAGCTTGCGCAGCCGGCCGTTGCACTTGGTGCACTCGGTCAGCGCGTCGTCGCTGAAGGCCTGCACCGCGTCGAAACGATCGCCGCATTCGGTGCATGCGTAGCTGTAGGTGGGCACGGGAACCTCCGGGAGAGAAACTGGATATCTGGCACTCTAGCGCCTCAAGTGCTAGAACCGCTATGTGGCGTTTCTCATTCCCACGCCGCGGCGCCTGTGCTGGTAATCTTCGGGGAATCACCGGTCGACTCTGTCGGCCGATGCCCGTCAACTTCGACAGAAGAAGGCCATCATGAGTGCACGCCGCATCGCAGGCAAGGCCGCTGTCTGGGGAATCGCCGGTATCGCCGCCGCCGGCATGGCCCTGGCCGCCTCGGGCATCGCCTCGGCGGACGTCACCGAGGAGGCGCCCAGCCCCCAGGTGAGCAGTCGGCAGGCCTCGGTTTCCTCCTATCAGGGCACTCGTAACAACGCCCCGAACGTCGCTCGCGGCCAGGCCGACACCCGGCTCGCCGGCGCGGGCATCGTGCAGGCGCAGGGCACCGTCCGCGACACCCCGAAGGCCGTCGTCGCCCGCCCGGCCGCCCCGTTCCAGGGCCCGTGGCCGATCGGCGCCCCGATGGGCGACTTCTGATCCACTGAGCTTCAAGGACAGCCCCGACCACCGGTCGGGGCTGTTTTTTCTGCGCGGGCCCGCTCTGCGGGTCAGCGACAGGGTCGGACGCCGCCGGCGGGCGTGGCTATGTGCGTCATGGTCACGTCGTGCGCCCCGGTGGGAACGTCGTCGAGCACTTCATCGTCGCGGACCACCGCGATGAGCAGCGCCGACGGGTCGGCCAGCGGCAGGGACCGGTCGTAGAACCCGGCACCGCGGCCCAGCCGGGCGCCGTCGCTCTGTACGGCCAGCGCGGGTACGACGATGACCCGCGACTCCGCGATCACCGACGGGTCCAGCGACGGACCGGCCGGTTCCAACAGTCCGTAGCGTGCGCCGGTCAGTTCCCCAGCGCGGTAGACGCCCCAGCGCAGCGCCCGGGGCTGCCCGTCGGGATCGGTGTCGGTGACCGGAAGCAGCACCCGCCGGCCCTGATCGACGAGCGCGTCGAGCAGGCGCACCGACCCCGGCTCCGAACCCACCGGCAGATAGCCGCACACGGTGTCGCCGGGCGTCGTCGACTCCAGGATCACCGGGATCAGCGCGGCGGCCAGCGCATCGGCCTCCGCCGCGCGCACCCCCGACTCCACCCGGCGGCGCCGGGCGAGCAACCGTCGGCGCAACAGCTGCTTCGCGTCGTCGGGAATCGGTTGGTCGGCCACCGCTTCATGATGCCCGTCCGGCGACGGCGCAGTTCGTGTGGATGCTGGCCATGGGCAGCGGTGGCACTACGCTGGGACGGGTGAATATGCCGCAGGTGTCGATCCCGCGCACGGCGATTGTGCCGGCCGCCGGGCTGGGCACCCGTTTTCTACCGGTCACCAAGACGGTGCCCAAGGAACTGCTGCCGGTGGTCGACACCCCCGGTATCGAGCTGGTGGCCGCCGAAGCCGCCGAGGCCGGTGCCGAGCGCCTGGTGATCGTCACCTCCGAAGGCAAGGACGGCGTCGTCGCCCACTTCGTCGAGGACCTGGTGCTGGAAGGCACCCTGGAGGCCCGCGGCAAACACCTGATCCTGGAGAAGGTCCGCCGCGCGCCGGCGCTGATCAAGGTCGAATCCGTGGTCCAGGCCGAACCGCTCGGGCTCGGTCACGCCGTGCTGTGCGTGGAACCGGTGCTGCTGCCCGACGAGGACGCCGTCGCAGTGCTGCTGCCCGACGACCTGGTGCTGCCCACCGGCGTGCTGGAGACCATGTCCAAGGTGCGGGCCCGCCGTGGCGGGTCGGTGCTGTGCGCCATCGAGGTCACCCCCGAGGAGATCAGCGCCTACGGCGTGTTCGACGTCGAACCGGTGCCCGATGCGGTCAACCCGGACGTGATGCGGGTCAAGGGCATGGTGGAAAAGCCCGGCGCCGGGGATGCGCCGTCGCTGTACGCCGCGGCCGGGCGCTACATCTTGGACCGGGCCATTTTCGACGCGCTGCGCCGGGTTTCCCACGGTGCGGGCGGGGAGATCCAGCTGACCGACGCCGTCGAACTGCTCATCGAGGAGGGCCACCCGGTGCACGTCGTGGTGCATCGCGGCGCCCGACACGACCTGGGAAATCCCGGCGGCTACCTCAAGGCTGCGGTTGACTTTGCCCTGGAGCGTGACGACTACGGCCCGGAACTGCGGCGTTGGCTGGTTGAGCGGCTGGGCCGCACCGAGTAACAGACACCGGCGGGCCCCGGCGCGGGCGAGTCCCCGGTGCGGCGGGCAGCATGCCGCCAGAGATGTGGAAGGAAAGGCCCTCAGTGCGTTCGGTGCAGGAGCAGCAGGCGCGGGTCCAGGCTGCCGCGGTGGCGCCCCGGCCGATCCGGGTGGCGATCGCCGAGGCGCAGGGCCTCATGTGCGCCGAAGAGGTGATCACCGAGCGGCCGCTGCCGGGCTTCGACCAGGCGGCCATCGACGGGTACGCGGTGCGCAGCGTCGACGTGCTGGCCGCCGGCGAGGACGCCGAAGATGCTGCCGGTGCGATCAGCCTGCCGGTGGTCAGCACCATCCTGGCGGGGGAACGCACCCCGAGCCGGTTGCAGCCCCGCCAGGCCGCCCGGGTGCAGACCGGCGCGCCGATGCCCACCCTGGCCGACGCTGTGCTGCCGCTGCGCTGGACCGACGGCGGCCAGTCCCGGGTCCGGGTGCTGCGCGGTGTGCGATCGGGTGCCTACGTGCGCCGCACCGGCGACGATGTGCAGCCCGGTGACGTCGCGGTGCGGTCCGGCACCATCATCGGCGCGGCGCAGGTCGGGCTGCTGGCGGCTGTCGGGCGCGATCGCGTGCTGGTGCATCCTCGGCCCCGGCTGACGGTGCTCTCGGTCGGCGGCGAGCTCGTCGACGTCAACCGGACGCCGGGCAACGGCCAGGTCTACGACGTCAATTCGTATGCCCTGGCCGCCGCGGCGCGGGATGCCGGTGCCGAGGTCAACCGGGTCGGCATCGTCGATTCGGATCCGGAGAAGCTGCGCGAGGTGGTCGAGGGGCAGCTCTCCCGCGCCGAGATCGTGGTAATCGCCGGCGCGGTCGGCGGCGCAGCCGCCGAGGCGGTGCGCGCGGTGCTCTCGGAGCTCGGTGAGATGGAGGTCGCCCGGATCGCCATGCATCCGGGCTCGGTGCAGGGCTTCGGCCAGCTCGGCCGCGACGGCGTGCCGACCTTCCTGCTGCCGGCCAACCCGGTCAGCGCGCTGGTCGTCTTCGAGGTGATGGTCCGGCCGCTGATCCGGATGTCGCTGGGCAAGCGGTCGCCGATGCGGCGCATCGTGCCGGCCCGCGCGCTGGCGCCGATCACCTCGATGCCGGGCCGCACCGGGTACCTGCGCGGCCAGCTGATGCGGGATTCCGACACCGGCGAGTATCTGGTGCAGGCCCTCGGTGGGGCGCCCGGGTCGTCGTCGCACTTGCTCGCGACGCTGGCCGAGGCGAATTGTCTGGTGGTGGTGCCGGCCGAGACCGAGGAGATCCGGACCGGCGAGCTCGTCGACGTCGCGTTCCTGGCGCAGCGCGGGTGAATCGCTGGCGGGCCCGTCCGGGGTCACTGCACCCGGGCTGGCCGCTGCCGGTCGGGCCGCTGCGGGTGCCGGCCGGTCTCATCCGATTGCGTCCGCCGCGGCTGCGCGACGGCGTCGAGTGGAGCCGGATCCGCATCGACGACCAGCCCGCACTCGAGCCGTGGGAGCCCAGCGTCGACATCGGCTGGCAGGAGCGGCATTCCCGCGGCGCCTGGCCGTCGTTGCTGCGCGGAATGCGCTCGGAGGCCCGGTTGGGCCGGATGCTGCCCTACGTGATCGAGCTCGACGGAGCGCTGTGCGGTCAGCTGACCATCGGAAACGTGACCCAGGGGGCGTTGCGATCTGCCTGGATCGGGTACTGGGTGCACAGCATGGTCACCGGCGGCGGGGTGGCCACCGGCGCGCTGGCGCTCGGCCTGGACCACTGCTTCGGACCGGTCGGGCTGCATCGGGTGGAGGCGACCGTGCGCGCGGAGAACGTGGCGAGCCGGCGGGTGCTGGCCAAGGCGGGGTTCCGGGAGGAGGGCGTGCTGGTGCGCTACCTGCACGTCGACGGGGCCTGGCGCGACCACCTGCTGGTGGCACTCACCGTCGAGGAGATCGAGGGTTCGGTGACCGCGGCGCTGGTGCGGGCCGGCCGCGCTTCCTGGGGCTGAGCCACCCACGAGGCCCCTGTTACTGCTGTGACACGTGGTTCGTATGGTGCTTGTAATTGCCGAATTACAGGTATGTAATTGTGCACGGCGCGTCGTCGCCCACCCGGGCAGGTCGCCGACCTAGCCTGGGAGCCGAAAGGAGCAGGCCACCATGCCAAGCATCCCCCAGTCATTGCTCTGGATCTCGCTCGTGGTGCTCTGGCTGTTCGTGCTGGTGCCCATGCTCATCAACAAGCGTGAGCACGTGCGCCGCACCAGTGACATCGCGCTGGCCACCCGCGTCCTCAACGTCAAGGCCTCCCGCCTGCTGCGCCGCCGCCGACCGGCCGCGGGCCATCGCAGCGATCCGCACTGGCAGCCCGAACCCGAGGCCGACGACTACGACGAGTTCGATGACGAGGCCACCGGCCCGGTCGTCGTCACCTCCCGGGTGCGTTCGGTCGCCGTCGTCGGCGCCGCGGTGACCGTCGAGGAACTCGACTACCTCGACGTCGACATCGTCGACGAGGACTCCGGGGCGCTGCCCGTCGGCTCCCTGGCCGACGACGCCACCGACTCGATGCCGCGCATCGATCTGACCGAACCGGCCGCCGAGTCCGAGATGCCGGTCGCGGAAGAGATCGCCGAGGAAGCCGTCGAGGAGCCGGTCGCCGAGGCCGAGGACACCGACGAGGCCGACGACGAGTACGAGTACATGGAGGACTCCGGCGGACTGGAGCCCGAGGCAGCCGAACCGCGCTACCAGCAACCCGTTGGGCCGCACAGCCACTACGCCACCAAGACAGCCGCGATTGTCAGTGCCCGCAAGTACCGTTTCCGCAGTCGGGTGCTGATGACCATGTGCGCGCTGCTGGCGATCTTCGCCGCCGCGGGCCTGCTGCTGGCGTCGGGCTTCTGGTGGGCCACCGCGGCGATGGCCGCGGTCACCCTGCTCTACCTGGCCTACCTACGCCGTCAGACCCGGATCGAGGAGCGGTTGCGCCGTCGCCGGATGGCCCGGATGGCGCGATCGCGGCTCGGCGTGGAGAACACCCGCGACCGGGAGATGGATGTGGTGCCCACCCGGCTGCGCCAGCCCGGCGCCGTCGTCCTAGAGATCGATGAGGAAGACCCGATCTTCGAGGATCTCGAGGAGATCGCCTTCGCCCGCACCTTCTACGACCTCCCGCAGGCAGCGGGTCAGTAGCCGGTTTCAGTCGGAACCCATCCGACTGGTAGCCTGCTACCGTCCGAGGGGCTATGGCGCAGTTGGTAGCGCGACTCGTTCGCATCGAGTAGGTCAGGGGTTCGATTCCCCTTAGCTCCACAGTAAGAAAACCTTCCCCGATCTGGGATCGGAGAGGGTTTTTTGGCTCTTCGGATTGCAGCGGGGTCCGGTGTTGGCTCTGAGGTATCTAGCGGGACTCCGATATGGCCCTGTCGCATCGGGCCCGCGAACTCGGCTACGCCGAACAGAGCGTGCTGAACCGGTCCTGTCGGCGCTGGTTCGGCGCGACACCGGCGGTGCTGCGGGCACGGTGGCGCGCCGACCCGGGTTGCCGGGAACACCCCGACGATGTCCCCTACGGTCAATAGGTTGTCCTCTGAAGTGAATGCGCGATGCGTCAGCCGCGGGCATACTCCGACCACGTACGGACAGGTCGACTCCGGCCCGGGCACGCCCGCCGGTCGGGAAGAGCTCTCGACTCGGCTGGCGCAAGCCACCCGTTACCGTGACCAGTGAGCGCTCCGGCCAGCGAAAGGCCGACCAGTGAAAGGGCATCGACGGTGACAGAGCGAGACAGGGCCCAGGCGATGGACAACGTCGTGGTGGTGCTGTTCGAGAACCGATCGCTGGACAATATGCTCGGGCATCTGTACGGCCCTGACGACGGCAAACAGTTCGACGGGGTGATCGGCAAGAACCTGAGCAACCCCATCCCGGAATGGGCCGAGCACGGCGCGAACCGCAAGCAGGTGCCCTACACGGTTGCCACCGACATGGACGCCCCCAACCCGGACTCCGGCGAGGAGTACTTCCACACCAACACCCAGCTGTTCAATGTGCTCGACGAAGTCAATCGGTTCCAGAACGCCGAAGACATCACCGAACCGTGGAACAACCCCCCGCCGGGAGCCACCCCGACGATGGACGGGTTCGTCACCGACTACATCAGCTTTTTCACCGCCGAGATGGGCCGTCAGCCGACCTACGACGAATACGCGCAGATCATGACCGGGTACACGCCCGAGCAACTGCCCGTCCTCAACGGGATCGCACGCGACTTCGGCGTTTTCGACCACTGGTTCTCCGAGGTGCCGTCGCAGACCTTCATGAACCGCTCCTTCTGGACGGCGGGCACATCCTCGGGGCTCGTCGTCAACAGCCCGGTGCGCAAGTGGTTCACCGACAACGACGCGGAGACGATCTTCGAGCGGCTTGAGCAACACGGCAAGACGTGGAAGATCTACGTGGCGGAGCCGATGCGCGTGTCATTCCACGGTGTCATCCACTACCCGCGCCTGAAGGACAAACTCGCCACGCAGGTGGTGCCGTTCTCGGAATTCGAGCGGGATGCCGCGGCCGGAACGTTGCCCAACCTCGCGCTGATCGAGCCGAACATGATCTCCGGTCACGGGGACTACCACCCGGCCTTCGGCCGAGCGCTCGGCGCCGGCGTCGACGTGACCTGCCTCGACCCGCCGTCGGCGCTGCTCGCCGGCGAGGCCTTTCTGGAGCGGATATTCAAGGCCTATCGCACCAGTACCTCGCCGACGGGTACCAACGTCTGGAACACCGCGCTGCTGATCGGCTGGGACGAGCCGGGCGGCACCTACGACCATGTGCCGCCGGGACCTGTTCCGCCGCCCGACCCGGATGCCCCGGTGGGGGAAATGGGCTTCGCGTTCGACCGTTCCGGCTACCGCGTTCCGGCCATCCTGGTCTCGCCCTGGGTCGCCCAAGGCTCGGTGTTCAACGACGAATATCGCCACACCTCGCTCATCGCGACGTTGCGGAAAGTCTGGGGTCTCGGCGCCGCCTTCACCCAACGCGATCGCCACGCGCGCGCCTTTGATGACTGCTTCACCATGGACACCCCCCGCGACCCGGCGACCTGGGCCCCCATCGAAGCAAGGCCCGAACCCGCGTATCAGCTCGATGACGCAGTCCTGGCCCAAGGGCTGAGCGGGCTGGGCCGGAGTCTGGGGCTGGGGTTCATCGCGTACGCCCGCGACCACGGTCTGCCTCTGCCCCCGCAGTTGGCGGACTCGGCCGCGGAACCCACGTCCGCCGACCTGCTCGGCGTCTTCCGCATGGCGGCGTGGCACCTGTTCCCGCGACTTCGCCCACCCACCGAATCCTAGGTAGCTCGGGCCGCCGGCTATGTCGTCGGGACCGCCTGGCCGACGGGTGGACGGCTGTGGGAGGCCGCGATCTATCCGGTCCTGGGCACCTTGCTCTACGCCACCTTCCTGCAGGTCCCGTTCACCAGGCTGATCGCCGCGTTCCGCGACGTCCGGTTTCTCACTGCGGTGCTGGCGATCAACTTCGTCGTGGTGCCGGTCGTCGTTGCGGCGCTGACCCTGCCGCTGACGCTGTCCCGGGCGGTGTTGCTGGGTGTGCTGCTCACCCTGCTCACCCCGTGCATCGACTACGCCATCGTGTTCTGCGGTCTGGCAGGCGGCGATCATCGCCGCCCGCCTGCTGGCCGCCGCGCCCGTGCTGATGCTGACCCAGATGGTCGCGCTGCCCCTACTGCTGTGGCTGTTCGTCGGGCCCGAACTCGCCGACATCGTCGACCTCGGCCCGTTCCTGGAGGCATTCGGGGTCCTCATCGTGGTGCCGCTGCTGCTGGCCTGGGGCACCCAGACGCTCGCGGCTCGGCACCGCAGCGGGCGGCTCGGTCGGCGCCGGGCCTCTTCCTCGCGGAACTACGCCGCTCGTCGAACCCGGCGGTCGGCGTCCGCGGCGATGAGCGCCGCCATGGTGCCGTTGATGACGGCGACGCTGTTCGTCGTGGTCGCCGGCCAGTTCGTCTACGTCCGGCTCATCCCGCGGCTGCTGCCCGCGCCGTCCTGAACCTGCCGCCGGGCCACAAAACCTGACGGAACTTGCCAGGTGTCATACATTTGTCCCGATGGGGCGTGCGGGCCGGTCGCCCGGGCAGGGAGAGGATCGATGCGCAATTCTCGCAGGATCGCCGGACGATCAGCATGGTCGGCGCTGGCCGCGTCGGTGACCGTCGCAACGTTGGCCGCGTCGCTGGCCGGCTGCGGCACGGACACCGAACCGCAGGCGACACCGTCGTACGCCCTCAACGGCGTCTACCGGCTCGTCGGCGACGGCGCCAAACAGACCCTCGGGGGAGAGCCCGACCCGGGGCCGTCGATGCAGCGGCAGTTCGCCCTGCGCAGCCACTGCGACGGGGATACCTGCGTCACCATCGGCATGCGCCTGGATGACAAGGATGCGAGTAAACCTTTCGAAGACGGGGACGGAAAGCCCGACGAGCCGATGGTCGCCGACTATCGCGACGGCCGCTGGTTTCAGGCCGAACAGGCCGAATGGACCTGCGGTGACGGAAGCGTCGGGCGCCAGACCGTCTACTGGTCGCTGACCCCGCAATCCGACGGCAGCCTGACCGGCACCCGCACCGACATCCGGGTCGCCAGCCCGCAGTGCGTGAGCGTGCAGCAGCTGCCGATCACCATCACCCGGACCGGCGACATCGACCCGGCGATCTCGCTCGGCGATCCTGCGTCGGTGCCGCCCTGGCGGGCATCGCCCCCGGCGCGGCTCTCCGGCAAGTACACGAGGACCGCTGTCCAGGTCCAGGCCGGAAGTGAAATCGACCGCACCGCAGTGGAGTTCACCAGCTTCTGCGTCCGTAACACCAACAACTGCGTGGCGCTGAAGTCGTTCACCGAGCCCGACGGCCCGCGCCTGGTTCCGCTGGAATTCGACAACGGCCGCTGGACCGTGCAGTTCGACGCGATGGACACCGAGTGCCCGGAGTCCAAGCAACAGGCGCAGGTGATCTCCCACGAGCAGTACGCCCTGCCCACCGACGCCTCCAACCCGATCCAGAACACGACCGGGTCGGAGGTCGCCGTGGTCACCGGCGCCTGCACCGGTGTGCTGCGCGACTTCAACCTGGCTCTGCAGCGGTCGGAAGGTTAGGCGATGAGGATGACACGGGTCGGCGCCGCGATTTCGGCGCTGCTGCTGACCGCGTCGGCGCTCTCCGGCTGCGGATCGAACAACACGGGCGGTTCCGATCCCGGCTCGGCGGTGTCGCGGGTGGGCAAGATGGACGGCACCTTCGTGATGGAACTCGACAAGATGCGGTCAGCGGAGTCTGGCAAGGAAGTACCCGGTAGCACCGCCGTTTCGGTGACCATGGTCGTCCGCTCGTCGTGCCCGGACGGTTGTATCGCGGGGGCGGCGGTGGTCAATCCGGTGCCGAACCTGGTGCCGCAGAGCTTCCTGCTCGACTTCGTCGACGGCGCCTGGCAGGGCGTGGAGCGACGGCCGGCGACCTGCGGTGACCAGGCCACCGAGGAATTCAAGATCCTCACCCTGACACCGAGTCACGACGGCGGCTACACCGGGCTGTTCCGCTCGCTGACGGCGTCGAACAACGGTTGCAACTTTGAACGACCGGTAACGGTCAAACGGATCGGCAACGCCGACCCCGCGGTGCTGGTGCCCGATCCGTCGATCCTGCCGGATCGGGTGGTCAACCGGGCGGCGGGCCTGCGCGGCAACTACCGCTTCCAGCTGAAAGACAAGAAGGGCGCCCCCAACGATTCCGCGATGGAACGGAAGGTGCAGACCTACTGCGTGCGCACCGCCGAGCGATGCATGTCCCTGATCACCGGGGATGATCGGGAGCTGGTCTGGACGTTGACCAACGGCGTCTGGAGCTTCACCACGACGACCCAGAGTACGTGTGCAGACGGCCGCAAGGCCGAGCGGAAGGACACCGCGACATTCCCGCTGCCGAACCCGGCGGCAAACCCGATCGCGACGCTGACCGGTTCCGGGTCGTACGCAACCGCCGAACCGTGCCCGGCCACCACCGATTTCGATGTGACGGCCGAACGCATCGGAGACTGATGGCCGGGCCGGGGTCCCGGTAGCCTTGCGCGCGTCGGAAGGAACCCGCCGGTGAGCGAATCGGAGAACGGTCGCGCCGAGGCCCTAGCCCGGCTCGACGTCTTCGCCGACTGCACGGCAAGCGATTTGGTGCCCCTGGCTCGGTTGTTGCGCCCGCTGCGCGCCGCGGCCGGCGAGGTGCTGATGGTGCAGGGGGAACCCGCCGACGAGTTCCTGATCATCGCCGAGGGCAGCGTCGCGATCACCCGGGAACCGCGCGACGAGTCCGATCCGCCGCTGATCGCCGACGCCGGGCGCATCCTGGGAGAGCTGGCCCTGCTTCGGCATTCGCCGCGGTCGGCGACGGTCACCGCGATCACCGCGCTGGCCGGCTGGAGCGGCGACGACGCCGCGTTCGACCTGCTGATCGAGCTGCCCGGGGTGCTGGAGCGGTTGGAGCGCACCGCCCGGCAACGCCTGGCCGCGTTCATCACCCCGGTGCCGGTGCGGCTGAGCGACGGCCGGGAGTTGCTGCTGCGACCGGTGCTGCCGGGTGACCGGGCCCGCACCGAGCACAGCCATATCACCTTCTCCAGCGACACGTTCTACCGCCGCTTCCAGACTGTGCGTCAGCCCGGTCAGAAGTTGATGCGCTACCTGTTCGTCGTCGACTACGTCGACCATTTCGTCTGGGTGGTGGTCACCCCCGACGGCGACCTGGTTGCCGATGCCCGGTTCGTGCGGGACGAGGACGACCGTACGCGCGCCGAGATCGCTTTCCTGGTCGGCGACGACTACCAGGGCCAGGGCATCGGGACCTTCCTGATGGGCGCGCTGGCGATCGCCGCCCGGGTGGCCGGGGTGACCCGGTTCCACGCCCGGGTGCTGACCGACAATCTGCCCATGCGGGCCATTCTGGATCGCGCCGGCGCCCAGTGGAAGCGTGACGATCTGCACATGGTGACCACTGAAATCGCTGTGCCGCAAGAGGTGCCGATCGACGACGACACGGCCCGGGGCATCGAGGCGATGGCCGTGCGGGTCCTGCGCGAGCTGTGAGGAGATGTCGATGCGACCGACGCTGAACAAGGACACCGTGCTGTGCATCTCGCTGGCCGCCCGGCCCAGCAACATCGGCACCCGGTTCCACAACTACCTCTACGACCGGCTCGGCCTGGACTTCCTGTACAAGGCGTGCACCACCACGGATCTGCCCGCCGCGATCGGTGGCGTCCGCGCGTTGAACATCCGCGGTTGCTCGGTGTCGATGCCGTTCAAGCAGGATGCGCTGTCACTGGTCGACCGGATCGAACCGTCGGCGGCGGCGATCGGCGCCGTCAACACCATCGTCAACGACGGCGGCGAACTCACCGCGGCCAACACCGATTACCTGGCGATCGAGGCGCTGATCGCCGAGTACGGCCTGGACCCGGACCGGTCGGTGCTGATCCGCGGCAGCGGGGGGATGGCGGCGGCGGTTGCGACGGCGTTCCGGGACAGCGGTTTTCACCACGGCGTGCTGGTGGCCCGCAACACCGTCGCCGGCCCGGAGCTGGCTGAGCGCCTCGGCTACCACTGGCGCCACCACCCCGGCGGCGCGTCGGGGTCGATCATCGTCAACGTCACCCCCATCGGGATGGCCGGTGGCCCCGAGGAATCCGAGTCGGCGTTCGGCCCGGGGACGATTGCTGCGGCCGACACGGTGTTCGACGTCGTGGCACTGGCGGCCGGCCCGGCGGGGGAGACGCCGCTGATCGCCGCCGCACGGGCGGCCGGCAAACAGGTGATCACCGGAACCGAGGTGATCGCCCGACAGGCCGCCGAGCAGTTCGAGCGCTACACCGGCGTGCGGCCGAGCCCGGAGCTGATCGCCGAGGCCTCGGCGTACTCACGCCAGACCTGAACCGCTCAGGCGGTGATGGTGGCCTTCTTGTCGATCTCACTGGTGGCCAGCATCATCGCGGCGGCGTCCTCCTGGTTGCCGCTGGCCCGCAGCCGCAGCACATAGGCGCCACCGTCGGTCGGGATGACGACGGTCTTCTGTGCGATCAGTTGCTGATCCGGCTGGTAGAGGCCACCGATCTGGCTGGTGACGAAGCCGGCCAGGGTGTCGGTCTGCGGGCTCTGCGGCCCGTGGAAGTCTGGCAGCGCGATGATCTCGGCGTTGCTGGCCGCGAAGATCGCGTCCCGGTCGATCTTTCCGCCGAGCTTGGTCATCAGCATGACGATCCGGCCCGGGATCTTCGGGTCGGTCGGCTTCTGCAGGACCAGCGCGCCGAACGGTGCGTCCGGCTCGTCGTAGACCAGCTTCCAGCCCTGGGGCACCGGCAGGTCGACCTTCGGCCCGGGATCGCCGTGCCGCAACTCGGTCAGCGTCAGGTTGTTGGCCTTGGCGTACGCCGCCAGCGACCCCGCGCTCGGAGCGGTGACGGCGGGACTCGTCGTCACCGGCGTCGAGGTCTGTACCGGGGCGGTCGAGGCCGGCGAGGTCGTCGACGAGGAGGGGGACTCGGTGTCGGGATGCTTGTCGCATGCCACCGATGCCGCCAGCACCGCGACCGCGGTGAATCCGGTAGCGGCGATTCTGCTCAAGGTAAGCATGGGTTCCCTTTCAGAGCTCGATGACGTCCAAGTGCGTGACCGGCGCATCGTCCTTCTCGGCTCCGGCCAGTACCAGGGCCACCAGTACGTCGATCGTGGTAATGGTGAGTCCGGCGAAGTACATCCAGCGCAACTCCGGCTCCGGCTGCGCGGCGAAGTAGACGATCAGGAAGATCGGCCCGACGATCCCGAAGGTCAGCGTCATCGCCTGGAATATCAGGTACTTCTTGAACGTCGCCATCGGTCGTCCTCCACTGTGAGGACAATACGCGAGGCAACCCGCCGATGACCGTAGCGCGTGGTAGCAAGAGTGCATGCGGATCGTCGTGATCGGTGTGCTGATGATGGCGCTGGTGGGGTGTGGTTCACCGGGCCCGGCCCCGGATGCTCCCACGTCGTCGACCGCCACCGTCGCACCGACCGGGATCGACCCGGTGCGCATCAAACGGATCCGCGCCGAGCTGCCCGAGGGCTTCGAGGTCGCCGACGTGGCGCCCGACGCCAATCTGGCCGGGCTGGCCGGCTACGGGCGCGATTGGGTGGCCGACCCGCCCGCATGCGCTGGGCTGCTCGGTCCCCGGGAAACGGCCGAGACCCGGGGACTGTCGGCCTCGGGCACCGGGGGCACGGTGTACGTCACCGTCATGCCCGTTTCCGGCGACCCCGTGGAAGCTGAACCCACCGACGGCGGGCCTCCTGCTCGCGGAACTGCACCGCTCGCGGAACCCGCCGGTGACTGCAGCGCCTGGACCATGAGCTACCAGCACTCCACCGCCCGGGTGCAGCCCGCAGAGGCACCGCAGATCGACGGCGCGACGACGGCGGGTCTGCGGGCCGACAGCGTGACCGCGGTGGAATCCGCCGCCCGCACCGAATCCACCATCCGCTGGCTCACCGCCGAGCACGATGACCAACTGGTCGCGGTCACGGTCATCACCACGCCGGGAAACGAGGAGGGTCCGCTGACCGACGACTACGCCGCGGGCCTGTTGGTCAAGGCCGTGGCGGTGTTGCACCGGTAGATTGGCCCGCGATGCGAACTTACGCGGTTGTGCTGCTGGGTGCGGGGCTGTTGGCCGGCTGCACCACGTCGTCGGACACCCACGCCGACATTTCCAAGATCGCCGGCGTCAAGGCCTCGTTCGGGCCGGAATACAAGGTCAACGTGGTGCCGGTCACCGGCATCGACCCCGCCCGGATCGGCTCCGGGCAGAAACTGCCCGACGGGATGGTGTTCGACCCGCCGGCCTGCGCCAAACTCAGCGAGAACCCGTCGGCCCCGGCGGACCTGAACGGGAACATGTCCTCGGTGATCGCCGAGGGCGGCGGGGTGCGCTACATCGTCATCGCCACCGAGACGTCGCAACCGCTGCCGTCCAACGATCCCGGGCCGGACTGCCAGAAGGTCAACTTCGCCGGCAACGGCGTGCGGGGGACCGTCCAGGTCGTCGACGCCCCGCAGATCGACAACGCCACCACCCTCGGCAAGCACGTGGTCATGCAGATCACCAACAACGGGAAGCCACAGACCGGCGAAACCTACACCTACACCGCCGATTTCGGTGACTACCGGGTGCTGGTGACGGCCAATCCGACGGTGGTGCCGGACAAGCCGACGGTTCCGGTGGACACCGAGCGGGCCAAGGGATTGCTGACCGCCGGGGTCGCCGCGATCACCGGCTGAGCCTCACCGCACGCCGCGGGGGCGGAACTGGATGCTGATCCGCGGCCCGACCGCCCGGCTGGTCTTGGGGATCGCGTGCTCCCAGGTCCGCTGGCAGCTGCCGCCCATCACCAGCAGGTCCCCGTGGCCGTGCCGGATCCGCAGCGATGAGCCGCCGCCGCGCGGCCGCAACGCGAAGGTCCGGCCGGCGCCCAGGCCGACGATGGCGACCATGGTGTCGGCGGTGCGGCCACGGCCGATGGTGTCGCCGTGCCAGGCCACGCTGTCGTCACCGTCACGGTACAGGCACAGGCCGGCGGTGGTGAACGGCTCGCCGAGTTCGCCGGCGTAGGCGTCGTTGAGACGACGGCGCAGCCCCTTGAGCACCGGGTGCGGCGCCTCGGAGGTGGTCAGATCGACGAAGCTGCACAGCCGGGGCACGTCGAGGGTCCGCTCGTACATCCGGCGGCGCTCGGCCCGCCAGTCGACGGCGGCCAGCAACTCGTCGAACAGCGCGGCCGGGGCGTCGAACCAGCCGGGGCGCACGTCGATCCACGCGCCGCCGGCCAGCGGGCGGCGGTGTTCGGAGTCGAACAATGCTCCCTGCACGGCAACGGACACCCCGCCAATGTATCGCACAATAGTTCGAATGTCTGTCAACGGAGGGGACGCGGCGCGCACACGGCCGGTGCGGCGATACGGTGGCAGCTGTGACGGCAGAAAACGGTGTCCCGGGCGCCGATTCCGAGGTGGGTCGGCTGCGGGCGGTCATGCTGCACCGGCCGGGCGCCGAACTGCTGCGGTTGACCCCGCGCAACAACGACCGGCTGCTGTTCGACGGGCTGCCGTGGGTGTCGCGCGCGCAGGAGGAACACGATGCGTTCGCCGACCTGCTGCGCAGTCGCGGTGTGGAGGTGTTGCTGCTCGGAGACCTGTTGACCGAGGCGATGTCCAGCGGTGCCGCCCGGATGCACGGCATCTCCGCGGCCGTCGACGCCCGACGGCTGGGATTGCCGTTGGCGCAGGAACTTTCGGCGTACCTGCGGACCCTGGACGCCACTGAACTGGCCGACGTACTGATGGCCGGGATGACGTTCACCGAACTGCCGATCGACCACAGTCAGTCGCTGGTGGTCCGCATGCACCACGGCGGGGACTTCGTCATCGACCCGCTGCCGAATCTGCTGTTCACCCGGGACTCGTCGTTCTGGATCGGCGCGCGGGTGGCGATCACCTCGCTGGCGATGCCCGCCCGGATGCGCGAAACCTCGCTGACCGACCTGATCTACGCGCACCACCCGCGGTTCCTCGGCGTCCGCCGGGCCTACGAGTCCCGCTCGGCGCCGGTCGAGGGCGGCGACGTGCTGCTGCTCGGCCCGGGCGTGGTCGCCGTCGGTGTCGGTGAACGGACCACGCCCGCGGGCGCGGAAGCCTTGGCGCGCAGCCTGTTCGACGACAACCTGGCGCACACCGTGCTGGCCGTGCCGATCGCCCAGGAACGAGCCCAGATGCACCTGGACACCGTGTGCACCATGGTCGATGTCGACGCCGTGGTGATGTACCCGAACATCGTCGACACGCTGGCGGCCTACACCATCGTGCGGACCGGGGACGGCCTGCGCATCGGGCAGGCCCGCCCGTTCGTCGAGGCCGCCGCCGAGGCGATGGGCATCGAGAAGCTGCGGGTGATCGACACCGGGCTGGACGCGGTCACCGCCGAGCGGGAGCAGTGGGATGACGGCAACAACACCCTCGCACTGGCACCGGGCGTCGTCGTCGGCTACGAGCGCAACAGCCAGACCAACGCGCGGCTGGCCGACGCCGGGATCGAGGTACTGCCCATCGAGGCCTCGGAGCTGGGCACCGGCCGCGGCGGCCCGCGCTGCATGTCCTGCCCGATCTCCCGCGACCCGGTCTGATCACCGCGGGCCGGTGCGCCGACGGATCAGTTGCAGCCGTTGGCGCTCACGAACCGCCCGTTGTAACCGACGCACCCGCGGACGTTCGGCGCGGGCGGGGGCGGCGGCGGCTGATCCTCGGGCAGCGGGGCGTAGGCCGACGGTGCCGGCGCGTAGGGGGCGACCGCGTCGGCGATGTTGGCGCAGCCACCGACCGTGATTCGGCGCCCCGCGCTGGCACACACGTCGGCGTTGGCCGTACCCGCCGGCATCAGCACCACCCCGGGCAGCGCGGCGAAGGACACCATGGCGAGCAGCGCAGCCACCCGGGCCCGGCGGGTCGACGAGTTCGACATCGTCATTCCCCACTCTGCTCGATGCCGGTGTATCCGCAGCGGGCGCGGAAGTCGGTCAGGGGCTGGCGGATCCCCCGCAACTCGGCGTGCTCCTGCGGGTGGGCATCGAAGAATTCGCGGACGGCGGTGGGCATCTCCTCGCTGGAGCGACCGTGCAGCCCGGTGTAGAAATCATTGACCTCGGGGTGGGTGAACAGATACGCCGAGGTGGACGCGGCGACGCCGGAGGCGATGCCGGCGAAATCGGCGGCCGTGCAGTTCGGTGGGCGTTCTGGTTCGCCGGCGGGATCTGCGCCCGCCGCCGCGGTGCCGAACAGCCCGGCCGCGCCCAGTACCAGGGCGCCGACGATCGCCGGGCGGATGGGGGTTTTCTTCATGAGGCTGACTCCTCGGGTCCGGGCCGCGGCGACGGTTGGCGTGATGTCGACGATGGTAGCGGCGTCACTGCCAGGACGGCAGCCAGATCTCCATGTCCCGTGGTGTGCTGGGCTTTCGGTGACCAGCGGGGTTACTGCCAGGACGGCAGCCAGATCTCCATGTCCCAGGTGTGCTGAGAGATGGGCACCCCGGTCAGTACCGGGAACAACCAGACGAAGTTGGTGAACACCGCCGCGACGTACACGCAGACCACGATCAGACCCAGGGTCCGGCGCTCGCGGGTCATCCCGGGTGGTCGGTAGAGGATGTCGCCGCAGATCAACGCGATCCCGAGCACCAGGAACGGCGCCATCGGGGCGGCGTAGAAGAAGTACATCTGCCGGTCGATGTCGGCGAACCAGGGCAGCCAGCCCGCGCAGTAGCCGGTCAGCACCGCGGCGTAGCGCCAGTCCCGGCGCACGAACGTCCGCCAGGCCGTATAGGCCAGCACCGGGACCGCCAGGAACCACAGGGCCGGGGTGCCCGCCAGCATCTCCACCCGCACGCACGACGCCGAGCCGCAGCCGGCCACGTCCTGGCGGTCGATGGCGTAGAGCACCGGGCGCAACGACATCGGCCAGGTCCACGGCTTGGACTCCCACGGGTGGTGGTTGCCCGCGGAGTTGGTCAGCCCGGCGTGGAAGCTGTAGGCCTTGTACGTGTAGTACCAGAGCGAGCGGATCGCGTCCGGTGGCTGCCACCACTGCCGTTCGCCGATGGTCTGGCCCACCTGGTAGCGGTTGATCGCGGTCTCGGAGGCGAACCACGGGGCGTAGGACGCCAGGTAGACCGCGAACGGGATCACCAGCATCACCCAGGACAGCGGGCCGAGGTCACGCACCAGGGTGCCCAGCCACGGGCGCGGCACCCGGTACTGGCGACGGGCGGCGACGTCGAAAGCCAGCGTCATCACCGAGAAGAACGCGATGAAATACAGCCCCGACCACTTCGTCGCGAACGCACACCCGAGCAGCACCCCGGCGCCGAAGCGCCACCACCGCACGCCCAGTCGCGGGCCCCACGGGGTGTCGGCGATGCGGCCCTCCAGCAGCGCGATGTGCAGCCGCTCCCGGACCTGGTCCCGGTCCACCAGCAGCGCACCGAACGCAGCGACGACGAAGACCGTCAGGTACCCGTCGAGCAGGGCGGTGCGCGCGGTGACGAAGCTGACGCCGTCGCAGATCAGCAGGATGCCGGCGATCGCACCGACCATCGTCGAACGGCTCAGCCGTCGCGCGATCCGGGCCACCAGCACCACCAGCACCACACCGAGCACGGCGCCGGTGAACCGCCAGCCCAGCGAGTTGTAGCCGAACAGTGCCTCGCCGATGGCGATGAGCTGCTTGCCCAGCGGCGGGTGCACCACCAGCCCGAACCCGGGGTTGTCCTCGACGCCGGAGTTGTGCAGCAGCTGCCAGGCCTGCGGAGCGTAGTGCTTCTCGTCGAAGACCGGCGTGCCGGCATCGGTCGGGGAGCGCAGCATCAGGAACCGCGAGATGGCCGCCAGCGCGCCGATCACCAGCGCCATCAGCGCGCCCTGCATCCGATCCACCGGGCCGAAGTCGGCAAGGGGGACCAGGGGCGCCGGGCTGATCATGGGTACGTTGCGCTCCGTCGGCTCGGTGCGCTCCGAAAGCTGCGGGCTGGCGGCGGTCATCGCCAACGATCGTAAGCTGTCGGCCATGACCGGCGGCCGACTGATCCTGGGCGCCACCCCGTTGGGTCGGCCCGAAGACGCCTCCGCGCGGCTGTGTGAGCTGCTGGGCAGCGCCGACGTCGTCGCCGCCGAGGACACCCGCCGGCTGCGGACGCTGGCGGCCGCCCTGGGTGTGACCGTCACCGGCCGGGTGATCAGCCTGTTCGACGCCAACGAGGCCGCCCGGGTGCCCGCGCTGCTGGCCGAGATCTCCGCCGGGGCGACGGTGCTGACGGTCAGCGACGCCGGGATGCCGCTGATCAGCGACCCGGGATACCGGCTGGTGGCGGCGGCCGTCGAGGCCGGGATGCCGGTCACCTGCCTGCCCGGCCCGTCCGCGGTGACGACGGCGCTGGCCGTCTCCGGTCTGCCCGCCGACCGGTTCTGCTTCGAGGGGTTCGCCCCGCGGCGCGACGGGGCCCGGCGCAGCTGGTTGGCACAGCTGGCCGCCGAGCCGCGCACGGTGGTGTTCTTCGAGTCCCCGCGCCGGCTGCCCGAGCTGCTGGCCGTCGCGGCCGAGGTGCTCGGGCCGGATCGCCGGGCGGTGGTGTGCCGGGAGCTGACCAAGACCCACGAGGAGGTGGTCCGCGGCACCCTGGCCGAGCTGGTCGACTGGGCCGCCGACGGGGTGCTCGGCGAGATCACCGTCGTGCTCGCCGGTGCTACCCCGGCCGCCGACCCCGACGCGCTGGTGGCCGAGGTGAACGCGCTGGTCGACGACGGCATGCGGGTCAAGGACGCCTGCGCGCAGGTGGTCGCGGCCCACCCCGGTGCGCCGTCGCGCCGCGCGCTCTACCAGGCGGTACTACAGTCGCGGGAGTAGGTCAGGGGGCCTGTCGATGTCGATGCCGGGGCTGGTGCTGGTGCACGGCGGGGGGTTTTCCGCGGACTGCTGGGATCCCACGATCGACGCAATCCGTCAGGCGGCGCCCGAACTCGGCGTTCTCGCGGTGAATCTGCCCGGGCGGGCCGGCCGCCCTGCGCCACCGCCGGGGTCGGTGATCGACGGCTGGGTCGACGCGGTGTGCATCGACATCGACACGGCGGGGCTTGACCGCGTGGTGGTCGTCGGCCATTCGATGGCGGGTCTGACCGTGCCCCGGGTGGTTTCGCGACTCGGCGGGTCGCGAGTACCGGAGACGATCCTGGCCGGCGCCTTCGTCCCGCCGGCCGGCTGCACCCTGGCCGACACCTTGACCGGTCCGTTCCGGTTCATCGCCCGTCGCTACGCCAGGACGGGCCGCAGCCGCGACGTCCCGGTTGCGCTGGCCCGTTTCGGCTTCACCAACGGAATGACCGCAGCGCAGCGAAGTTTCACCCTGGAACGCATGTGCACCGAGCCGCCCAGCGTACTGATCGAGAAAGCGGTGAATCCGGGCGCGCCGGACGGCACGATTAGCACCTGGATTTTGACGCGGCGGGATCGGGCGCTCTCGGTTCGGGCGCAGCAGCGGGGGATCGCCGCGCTCGGTGGCGTCGACGCGGTGATCCCGATCGATACCGGTCACATGTTGATGATCAGCGCGCCCGACCGGCTGGCGCAGATTCTGCTCGACAGCTGCCGTCGCTACACGTGAGCTCAAGCGTGGGTGCGGCCTTGTGTAGGCATTCGTCCCATTCGGCGTCCGGGTCGGAGTCCGCGGTGATGCCGCCGCCGACGCCGAGGACGGCCCGGCCGACGGCGTCGAATTCGACGGTCCGGATCGCCACATTGAGCTCGGTGCCCGCCAGTGGTGAGGCAATACCGACTGTGCCACAATAGATTCCGCGTCGGTGCGGCTCCCAGCCGGTGAGCAGTTCGCGGGCCCGGCGCTTCGGGGTCCCGGTCACCGAGGCCGGCGGGAAGGTGGCTTCCAGCACGTCGCGCATCGGCACCGCCGCCGCCACCTGAGCGGTCACCGTCGAGACCAGATGCCATACACCCGGTGCCGGCTTGATCGCCAGCAGCTCGGTGACGGTCACCGAGCCGGTGCGTGCCACACGGCTCAGGTCGTTGCGGACCAGATCGACGATCATCACGTTCTCGGCGACGTCCTTGACCGAGGCGCGCAGCGCCGCCGGGTCGGCGGCTGCGGCGACGGTGCCCTTGATCGGGCTCGACGTCAACAGTTCACCGCGGCGGCTCAGGAACAGCTCCGGCGACAGCGAGGCCACCGCGCCCCACGGTCCGGCCAGGAACGCCCCGCGGGCCGGGTCGGTCGCGGCGACCGCGTCGGCGAAGAACGCCCACGCCGACCCGGTCAGCCGGCCGGTGAACTGCGTGCAGACGCAGGCCTGATAGACCTCCCCGGCGGCGATGGCCTCCAGACAGGCCAGCACCCCGGCGCGGTGCGCGCGAGGATCGGGGGCGTGCCAGTCGATGTGCCAGTCGCCGTCCGGTTCGTCCGCGGCCAGGGCGCCGGACAGCCAGCCGGGCATGAGTGCGCCGGACAGGCACTCGTACCACCACGTGCCGTCGGCGTCGCGGCGCAGCAGCGAATCGGTCCAGCCGCCGGCCGCCACCGGGATGCGGGGCCCGCGGGCGTCGGCGCCGGGGTCCGGATAGGACAGGTAGCCCAGCCAGCCGCCGCCGACGGCACCCGGCGGGCCGTCGATCGTCGGGCCCGCTTCGAAGACCGCCGCCGGCGCGCATTCGGCGGTCGCCAGGCTGGGGGCGATCAGCGCGCGGGAGCCGAACCAGTCGCCGGTCAGCGCCGCGGGCCCGGGTAGCCCGCGCCGAGCCGTCGCCACGGAGAGCCGACGCAGCACCGCCGGGGCCGGGCCCAGGTCGGCGAGCCGCTCGATGTGCATGCCTTAGCTTTGCTTTCACCGGCCCACCGCGCAAAACCGGGACCCCGTTTCACCCCCATCTCCTCGACCGTGGCGGCTCTTGCCGTCGGGGTTGGTTCAGCCCCACGCTCGGCGCGAGGGCAGTCGCCGGGGCGTCAGCGCCCGATGGGCCGGGGCACCAGGACGCCGCCCAGCTTCTCCGGATTGCGCATCACGTAGAAGTTGGTGATCAGGCCGTCGGTCAGTTCGACGGTGACGACGCCCTCCAGCCGGTCATCGAGGTACAGCACGAACGCGGGCGCGCCGTTGTACATGGCCGGTTCCACCCGCGCGCCCGGCCCACCGAGTCGCACCAGACCGACGACGAGCCGGGCCACCTGCTCGGCACCGCGCACCGGCCGCCGCGCGGCGCTGGCCTTGCCGTCGCTGTCGGCGGTCCACACCACATCGGGAGCCAGCATCGCCATCAGGGTCTGCACATCGCCGGTCGCCGCGGCGGCGAAGAAGCTGGTGACCAGCTCGGCCGACATCGCGGCGTCGACGGGTTCGAACCGCCGCCGACGGGACTGGACGTGGGATCGGGCCCGATGCGCCAGCTGCCGGACCGCGGCCGCGGATTTCCCTATCGCCGAGGCGATTTCGGCGTGCTCGAAGCCGAACACGTCGTGCAGCACGAACACCGCCCGCTCGTCGGGCGAGAGGGTCTCCAACACCACCAGCATCGCCATCGAGACGGATTCGGCGAGCAGGACGTCCTCGGCCGCGTCGGCGGCGGTCTGCTGCCGGTCCACCAGCAGCGGCTCCGGCAGCCACGGCCCGACGTAGTCCTCGCGGCGCCGGCCGGCCGCCCGCAGCGCATTGAGCGCCTGACGGGTGACCAGCTGCGCCAGATAGGACTTGGTGTCGCGGACCTGCGCCAGATCGACCTCGGCCCATCGCAGGTAGCTGTCCTGCAGCACGTCGTCGGCATCGGTGGCCGACCCGAGGATCTCGTAGGCGATGGTGAACAGCAGCGGCCGCAGCAGGGTGAACCGCTCGGCGTGCTGGTCCTCGGCGTCGATCCGCCGTGGGTGATCCGGCCCGGTCATGGTGTCACCAATTGTGCCGCGGTCGCGGCCCGCTGCGCCCGGATCGGCTCGCCTCCGCGGAAATAGAACGCGCTGCCGGGCTTGCGTGCCTCGCGGCGCAGCGCGGTGATTGTGGTGCGGCAGACCAGCTCCTTGATCACCGCCGCGGTGCGCCCGCCGATGTAGGCGCGACGGGGGGAGTCGTCGCGGTGGTGGATCGACACGGTCCCGAAGCGCCGGCCCAGGCTGATGCACTGGCCGGTGAAGGCCTGGTCGACGGGTGCCGGGGCCGTTCCGGCCAGCCGGGCCAGGATGGTGTTGGCGGCCTGGGCGCCCAGCGGAATGGCCGCCTGACAACTCATCCGCAACGGCACCCCCGACGGGTTGACCGCGTCACCGCAGGCGACGATGCGCTCGTCGTCGATGCTGGTCAGCGTTTCGTCGGTGAGCAGCCGGCCGATCCGGTCGGTGGCCAGCCCGGACTCCGCGGCCAGCTGGGGTACCGCGAACCCGGCCGTCCACACCGTGATCGCGGCCGGAATCCGGGATCCGTCGGACAGTGACACCCCGTGCCCGTCGACGCGACGGACCTCGGGCCCCAGGCGCAGAGCGACCCCGAGTTTGCCCAGCCGTCTGCCGACCGCGGCTCTTGCCCCCTCGCCCAGCGAGGGCGCGAGCGTGTCACCGATCAGGGTCACCGGCCGGCCGAGCTCGGCGAGTTCGGCGGCGGTCTCGATGCCGGTGAGCCCGGCTCCGACCACCACGATCGGCGCACCCGCGGGCAGCGCCTGCAGCCGGGCACGCAGCCTGCGGGCCTGCTCGAATTCGGCTACCGAACAGGCGAATTCGTCGACGCCGGGCACCGATTGCGGTGCGGTGAAGGAACTGCCGACGGCGTACACCAGGTAGTCGTAGTCCAGCTCGCCTCCGGAGGCGAGTGACACCCGGGCCGTCTCGGCGTCGATACGTACGGCGGTGTCGACCACCAGCCGGATATCCGGGTGCAGCACCTGCTCGAAGCCTGCCACCGCGTCGTCGCTGCCGGCGGCGAGCTGATGCAGCCGGATCCGTTCGACGAACTCGGGTCGGGGATTGATCAGCGTGACAGTGACGTCGGGATGCGCCTGCAGCCGGTTGGCGGCCAGGACGCCGGCGTACCCGCCGCCGATGACGACGATGGACGTGTGGGCGGTCATATCTGCTCCTCGGTCGGAATTGGTCATGCCCTCAAGACACCGCGGAGCCCCGGGATGTGACAGCCCGTCGGGAATTGTGGCCCGCCTCACCCAAAATTCGTCGACCGTGACGCCTACTCGCCGCCGGGGTTGGCTGCGGCCCACGTTCGACGGCGCGGGCCGGTAGCCAGCACACAAAGAGCCCGCCCCAGGAACGGGGCGGGCTCTGTGCAGCGGTCGTTTACACCAGGCCGAGGGCCGACATGGCGTCGGCGACCCGGATGAACCCGGCGATGTTCGCGCCGAACGCGTAGTTGCCCGGCTGGCCGTACTCCTCGGCGGTGGACAGGCAGCGATCGTGGATCCGGCGCATGATCTCGGCGAGGCGCTCCTCGGTCTCCTCGAACGTCCAGGAGTCCCGCGACGCGTTCTGCTGCATCTCCAGCGCACTGGTGGCCACACCGCCGGCGTTGGCGGCCTTGCCCGGTGCGAACAGGACGCCGGCCTCGTTGAACAGCTTCACCGCCTCGGGGGTGCACGGCATGTTCGCGCCCTCGGCGACGACCTTGCAGCCGGAGCGGATCAGCGCGGCGGCGTGCGCCCCGGTCAGCTCGTTCTGCGTCGCGCACGGCACCGCGATGTCGCAGCCGAGATCCCAGATGCTGTTGTCGGCGATGAACGACGCGCCACCGGCACGCAGTTCGACGTAGTCGCTGATCCGGCCGCGGCGGACCTCCTTGACCTCGCGCAGCACGTCGACGTCGATGCCCTTCTCGTCGAGCACGTGGCCGCTGGAGTCCGAGCACCCGACGACGGTACCGCCGAGCTGGTGGATCTTCTCGATGGCGTAGATCGCGACGTTGCCCGACCCCGACACCAGAACCCGCTTGCCCTCGAAGGATTCACCCTTGGCGCGCAGCATCTCGTCGATGAAGAACACCGTGCCGTAACCGGTGGCCTCGGTGCGTACCTGGGAACCGCCCCAGGTCAGGCCCTTGCCGGTCAGCACGCCGGACTCGTAGCGGTTGGTGATCCGCTTGTACTGGCCGAACAGGAAACCGATTTCGCGGGTGCCCACGCCGATGTCGCCGGCGGGCACGTCGGTGTACTCGCCGAGGTGGCGGTACAGCTCGGTCATGAAGCTCTGACAGAACCGCATGATCTCGCCGTCGGAGCGGCCCTTGGGATCGAAGTCCGAACCGCCCTTGCCGCCGCCGATCGGTAGACCGGTCAGCGAGTTCTTGAAGATCTGTTCGAAGCCGAGGAATTTGACGATGCCCAGATACACCGACGGGTGAAAACGCAGACCGCCCTTGAACGGGCCCAGCGCCGAGTTGAACTCGACCCGGAACCCGCGGTTGATCTGCACGACACCGGCATCGTCGACCCACGGCACCCGGAAGATGATCTGACGCTCGGGCTCGCAGAGCCGGCGGATGACCGCGGTGTCGGCATACTCGGGATGCTTGGCGACGACGGGACCGAGGCTGTCGAGCACCTCGTGCACGGCCTGGTGGAACTCGCGCTCGCCCGCGTTACGCCGGATCACCTCCTCGTAGAGGTTCGCCAGTTTTTCGTGTAATACGTTGCTCATTCTCAACTCCACTTGATGACGCGGGACCGTCCCGCTGCTGGGCCGGCGTCGGCGCCGTTGCCTGAGTCGGCCTGGTATGGGGAAACTTTCTCAGCGGCTGTCGGGTGCATGGCCTCAGTCCACCTGGTATCTCGGGAACACGGCGGCCGGCGGCGGCAGCGCCGTCCCGGGAGCCAAACGCACTGCCAGCGCGCCGAAGTCGCGCCGATCCGCGGGCTGGCTGAGCAGATCGAGCAGCCGGTCGGCGGCCGTCGGCATCACCGGCTGCACCAGCAGCGCGGCGATGCGCACCACCTCCATGGTGGTGTAGAGCACGGTGTTGAAACGCTGTTGGTCGGCCGGGTCGTCGGATCGACGTAGTACCCAGGGCTCCTGCGCGCTGAAGTACCGGTTCGCCGAACCCAGCATCAGCCAGATGGCTTCCAGCGCCAAATGCATTGCCGGGGCGTCGAAGTGGCGTCGCACCCGATCAAGCAGACCGTCAGCCTCGGCCAACAGCGCGAGATCGTCGGCGTCGAATTCCCCCGGCTCGGGCACGATTCCGTCGAGATTCTTGGCCACCATCGACAGGCACCGCTGCGCCAGGTTGCCGAACTCGTTGGCCAGATCCGAGTTGATCCGGCCGATGATCGCATCTTCGGAGTAGGACCCGTCCTGGCCGAACGGCACCTCGCGGAGCAGAAAGTAACGCACCGGATCGACACCGAAGGTGTCCACCAGGGCGTCCGGGCTGACCACATTGCCGATCGACTTGCTCATCTTCTCGCCGGAATTGAGCAGGAATCCGTGCGCGAACACCCTTTTGGGCAGCTCGACGCCGGCCGACATCAAAAACGCCGGCCAGTACACCGCGTGGAAGCGGATGATGTCCTTGCCGATCATGTGCAGCGCAGCCGGCCAGTACCGGCGGAACAGCTCCGAGGAGGTGTCCGGGTAGCCGACACCGGTCAGGTAGTTGGTCAGCGCGTCCACCCACACGTACATCACGTGCGACGGGTCGTCGGGCACTGGCACACCCCAGTCGAACGAACTGCGCGAGATGGAGAAGTCGTTGAGGCCGCCGGAGACGAAGCTGACGATCTCGTTGCGCCGGGCGTCCGGGCCGATGAACTCCGGGTGCTCTCGGTAGTGCGCCAGCAGCCGGTCGGTGTAGGCCGATAGCCGGAAGAAGTAGGTCTGCTCCTCGGTCCAGGTCACCGCGGCCCCGGAGCTGATCGCCACCCGGGTGCCGTCGTCGGCCAGCCGGGTCTCGGATTCGGCGAAGTAGGCCTCGTCGCGCACCGAGTACCAGCCGGCGTAGGAGCCCAGGTAGATGTCCCCGGCGTCGGCCATCTTGCGCCACAGTGCCTGGGAGGCGGCGCGGTGATCGGAGTCCGTGGTGCGGATGAACCGGTCGAAGGAGATGTTCAGCTTGCGCTGCAGCGCCTCGAACACATCCGAGTTGCGCCGGGCCAGCTCGGCGGTCGGGATGCCCTCGGCCTCGGCGGTCTGCGCCATCTTCAGCCCGTGCTCATCGGTGCCGGTGAGATACCGCACGTCGAAGCCGTCGAGCCGGCGGAACCGGGCGATCGCGTCGGTGGCGATGTACTCATAGGCGTGCCCGATATGCGGCGCACCGTTGGGGTAGGTGATCGCCGTCGTCACGTAGAAAGGCTCGGTCATGTCAGGGATCACCTTATGGTGTCGGCTGTGAGCTCCAAACGTCCACCACCGCCGCTGCCGGAACCGCTGGCACCACTGATCGACGCGCACACCCACCTCGACGCCTGCGGCGCGGAGAACGCCGACGACGTCCGCGCCATCTGCGACCGGGCCGCCGCGGTCGGCGTGCAGGCCGTCGTGACCATCGCCGACGACCTGGACTCGGCGCGCTGGGCGGTGACCGCCGCCGGCTGGGACGAGCGGGTGTACGCCGCCGTCGCGTTGCATCCGACCCGCGCCGATGCGCTCGACGACTCCGCGCGCACGGAGCTTCAGCGCCTGGCCGACGACGAGCGGGTGGTGGCCGTCGGCGAGACCGGCATGGATCTGTACTGGCCCGGCAAGCTCGACGGCTGCGCCGACCCGGATGTGCAGCGCGAGGCGTTCGCCTGGCATATCGAGCTGGCCAAACGCATCGGCAAGCCGCTGATGATCCACAATCGCGACGCCGACGACGCGGTTCTGGAGGTTCTGGCGGCCGAGGGGCCCCCGGACAATGTGATCTTCCACTGTTTTTCCTCGGGCCCGGAGATGGCCCGCAGGTGCGTCGAGGCGGGCTGGTACATCAGTTTGTCGGGCAGTGTCAGCTTCCGGAACGCCCGTGATCTGCACGCAGCGGTGCCGCTGATTCCACCGGAGTTATTGCTGGTAGAGACCGATGCGCCGTTTCTCACGCCGCATCCGTACCGGGGGTCCGGCAACGAGCCGTACTGCCTGCCGTACACCGTGCGCGCCCTCGCCCATCTGCTGAATCGTCCGGCGTCCGAGCTCGCCGCGGAATCGTCAGCAAATGCCAGGCGGGTGTATCGTATTGCCTGACCGGTCGGGCGCGATGCACGCAGGAATGTGCCGCTCGACCGCAGGTTCCGGTAATCGGCAGGGGCCGTCGGGTTGCCCCGACGCATGACTGTTCGTTACCGTCCTGTTATCTACGGTGTCCGGTGAACTCCGACGCCACAGACCATTGGGGATACGCGCGTTGAATATCGTCACGAAACTTCATCATTCGAAATCGCCCGCTCTGCGGGGTATCACCGGTGCAGCACTGCTCACCCTGGGCCTGGCCGGCGGCTACGCCGTGGCCGCCCACAAGACGGTCACCCTGACCGTCGACGGCACGTCGACCACCGTCACCACCATGCGCTCCACGGTGGCCGACATCATCAGCGAGAACGGCTTCACCGTCGGTGAGCGCGACGACGTGTACCCCGCCGCCGACGCCACCGTCGGCGACCACGGCACCATCGAGCTGCGCCGCAGCCGGCCGGTGCAGATCTCCCTGGACGGCCACGACGGCGGCCAGCAGTGGACCACCGCGGCCACCGTCGACGGTGCCCTCGCCCAGCTGAAGATGACCGACACCGCGCCGGTCGCCGCCAACCGCGCCGCGCGCGTGCCGCTGGGCGGCATGGCGCTGCCCGTGGTGAGCGCCAAGGACGTCGTCCTCAACGACGGCGGCGTGAGCCGCACCGTGCACCTGGCCGCCCCGAACGTGGCCGGCCTGCTGGTCGCCGCCGGCGTGCCGCTGGAGCAGAACGACCGGGTGACCCCGGCCGTGTCCGCCCCGGTCACCGAGGGCATGCAGATCCAGGTCACCCGGATCCGGATGGAAAAGCGCGTCGAGCGGGCGCCGCTGGTGCCCAACGCGCAGCGCATCGAGGACCCGACGATGAACATGAGCCGCAGCGTGGTCCAGGATCCCGGCACCCCGGGCGTCCAGGACGTCACCTACGCGGTGTCCACCGTCAACGGCGTGGAGACCGGGCGGCTGCCCGTCGCCAACGCCGTCATCACCCCGGCCCGCGATTCTGTGCTGCGCGTCGGCGCCAAGCCCGGTACCGAGGTGCCGCCGGTGACCAACGGCGCCGCCTGGGACGCGCTGGCCAGCTGCGAGTCCGGCGGCAACTGGGCCATCAACACCGGCAACGGCTTCTACGGCGGCGTGCAGTTCGACGCCGGCACCTGGCTGGCCCACGGTGGCGGCAAGTACGCACCGCGCGCCGACCTGGCCACCCGCGAAGAGCAGATCGCCATCGCTTCGAAGACCCAGGCCGTGCAGGGCTGGGGCGCCTGGCCGGTGTGCAGCTCGCGGATCGGCGCGCGCTGACCATTCGGCTTCTGGGCCCCGCCGAGATCAGGGCGCTTGCGGCCGAACTGGGCCTGCGCCCGCGCAAATCCTGGGGACAGAACTTCGTCCATGACGCCAACACCGTGCGCCGCATCGTCGCCGCGGCCGGCGTCGGACCCTGCGACACCGTCATCGAGGTCGGACCGGGTCTGGGCTCGCTGACCCTGGCGCTGCTCGACGCCGGCGCGAACGTGCTGGCTGTGGAGGTCGACCCGGTGCTCGCCGGGCGGCTGCCGCAGACCCTTGCCGAGCGCTCCCCATTACCTGCGCCGCTGACCGTCGTCAACACCGACGTTCTGACCCTGCGCCGCGGTGACCTACCGGCCTCGCCGGAGCCGACGGCGCTGGTCGCCAACCTGCCCTACAACATCGCCGTCCCGGCACTCATGACCGTGCTGGCGGAGTTCCCGACGGTTGCCACGGTGCTGATCATGGTGCAGCTGGAGGTCGCCGACCGCCTGGCGGCCGAGCCCGGCGGCAGGGACTACGGGGTGCCCAGCGTCAAGGCCCGGTTCTACGGCGACGTGCGACGGGCCGGCACCGTGTCGCCGTCGGTGTTCTGGCCGGTGCCCCGGGTCGACTCGGGACTGGTCCGCATCGACCGTTATGACGACCCGCCCTGGCCCACCGACCCGGTGTTCCGGGACCGGCTGTTCCGGCTGATCGACGTCGCATTCGCGCAGCGTCGCAAGACCGTCCGCAACGCGCTGTCGGGTCTTGCCGGTTCCGGGGAGGCCGCCGCGACGCTGCTGCGCGAGGCCGGCATCGACCCGTCGGCGCGCGCCGAGACGCTGTCCGTCGCCGACTTCGCCCGGCTGGCCACGCTGCTGCCCGACGACGCGGTCGGGGATCGAGCCTGACGGCGGTATCCGCCGCGTCGGCTAGTCTCGCAGCGTGTCTTTCACCGGCGGGAGCACCGCCACCGAGTGGGTCCCGACCGGGTCGGTGACCGTGCGCGTGCCCGGCAAGGTGAACCTGTATCTCACCGTGGGCGAACTGCGCGACGACGGGTACCACGATCTGACCACGGTGTTCCATGCGGTGTCGCTGTTCGATCAGGTCACCGTCCGCAATGCCGATCTGATGTCGGTCGAGGTGGTCGGTATCGGCGCGGACAAGGTGCCGACGGACCGCCGCAACCTGGCCTGGCAGGCCGCCGAACTGCTGGCCTCCCACGTCGGCCGGGTGCCGGACGTCGCGATCACCATCGAGAAGTCCATTCCGGTGGCCGGCGGGATGGCCGGCGGCAGTGCGGACGCCGCCGGCGTGCTGGTGGCGATGAACTCCCTGTGGGAACTCGGGTTGCCGCGCGCCGACCTGCACATGCTCGCCGCCCGCCTGGGCAGCGACGTGCCGTTCGCGCTGCACGGCGGCACCGCGCTGGGCACCGGGCGCGGTGAGGAACTGACCACCGTGCTGGCCCGCAGCAGCTTCCACTGGGTGCTGGCGCTGCCGACCGGTGGGCTGTCCACCCCGGCGGTGTTCGCCGAGATCGACCGGCTGCGCGCCTGCGGCGACCCGCCGCGGCTGGCCGAGCCCGAGCCGGTGCTCTCGGCGCTGGCCGGTGGAGATCCGGCCGAGCTGGCACCACTGCTGGGCAATGAGCTGCAGCCGGCGGCCGTCAGCCTCGACCCGGGGCTGCGCCGCACGCTGCGCGCGGGTGTCGAGGCCGGTGCCCTGGCGGGTCTGGTGTCGGGGTCGGGTCCGACGTGCGCGTTCCTGTGCTCCTCGGAGGAGGCGGCGCTGGACGTGAGCAGCCGGCTCGCCGGCGCCGGGGTGTGCCGCACGGTTCGGGTGGCCAGCGGTCCGGTGCCCGGCGCCCGGGTCATCCCCGCCACCGACGCGTCCTGACCGGACCGTCCGGACGAACGTGGTTCTGACCGGCGGGTCCGGACCGACCGTCGACCGGGACGGCCCGGCACTGTGACGCCGGACTCATCGGCGCGGATAGTTTGGCAGTTACTTAAGAGGAGTTTAAGATGACTCCCGGTGACTACTCGCTTTCTGCCGTCGACAACGATCGCCCGGAACTCCGGAGCCGGTCCGTCCTGTGCGCGGGTATCGCCGAAACGAGATCAAACCGCGTCCCTTTCGTGCGCGCGTGGCTGTCGCCGCGCAATCGCCGTCGGGCGCAGCATTGATCCCCGGATGTCATCGTTGCTCGGGAAGCCCAGGAGGTCCGCGTGAGCAGGTTCACCGAGAAAATGTTCCACAACGCCCGGACCAGTAACCGGGGGATGGTCACCGGGGAACCGCACGAGCCGGTTCGCCAGACCTGGCTCGAGGTGCACGAGCGTGCCCGGCGCATCGCCGGTGGGCTGGCCGCCGCCGGCATCAACCACGGCGACGTGGTCGGCATGCTGGTCGGAGCGCCGTCGGAGATCGCACCCGCGGCGCAGGCGCTGTGGATGCGCGGTGCCAGTCTGACCATGCTGCACCAGCCCACGCCGCGCACCGACCTGGCCGTGTGGGCCGAGGACACCATGAACGTCATCGGCATGATCGACGCCAAGGCCGTCATCGTCGCCGAGCCGTTCACCGCCGCCGCGCCGGTGTTGGCGGAAAAGGGCGTGCAGGTGCTCACCGTCGCCGACCTGTGGGACTGCGAGCCGATCGACCCGGTCGAGACCGGCGAGGACGACCTGGCGCTGATGCAGTTGACCTCGGGGTCGACGGGGTCGCCCAAGGCCGTGCAGATCACCCACCGCAACATCTACTCCAACGCCGAGGCGATGTTCATCGGCGCCAAGATGGATCCCGACGGCAACGACGTGATGCTCAGCTGGCTGCCGTGCTTCCACGACATGGGCATGGTCGGCTTCCTGACCATCCCGATGTTCTTCGGCGTGGAACTGGTCAAGGTGACGCCGATGGACTTCCTGCGCGACACCCTGCTGTGGGCCAAGCTGATCGACAAGTACAAGGGCACCATGACCGCGGCGCCGAACTTCGCCTACGCGCTGTTCGCCAAGCGGCTGCGCAAGCAGGCCGAGCCGGGTCAGTTCGACCTGTCGTCGCTGCGCTTCGCACTGTCGGGCGCCGAGCCGGTCGACCCGGCCGACGTCGAGGACCTCATCGATGCCGGCAAGCCGTTCGGCCTGCGGCCCGAGGCCCTCATGCCGGCCTACGGCATGGCCGAGACGACGCTGGCCGTGTCGTTCTCCGACCTGGGTGACGGGCTCGTGGTCGACGAGGTCGACGCCGACCTGCTGGCCGCCCTGCGCCAGGCCGTGCCGGCCACCAAGGGCAATACCCGTCGCCTCGCGACGCTGGGGCCCGTGCTGCCCGGTCTGGAGGCCCGCGTGGTCGACGACCAGGGCAACGTGATGGCCGCCCGCGGCGTCGGCGTGATCGAACTGCGCGGTGAATGCGTGACCCCGGGCTATCTGACGATGGGCGGCTTCCTGCCGGCCCAGGACGAGCACGGCTGGTACGACACCGGCGACCTCGGCTACATCACCGAGCGCGGCCACATCGTGGTGTGCGGCCGGGTCAAGGACGTCATCATCATGGCCGGCCGCAACATCTATCCGACCGACATCGAGCGCGCCGCCGGCCGGGTGGAAGGCGTGCGCCCCGGGTGTGCGGTCGCGGTGCGGCTGGACGCGGGGCATTCGCGGGAGACGTTCGCTGTCGCCGTGGAGTCCAACGCCTACCAGGATCCGGCCGAGGTGAACCGGATCGAGCGTCAGGTCGCCCACGAGGTGGTCGCCGAGGTCGACGTACGCCCGCGCAACGTCGTGGTGCTGGGTCCCGGCACCATCCCGAAGACGCCGTCGGGCAAGCTGCGCCGGGCGAACTCCGTCGCCCTGGTGACCTAGTCCACGTCTTCTCCCTCTGCTGTCTGCCGGTCCGGTGACCCAATCCCGCGGGTCGGTGACCTGGGATACCAGCGTGCGACCCCGCCGGCCGATAGTCTGGTGCGAAAGGGTCTGCGGCCGACCGGTCCGCACGACGGGTATCTCCGAGACAGGGGACGGAATGGCAGTGACGGGTAAGGTCGCCGGATTCTGCGTGGCGGGCGCCGCCGTGGCAGCGATCTCGGTGGGTGTGGCGTGGGCCGGAGGCCCGCCGGGCGCCGTTGAGGAGATGTCGGAGGCCGTCGGGTCCGGTTACGTCGGTGACTCGCTGGCGGGCTTCCGGGCCGGCGGAACCACCAACGACGAGGCCAAGCAGGCGGTGATCGCGGCGTGTCAGGCGGCCGGCGGGACGGAATGCAGCGCGGACGAGGTGACGAACGACAATCTGTGCATCGTCAGCATCGGCGACGATGACACCGGCGAGGTGGGCGGAGGCGCCGGGCCGACCGTGGAAGCAGCCCGTGACGACGCCTACCAGCATGCCGTGGACAGCGGGTATCCGTTCCCGGCGAGCGCTCGGATGCTGATCTCGGCCTGCCCGTGATGACGAGCCATAGGCTCGGTAAGGGGAAGTGTGCATGAAGCTACGCGGAAAAGGTGCCCTGTTGATGGCCGGGCTGATGGTCACGACGCTGATGTCGGCACCGTCGGCCGTTGCCCGCCCGACCTGTACCGAGGCCGGCGGCGTCACCCGCTGCGAGACGAACGGCAGCGTGTCGATCAAGGCGGTCCCGCAGACCCGGGCGCCCAATGCGGGAATGGGGATGATCGGCGGCATCGGCGGCATGCGTCGCGGAATGATCTGGGGCTGGTAGCCGCTTTCGATTACAGCGGCAGCGCCCTCGGGGTGCTACTGTCGGCGAAATTGCCTCAAGGAGAAGGGTCGGCATCGATGAGCATCCGTGCGCGGACGTATCTGGTGGGGTGCTTCGCCGCAGGCTTCGTTGCGTTGGCATGCACCGGTCCGGCCTGGGCCGGGGGGCCCGGCGGGGTGATCGAGGAGACCGGTGATATCGCGCAGGCGGTGGGATCGGGATTGATCAACGGCCAATTGGTCGGCTACACCGCCTTCGGGCCCGATGACGACGCGGCCGCCGCGGCGGTCGTCGCGGTTTGTGAGGCCGCCGGCGCCCAGCAGTGCACCAGCGACGAGGTCTCTAACGATCGCCTGTGCATCATGTCGATCGGAGACTCCACCACCGGTGGGGTTGCCGGCGGCGCCGGGCGGACCGAGGACGACGCCTACGCCGACGCGGTCGCGCGTGCGGCGGCGGCGAATACTCCCCTGGGGCCGGAAACGGTCGTGCTGATGTCGGCCTGTCCGTAGAGGTGGTCGAAATGCACAGATACGGGGCAGCACAAGGATTTTCATCGGGGTCGAGGGGCTCCCGGCGCGGCGAGAGGGGCGGCATGACCAAGAGCGGAAAGACGACGGCGGTGCTGTTGGCCGGTCTGATGGTCACCTCGATCATGTCGGCCCCGGTTGCCGTCGCCCGGCCGACCTGCCAGGACAACGGTTCGCTACAGCGCTGCGACACCCGGGGTAGCACCTCGATCAAGGCGGTACCGCAGACCACCGCCGGCTCGCTGAACGCCGGTCCGCCGGGGCGTCGCCGCAGCCGCGGCTAGCCCACTCAGTTTCCGCGGGTGATGTCCAGGGCGTCGAAGGTCTCCGCCAGGGCGGCGGCGAACCGGGCGGCCTGCTGGGCGTCGATGGTCGCCGTGGTCACCCGGATCCCGTGCCGCGGCTGAAACGGGTCGACGGCGAACAGCCGACTGGACTTCACCGCCCAGTGCGCCTCGGCGAGCCGGCTCTCGGTCTCGTCGACGGACTCGGCGTCGGGCAGGTCGATCCACACGTTCAGCCCGTCCGGATCGCCGAACACCGAAATCCCTTGCTCGGCAAGGGAATCAATCATTAGCCGGCCGCGCTCGCGGTAACCGGCGCGCGCGTCGCGCAGGCGGGTCACGGTATCCGGGTCGGTCAGCAGATGGGCCGTCGCCGACTGCAGGAGATGACTGACCCAGTTCTTGCCCTCCCGCAGCCGGTTGCCCAGTACCCCGGCGGTGCGGGTGTCGGTGGCCACCAGCGCCAGTCGTAGATCAGGGCCGAGGAACTTCGCCACCGAGCGGATCAGTGCCCAGCGTTTGGTGGTCGGCGGGGTCACCCGGTGATAGGGCGCCGACGAGACCCCAAAGAGATAGTCGTCCTCGATCACCAGTACTTCCGGATAGTCGGCCAGTACGGCCCGGAGCTCGGCGGCGCGTTCGGCGGTGATGCACGCTCCGGTCGGGTTGTGGGCGCGGGGTGTGATGATGACCGCGCGGGCACCGATATTGGCGATCGCGTGTCGAAGTCCGGGTGCGGTCATGCCCGCCTCGTCGATCGGCACCGCGGCGCGCTGATAGCCGTTGAGCCGGATGGTGCCGATGCTGGCCAGAAAGCACGGATCCTCAACGGCGACGGTGTCGCCGCGGGTGACGAAACTGTCAAGGACGCGCTCCACTGCGTCGACCGCCCCGTGGGTGACCACCACCGTGCCGGACTCGTCGAGGTGTCCCTCGAACATCGCCCGGCTGACGTTCAACAACCGTTCGGTGATCGCCGATGCTCCGTAAAGCGGTGCATCATAAGGCATTTCGATCAACGTCTGACGGAGGTCGGGGAGCAGCGCCGGGTCCGGGTTCCCGCTGGCGAGGTCGACGAGGCTGTCCTCGGGCAGATATTCGGTGTGCACCTCGGGGAGCGCGGTGATAGCGGTGCCGCGCCGACCCTGCGCCTCGGCCAGCCCGGCGGCAATCAGCTGACGGTAGGCCGCCGCGACGGTGTTGCGATTCACCCGCAGATCGATGGCCAGGGTCCGGATCGGCGGCAGCACCGTGCCGGGTGTGAAGTCGCCGCGCAGCACCAGGCCGCGAACGCTCTCGGCGATCTGATTGGCGGTCGAGCCGGTAATCAACGTCACGATTGACAGCTTATCCAGCGACTTCTCAGTTTTGTGGGCTGCGGGTGCCCTGACCGCGACGAACAGATGAATTTTGTCCTATGACAAAAACTTGGTAAATTCCGGGTACACAGTCCGAGAACGCAAGGGGATGTAGAGATGTCTGCCGGGTACCGAATCGCAAGGATCGTGGGCCTGGTGGCCATGGCATCGACCGCCACCGTCGGGGTGGAGGTCGGCGAATCCGCCGGAGCCACTTTCGTCAGTGCACCGGGCGACACCGAGGACTGCGGACAGGCCATCTACTGCGTCGTGGGTGGCACCAACCCCTGGGTGCCGTATGGCCCAAATCCGTTGGTGCCGTGGGGAGTCAACTCCCAGTCATCGGGACCCGGGTTAGCCGGCACCGGCTATGGCCTGGCCTTCTGACCAGACCCACGAGAAAGGAATGCACACTATGGCTGACCGAAAACGCCGCAGGATCTCTGCGCTGAACCGGCGGCGCGCCGAGGTGATCGAGGCACTGGGCCGTCAGGAGTGGCTCGACCGCCCCAGTTACCGCTTCGAGAACGTGCTCAGCTTCGCCTTCAATTCCTTTGGCACGGCGCGTAATCGGGTGACGAACTTCCTCAACGGCGTCTGGCTCGGCCACCCGGTGCACCCTCCGCTGGCCTCGCTGGCCAGCGGGGTGCTCGGCGCCACCCTGGTGCTCGACGGCATCCAGGTGGCACTGGGTGAGCGGCCCGAGGCCCACCACGCGGGCCGGCTGGCCGGGCACACCCTGGGTGTCGGTATTCTGGCGAACCTGGGCTCGGCCGCGACCGGCGTCACCGACTGGCAGCACACCCATGAGCGGGACCGCAGGATCGGCCTGATCCACGGCTTGCTCAACCTCGGCGCTACCGGGCTCTACAGCTGGTCGTGGGTCCAGCGCCGGCGTCACCGGCACGGCCGTGCACAGCTGGCTACCTTTGTCGGATACGGGATTTCGATGTTCAGCGGGTATCTGGGCGGGCACCTGGTGTTCGCCTCCGGCATCGGCACCGACCAGTCCGGCCGCCGGCTGGATACGCGCGAATGGACGCCGGTCATCGAGGACGCAGCGTTGGCCGACGGCAAGCTGCACCGGGTCGTAGTCGACGGCGTCGGCGTGGTGCTGGCCCGCGCCGACCGCAACGTCGCCGCGGTGGGCGAGTTCTGCCCGCACCTGGCCGCCCCGATGGTCGACGGTTGGGTCGACCGCGGGAACATCGTCTGCCCCTGGCACGGTTCGCAATTCGACGCCTGCACCGGCGAGGTCGTGCGCGGTCCGGCCTCGGCTCCGCTGCCCTGCTATCAGGCTCGCACCCGCAACGGCATGGTCGAGGTCCGCGGCGCGGGCCAGCCGGCCATCGCGGGAGATATCAGCCCCGTCGAGATCGTGGAGGTGGCGGGATGAACGCCTACGACGTCCTGACCGACCACCACAAGCTGCTGCACCAGCTCGGCGAGCGAATGCTGGCCGCACCGCCGGGAACCGCCGAGCGGCAGCGTTACATCGACGGCCTGCTCGTCGAGCTCGACATCCACATGCGGATCGAAGACGATCTGTACTACCCGGCGCTGGCCTCTGCCAGCACGCTGATCGCCATCGCGCACGCCGAGCACCGGCAGGTCTACGACCAGCTGGCCGTGGCCCTGCGCACGTCGCCGAGTTCGGTTGACTACCAGGCGGAGTGGGAGAGCTTCATCAATGTGCTGTTGGCCCACGCCGAGGAGGAGGAGCGCGACCTGGTGCCCCCGCCGCCGTCGGTTCGGCTCACCGCCGACGAGCTCGACGAGCTCGGCCGGCAGATGGCGGACCGGATGGAAGCGCTGCGCGGTTCCACCCTGGAAACGGTTCGGGTGCGGGCGAGGGCGATGCTGCTGAAGGCGTTCTGAGGACGCGGCGCCCAGTGTCGGTCAGCTCCAGCCGTGCACGATGTTCTGTGCCGGCTCCAGGCCCTGGGCGATCAGCAGTTCGGTGGCGTCGGCGGCCTGCTCGCAGATGGTGGGCAGCTCGACCCGCTCGGCTGCGGTGAACGGTTCCAGGACATAGGCCGCGGGATCCTTGCGACCGGGCGGACGTCCGATGCCGAGCCGAACCCGGTGGAAGTTCTTGCCGCCCAGCGCCGATACCACCGACCGCAGGCCGTTGTGCCCGCCCTCACCGCCACCGAGCTTCAGCCGGATCCGGCCGAAGTCGATGTCGAGCTCGTCGTGCACCACGATCACCTGCTCCGGTGGCACCGAATAGAACTTGGCCAGCGGCCCGACCTGGCGGCCGGATTCGTTCATGTACACCCGCGGCTTGGCCAGGACCACCGGCCGGCCGGCGATGCGCCCGGTAGCCACCTCGGCACCGGATTTCTTGTGCACCTTGAACCCGTCGCCGATCCGCCCGGCCAGCACGTCGGCCACCATGAACCCGACGTTGTGCCGAGTTTTCGCGTAATTGGGCCCGGGGTTGCCGAGGCCGACGATAAGCAGGGTGTCGGCCACGGCAACTCCGTTCGGGTGGTTCGGGATTACTCGGCGCCGGCCTCGGCGGCCGGCTCGGCGGCAGCTTCGCCCGCCTCGGCGCCCTCGGACTCGCCGGCGCCCTCGGCGTCGAGCTCTTCGGCGGTCGGCGCGGCGACGATGTTGACCACCAGCAGTTCGGGATCGGCGACCAGCGAGACACCGGCGGGCAGCTCGATCTGGCCGGCGGTGATCTGGGTGCCGGCCTCCACGCCCTCCACCGAGACGGTGAGGCTTTCCGGAATGGACAGCGCCTCGGCCTCGATCTCGATGGAGTTGGCGTCCTGGGTGACCAGGGTGCCCGACGCGGCGTCACCCTCGATGATGATGTTGACCTCGACGGTCACCTTCTCGCCGCGGCGGACGACCAGCAGGTCGGCGTGCTGGATGTTGCGCCGGATCGGGTGGATCTCCAGCGCCTTGGTCAGCGCCAGCTGCTCCTTGCCGTCGATGTCGAGGGCAAGCACGGCGTTGGTGCCGGCGTTCCGCAGCACGGCGGCGAAGTCGTGGGCGTTGAGCTCGAGGTGCTGGGGATCGCTGCCGTGGCCGTAGAGCACGGCGGGCACCCGGCCGTTGCGGCGGGCGCGACGCGAGGCGCCCTTGCCGGTCTCGGTGCGCACGGTCGCGGTGAGTTTGTTGCCGGTGCTGGCGTTCTTGGCCATCTGGGTTGCTCCTGATACTCGATACCTGGGGATCCGGGCACGGCCAGAGCAGAGAATTCGCGTGGTGCGAAGGTCCCCGTCGATAACGGTGGATCAACCACCCTCGCCGTGACGCCCGCTCAGGCTATCCCACCGGTGGGTGCGTACGGAAATCCGGACTCAGATCCCGAAGTCGACGCCGGTCAGCTGCTCGGAGAGCTCCCACAGCGCCGCGGCGGTGCGGTCGTTGCGGGCGGCGGGGGAGCGGCCGACGGTGGTCGTGGGCCCGGCGTAGCCGAACCGGGGCCCGACGAAACTGTCCCCGGCCAGGTCCTGAGAGGCCGCGAACAGGGTTTGACGGGCGCCGAAGTCCGGGCTGGTCGCCAGCTTGTTCCCGATGATCATCAGTTTGCCGCTCAGGTTCGGCCCGGTGTGGCTCTGCAGCTCGGTGGCCGAGTATCCCGGATGCGCGGCCAGGGCCCGCAGCGCCAAACCGCCGCGGTCCAGCCGCCGCTGCAGCTCCCGGGTGAACAGCAGGTTCGCCAGTTTGGACTGCCCGTAGGCGCCCCACGCCGAATACGGCCTGGCCTTCCAGTTCGGGTCGTCCAGGTTGATCCGGCCGGTCCAGTGCGCCATCGAGGACACCGTGACCACCCGGTCGGTGATCCTGGGCAGCAACAGCCCGGTCAGCGCGAAATGGCCGAGGTGGTTGGTGCCGAACTGGCTCTCGAATGCGTCGGCGGTCAGCCCGTAAGGCACCGCCATGATGCCGGCGTTGTTGATCAGGATGTCGATCTCGCCGTCCAGGCCGTCGGCGAACGCCCGCACCGACTTCAGGTTCGCCAGATCCAGCTCGCGGACCTCGACGTTGCCGAACATGGTGTCGGCAGCCGCCTCGCCCTTGGCGGTGTTGCGCACCGCCAGTATCGTCCGCGCACCCACCCGGGCCAGCTCCCGGGCGGTGACCTCGCCCAGGCCGCTGTTCGCGCCGGTCACCACGACGGTCCGGCCGGCGAATGACGGCAGCCTGCCCGCGGTCCAGCCCATTACAGAATCTCGTCGACAGCGTCGATGGGCCGCGCCAGCCGGGTGCCCTTGGCGGTCACCACGAACGGCCGCTCGATGAGGATCGGATTGGCGACCATGGCGTCGAGCAGTGCGTCGTCGTCGAGGTCGTCGAGACGCAGCTCGCGGTACAGAGCTTCCTTCCTGCGGACGGCGGTGCGCACGTCGATCCCGGCATCGGCGATCAGTGCGGCCAACTCGGCGCGAGACGGCGGGGCGTTGAGGTACAGCACGATCTCCGGCTCGATCCCATTGTCCCGCAACAGTTCCAGGGTCTTGCGCGACGTCGAGCAGCGCGGGTTGTGGTAGATCCGGGCCATTACGCGGACCCGTCGAACAGGCCGGTCACCGAGCCGTTGTCGAACACCTCGCGGATGGTGCTGGCCAGCAGCGGGGCGATCGACAGCACGGTCAGCGTCGGGAACCGCTTCTCCTCGGTGATCGGCAGGGTGTTGGTGACGATTACCTCACGCGCGCCGCAATCGGCGAGGCGCTGCGCGGCGGGATCGCTCAGCACACCGTGGGTGGCGGCGATGATGACGTCCTTGGCGCCGTCCTCGTGCAGCAGCTTCACCGCCCCGGCGATGGTGCCACCGGTGTCGATCATGTCGTCGGTCAGGATGCAGGTCTTGTCCTTGACGTCGCCGACCACGCGGTTGGACTTCACCTGGTTGGGCACCAGCGGATCGCGGGTCTTGTGGATGAAGGCCAGCGGGACACCGCCCAGGGCGTCGGCCCACTTCTCGGCGACCCGCACCCGGCCGGAATCGGGGGAGACCACGACCAGGTCCTGGTCGGCGTAGTTCTCCGCGATGTGGCCGCACAGCAGCGACTGCCCGCGCATGTGGTCCACCGGGCCGTCGAAGAAGCCCTGGATCTGGTCGGTGTGCAGGTCGACCGTGATGATCCGGTCCGCGCCGGCGGTCTTGAGCAGGTCGGCGACCAGTCGGGCCGAGATCGGCTCGCGGCCGCGGTGCTTCTTGTCCTGGCGGGCGTACGGGTAGAACGGCATGATCGCGGTGATCCGCTTGGCGCTGCCGCGCTTGAGCGCGTCGATCATGATCAGCTGTTCCATCAGCCATTCGTTGAGCGGCGCGGGATGGCTCTGCAGCACGAAGGCGTCGCAGCCGCGCACGGATTCGTGGAACCGGACGAAGATCTCGCCGTTGGCGAAGTCCCGGGCGGTCTGCGGGGTGACCTCGACGCCGAGTTCCTTGGCCACCTGCTCTGCCAACTCGGGGTGAGCCCTGCCGGAGAACAGCATCAGGTTCTTACGATTGTCGGTCCAGTCCTGGCCCACTATGCGCCGTCCTCGCGATCGGGGATCGATACCGGGGCAATCTTACGAACACCGGTTACCTGCGCGTAGCCGGGTTGCCGGAACCCGAACGTCCGGTGACCGGATTCACCCCGCGGCACCCGGCGGTGAGTACCAACTGTTGACCGGTGGCGGGCTTCGATTGGATTATCCAATCGAAGCCCGCCCCTCGTCACCACTTGGTACTGCCGGCGGCCCTCAGCGCGCCTCGCGGGCCTTCTTCGCGGCTTCGGCGGACTTGCTGCCCGGGCGTTTTTCCTCCACCCAGCCTTCGATGGTGCGCTGGGTATTCTCTGAGAACGCCAGCGCGCCCGGGGGCACGTCGTTGCGCAGCACGGTGCCGGCGCCGGTGTAGGCGCCGTCGCCGACCTGCACCGGGGCGATGAACATGGTGTCCGAACCGGTCTTCACATGCGAGCCGATGCGCGAGCGGCTCTTGGTCTCGCCGTCATAGTTGACGAACACACTCGACGCGCCGATGTTGGACTGCTCGCCGATGTCCGCGTCACCCACATAGGTCAGGTGCGGCACCTTCGTCCCGGTGCCGATCGTCGCGTTCTTGACCTCGACGAACGTGCCGATCTTGCCGCTGTCGCCGAGCACGGTGCCGGGCCGCAGATAGGCGAACGGGCCGACTTCGGCACCCGCCCCGATCCAGGAATCGCTGCCGTGGGTGCGCACCACCGTCGCGCCGTCGCCGACGGCCACGTCGCGCAGGGTGCTGTCCGGGCCGATGGTGCAGTGGGTGCCGATGGCCGTCGTGCCCTGCAACTGGGTGCCCGGGTGGATGGTCGTGTCGCGGCCGACGCTGACCTCGACGTCGATCCAGGTAGTGGCCGGGTCGACGACGGTGACCCCGGACCGCTGCAGTGCCGCCACCAGCCGGCGGTTCAGCTCGGCCGTCAGCGCCGACAGCTGCACCCGGTCGTTGACGCCGGCGACCAGCGCCGCGTCCTCGATGTGCAGCGCCCGCACCGAGCCGCCCCCAGCCCGGGCGATCGCGATGACGTCGGTCAGGTACAGCTCGTGCTGGGCGTTGTTCGACGACAGCCGCTCCAGCGCCGAGCGCAGCGCGTCGATGTCAAACGCGTACACCCCGGAGTTGATCTCGGCGATGGCACGCTGCTGCGGGGTGGCGTCGGCCTCTTCCACGATGGCGATGACCTCGCCGTCCTGGGTGCGCAGGATCCGGCCGTAACCGGTCGAGTCTGCGACGGTGGTGGTCAGCACGGTCGCCGCGGCGCCTGCGCTGCGGTGCTGCTCGGTCAGGGCCCGCAGGGTGTCGGCGTCCAGCAGCGGGACGTCACCGGAGGTGACCACCACGGTGCCGTCGAAATCCGCCGGCAGTGCACCGAGCCCGCAGGCCACCGCGTGCCCGGTGCCAAGCTGTTCTTCCTGCACGGCGATCGCGATGTCGCGGCCGAGTTGGGCGGCCAGCTCGGCGACCACCGGGGCGATGCGTTCCCGGTCGTGGCCCAGGATCACGACCAGGTGCTCCGGGTCGGTTCCGGCCGCGGTGTGCACGGCGTGCGCCAGCATGCTGCGTCCGCCCAGGGTGTGCAGCACCTTCGGGGTGTCGGACCGCATCCGGGTGCCGGCACCGGCGGCCAGCACGACTACGGCGTCGCGGTGTGTTGACATGAATCCTCATTCTCGAACCCGGCCCGGCCGGCTCGGGCGAGTCGCTGGGCGGATGCTCCGTCGCCAGGACTCGAACCTGAACTATCTGAACCAAAATCAGAGGTGCTGCCGATTACACCACGACGGATCGCCTGCGCCACGGATCCTATCGGTGTGCAAGGCTGGCAGGCGTGGCAGCCCCGGAGAAGGAGGTCCGCGCGCCGCGGGCCCGGATGACCGGCACCGAGCGTCGGCATCAGCTCATCGACATCGCCCGTTCGCTGTTCGCCGAACGCGGCTACGACGGCACGTCCATCGAGGAGATCGCCCAGCGCGCCGGGGTGTCCAAACCGGTCGTCTACGAGCACTTCGGCGGCAAGGAAGGGCTCTACGCCGTCGTGGTGGACCGCGAGATGTCGGCGCTGCTGAACGGCATCACCTCGTCGCTGACCAACAACCGGTCCAGGGTGCGGGTGGAACGGGTGGCCCTGGCGCTGCTGACCTACGTCGAGGAACGCACCGACGGGTTCCGCATCCTGATCCGGGACTCCCCGGCCTCGATCAGCTCCGGCACCTACTCCAGCCTGCTCAACGACGCCGTCGGTCAGGTCTCCTCGATTCTGGCCGGCGACTTCGCCCGCCGCGGCCTCGACCCGGAGCTGGCGCCGCTGTACGCGCAGGCGCTGGTCGGTTCGGTGTCGATGACCGCGCAGTGGTGGCTCGACGTCCGCGAACCGCCCAAGGAGGTGGTCGCCGCCCACCTGGTCAACCTGTGCTGGAACGGCCTGACCCACCTGGAGTCGCACCCGGTCCTGCACGAGGAGTAGGCCCCGCACCGAGCGCGCCCGGGCCCGACCCCGGGCATAAGATCGGCTGATCATGACCGCACCGGGGACCGTCCATGCCCAAACCCCGATTGCGGGGCTCGTCGACCTGGCGCTGGCCGCGCCGACGCTGCGCGATCTGACCGAACGCGCCGCCGACGGCCCGGCCACCCTGGACCTGGTCGGCCCGCCCGCCGCGCGGGTGTTCGTGACCGCCGCGCTGGCCCGCGGCGGCCCGCTGCTGGTGGTCACCGCCACCGGCCGGGAGGCCGAGGACCTGACCGCCGAGCTGCGCGGGGTGTTCGGCGATGCCGCCGCCCTGTTCCCGTCCTGGGAGACCCTGCCGCACGAACGGCTGTCCCCGGCTGTGGACACCGTCGGCACCCGGCTGCACCTGCTGCGCCGGCTGGCCCACCCCGACGACGACCGGCTCGGCCCGCCGCTGCAGGTGGTGGTCACCACCGCGCGCTCGCTGCTGCAACCGATGGCCGGTGGCGACGGTGCGGCCGTCGACGCCGAACCGGTCACCCTGGCCGTCGGCGCCGAGGCCGACTTCGACGACGTGATCACCCGGCTCGTCGAGCTCGCCTACACCCGCGTCGACATGGTCGGCAAGCGCGGCGAATTCGCGGTCCGCGGCGGCATTCTCGACATCTTCGCGCCCACCGCCGAGCACCCGGTCCGGCTGGAGTTCTGGGGCGACGAGGTTTCCGAGATGCGGATGTTCGCCGTCGCCGATCAGCGGTCCATCCCGGAGATCGCCGTCGAGCACCTGGTCGCGATGCCGTGCCGGGAACTGCTGGTCACCGACGCCGTCCGCGAGCAGGCCGCCCAGTTGGCCGGTGCCACCCCGGCCACCGACAACACCGTGGTCGGCACGGTCGGGGAGATGCTGGCCAAGGTGGCCGAGGGTATCCCGGTCGACGGCATGGAATCCCTGGCGCCGGTGCTGTGGACCGGACAGCCGCGGCTGCTGACCGATCACCTGCCCGCCGGGGCGCCGGTGCTGATCTGCGATCCGGAGAAGGTGCGCTCGCGCGCGGCCGACCTGATCAAGACAGGCCAGGAATTCCTGGAGGCCTCCTGGTCGGTGGCCGCCCTCGGCGGCGCCGCGCCCGTCGACATCGAGGCACTCGGCGGTTCGGGCTTCCGCACCCTCGACGAGGTGCGCGCGGGCGCCGGGGAGCACCCGTGGTGGACGCTGAGCCAGCTGTCCAACGAGACCGCCGTGCAGATCGACGCCCGCCCAGCGCCGAACACCCGGGGTGCCCAGCAGAGCATCGACGAGGTGTTCGCCATGCTGCGCGCCCACATCGCCACCGGCGGGGTGGCGGCGATCGTCGCACCCGGATCCGGCACCGCGGCAAGGGTTGTCGAGCAGCTCGGCGAGGCCGACGTCGCGGCCACACTGTTGGAGCCCGGCGCCCGGCCCCAGCCCGGCGTGGTCGGCGTGCTCAAGGGTCCGCTGCATTCCGGGCTGATCTTGCCCGGCGCCGATCTAGTGGTGATCACCGAGACGGATTTGACCGGCAACCGGGTCACCGAGGTCGCCGGCAAGCGGCTGGCGGCCAAGCGCCGCAACACCGTTGACCCGCTGGCCCTGACCGCGGGCGACCTCGTCGTGCACGATCAACACGGCATCGGCAAGTTCATCGAGATGACCGAGCGCGCAGTCGGCGGCGCGCGTCGGGAGTACCTGGTGCTCGAGTACGCCAGCGCCAAGCGCGGCGGCGGCACCGACAAGCTCTACGTACCGATGGACTCCCTCGACCAGCTGTCCCGCTACGTAGGCGGCGCCACGCCGACGCTCAGCCGGCTCGGCGGCAGCGACTGGGCGAACACGAAAACCAAGGCCCGCAAGGCCGTTCGGGAGATCGCTACCGAACTCGTGGCGCTCTACGCCAAACGCCAGGCCGCACCCGGACACGCGTTCGGCCCGGACACCCCGTGGCAGGCCGAGATGGAGGACGCCTTCGGATTCACCGAGACCGTCGACCAGCTGACCGCCATCACCGAGGTCAAGTCGGACATGGAGAAGTCGGTCCCGATGGACCGGGTGATCTGCGGCGACGTCGGCTACGGCAAGACCGAGATCGCGGTGCGGGCGGCGTTCAAGGCGGTGCAGGACGGCAAGCAGGTCGCCGTGCTGGTGCCCACCACCCTGCTCGCCGACCAGCACCTGCAGACGTTCACCGCGCGGATGACCGGCTTCCCGGTCACCGTCAAGGGGCTGTCCCGGTTCACCGACGGGAGCGAATCCAAGGCCGTCGTTGCGGGTTTGGCCGACGGCAGCGTCGACATCGTGATCGGCACGCACCGGCTGCTGCAGACCGGAGTGCGCTGGAAGGACCTCGGGCTGGTGATCGTCGACGAGGAGCAGCGCTTCGGCGTTGAGCACAAGGAACACATCAAGAGCCTGCGCAGCAACGTCGACGTGCTCACCATGAGCGCCACCCCGATCCCGCGCACACTGGAGATGAGCCTGGCCGGGATCCGGGAGATGTCGACCATCCTCACCCCGCCCGAGGAGCGCTACCCGGTGCTCACCTACGTCGGCCCGCACGACGACAAACAGGTCGCCGCCGCGCTGCGCCGTGAGTTGCTGCGCGACGGCCAGGCGTTCTACATCCACAACCGGGTCCGCTCCATCGACGAGGCCGCCGCCCGCATCCGCGCGCTGGTGCCGGAGGCCAGAGTCGTTGTCGCGCACGGCCAGATGCCCGAGGAACAGCTGGAGCGCACCGTCGAAGGCTTCTGGAACCGCGAATTCGACATCCTGGTGTGCACCACCATCGTGGAGACCGGCCTGGACATCTCCAACGCCAACACGCTGATCGTCGAGCGGGCCGACACCTTCGGCCTGTCGCAGCTGCACCAGCTGCGCGGCCGGGTCGGCCGGTCCCGGGAACGCGGCTACGCCTACTTCCTGTATCCGCCGGAGCAGCCGCTGACCGAGACCGCGCATGACCGCCTGGCCACCATCGCGCAGAACAACGACCTTGGTGCCGGCATGTCGGTGGCGCTGAAGGACCTGGAGATCCGCGGCGCCGGAAACGTTCTGGGCGTCGAGCAGTCCGGCCACGTGGCCGGCGTGGGTTTCGACCTCTACGTGCGGCTGGTCGGCGAGGCCGTCGAGGCCTACCGCGCGGCGGCCGACGGGCAGCCGATCACCGCCACCGAGACCAAAGAGGTGCGCATCGACCTGCCCATCGATGCGCAACTGCCGCCGGACTACATCGGCAGCGACCGGCTGCGGCTGGAGGGCTACCGCCGGCTCGCCTCGGCGGCCGACGACGACGCGGTGGCCCGGGTGGTCGACGAGCTCACCGACCGCTACGGCCCGCTGCCCGAACCCGCGCGACGGTTGGTCGCGGTGGCCCGGCTGCGGCTGCTGTGCCGGCGTTACGGGGTGACCGAGGTGTCGGCCACCGGATCCGCCGGCCAACCCTCCACCCTGCGGTTGGCGCCGTTGCCGCTGGTGGACTCCCAGCAGATGCGGCTGGCACGGGTCTACCCGGGGGCCAACTACCGGCCCACCACCGCGACGGTGCAGGTGCCGATACCGCGCGCCGGCAGTGGTATCGGGGCGCCGCGCATCCGCGACGTCGCCCTGGCCCAGGCCGTCGCCGATCTGCTACTGGTGCTCGACGGGCAACCCCAGGGAGAATTCGACATCACCGACCTGGCCACCGCGATGCCGACGCGGACCACGAATGACGGGGGGACGGCATGACGGTGATTCTGGTGGACGCCCGCCGGCCCGGGCTGGTGCCCGTCGAAGCGATCGGGTTGCTGACCGGCCCGGTGCACTACACCGAGGAGTTGCCGCCCAAGGTGGTGTGGGCGCTGCCGTCGGCGCGGCCGGTGGGCACCGGCGACCCGGCCCCGGTGCTGCTGTCGTCCAACCGGGACCACCCCGAGGTGCGGGCCCGGCTGGCCGCCGGTGAACCGCTGATCGCGGTGCCCGAGCCGGTTCGCGGCGAGCGGCTGCTGGAGGCCGTCGAGATCATGGACCGGTTGCGCAGCAACGGCCCGTGGGAATCGACGCAGACCCACGATTCGCTAGGTCGCTACCTGCTGGAGGAGACCTACGAGCTGTTCGACGCGGTGCGCGGCGGCGACGCCGAGGAGGTGCGCGGTGAACTCGGGGATGTGCTGTTGCAGGTGTTGTTTCACGCGCGGATCGCCGAGGACTCCGTGGCGCATCCCTTCGACATCGACGACGTGGCGGCGGCGCTGATCCGCAAGCTGGTCAACCGGGTGCCCGCGGTGCTGGCCGGCGAGGAGATCTCGCTGGAGGATCAACTCGCGCAGTGGGAAGAACGCAAGGCCGCCGAGAAGGTCGCCGCGCGCGGCGTGCAGATGGTCGGTGACCCGGCCTCCATGATGGACGGGCTGCCCACCGCGACGCCGGCGCTGCTGTTGGCGCAGAAGGTGATCGCCCGCGCCGAGCAGGCCGGGATGCCCGTCGAGCTGATCCCGTCGGAGGTCCGCGAGATCACCGTCACCTCCGGGGTGGACGCCGAAATCGGTCTGCGCAGCGCCGTTCTGGCCTTCATGGACGACGTCCGGTCCGCCGAGCGGGCCATCGGCGCCGGCCGCGGCGACTTCGACGGCGCGGCGATCATCTCGGCCACACCCGAAGAGTGGCGAGCCGCGTGGCCGAGTGAGGTCGCCGACGCAGTGCGTCCCGAGGAACTCCGGGACTGACGAATTCCCGGGCCGCCCAGGGCGACCCGCTCAGCTGAACAGTTCCTGCCCGACGTAGTGCCCCTCGGAGGGCCCCGGCGGCACGGCGAAGATCGCCGAGCCGATGTGCCGGATGTACTCGTTGAGCAGATCGCGCGACCCCAGCCGGTTCTGCAGCGTGATGAAGTGTCCGGGATCGTTCATGTAGGCGATGAACAGCAGCCCGGCGTTGAGCACCCCGTTGCCGTCCAGACCGTCGGTGTAGTTGTAGGAACGGCGGCGGATCAGGATGCCGTCATTGTTCTCGTGCGCGGCCAGCGCGATATGTGAGCGCGGATTGATGACGGGTTCACCCTGCGCGTCGACGGCGGCGAAGTCCGGGGTGTCGGTCTCTTCTGTCCCGGTGAGCGGCGAGCCCGACTCCTTGTGCCGGCCGAAGATCCGCTGCTGGTCACCGAGCCGGTCGGTGTCCCAGGTCTCCATCAGCGTGCGGATCTTGCGGACCACCTGGTAGCTGCCGCCGTTCATCCACGGCTGGTCGCTGTCGGACACCCACACCCACCGCCGGTACTCCTCGTCGGTGCTGACGTTGCGGGTTCCGTCCTTGAATCCGAACAGGTTTCGCGGAGTCTGCTGGCCCTGACCGGCGGACGCGCGGCCGAACCCCAGCACCGCCCAGCCCGGAGTGACGATCCGCCGGCCGATCCGGGCCAGGTTGCGCACGGCGTGATAGCAGACCTGCGGGTCGTCGGCGCAGGCCTGCACCGACAGGTCACCGCCGACCGCGCCCGGTTCCAGGTAGTCCCCGTTGAGGGCGGGCAGCGTGTTGAGCAGGGTGGGCTTGCGCGACGCGAGGCCGAAGCGATCATCGAACAGTCCCGGGCCGAGACCGATGGTGACGGTGAGGGCGGCCGGACTCAGCCCGAACGCCTCGCCGGTGTCTCCCGGTGGGGATAGCTCACTGGGGGGCTGCACGGCCCCGACGGGTTGTCCCTGTTGCAGCAGCGCCGAGGCGGCCGACCAGCGGGCCAGCAGCACCTGCAGGTCCTTGCGGGTCGACCCCGGTGACATGGTGAATGTCATGAACACGCAATGCCGTTGCGGCAGGGTATCCACTCCGCCCTGGTGCCCTTGCCCGTAGTAGGGGTAGCTGCGGTGCAGATCGACGGTGTCGGGATCGGTGTCCCGGTGCGACGCGGCGGCCCAGCCTGCGGCACCGCCGCCGGCCGCGCCGAGTGCCAGGCCGCCGACGCCCGCCCACAGGGCGCTGCCGAGGATGCCTCGCCGGGACACCCCCGAGGACGGCTCGGCGTCCTCAGGGGTGGCCTCGGTGTCTTCCGGTGCCGTCATATCAGGCGGTGGCGACTTTCTGCGCGATGGTCGACAGGCTGTCATGCAGCGGCTGGATCACCGCGGTCAGCGATGCCGCATCGGCCTTGCGGACCTCCGGCGTCCACGGCTTGAAACCGCCCGGCGCCGACGGGTCGCGGTACTTGTCGACGGCCTGCTGGACGTTGACGAACTGCGCGTCGATCTGCTCGACCAGGTTCGCGTCGATCTTCAGCAGCCCCGGACGCAGCGCCGCGTAGGCCTGTTGCGCACCTTCCACATTGGCGGCGAAGTCCACCAGGTCGGTGTGGCTGAACGCCTCCTCCTCGCCGGTGATCTTGGTGTTCTGCACCTCTTCGAGCAGGTCGGCCGCACCGTTGGCCAGGTCCTCGGGCTTGTACTCCAGGGTCTTGACCACCTCGGCGAGCTTGCCGACGTTGGTCACCAGTGCGGTGCTCAGCTTCTTGGTCTCGCCGGTGATGCCGGTGCCCCACAGGTCGCGCTCGATTGCGTGGAAGCCGGACCAGCCGACCTTCTCGTCGAGATTGGACTGGCGCATGTCGATCAGGTAGTCGAGGTTGCCGTTGTTGTCGTCGACGGCGGTGCCAGGCAACAGGAATCCTTCGACGCTGGATTCCGCGTGCTCGTAGTACGGCCGGGCCTTGACGTAGGCGGTCTTGGCGGCTTCGACGTCGCCGGCCTGCACCGCGGTGTCGAGGACCTTGACGGCGGCGACCAGCAGGGTGATCTGTTCGTTGATGTAGGCCGCGTAGCCCTTGGCGCCTTCCTTGAGGATGTCCTGGGTGGAGCCGGTGGGCGCGGCGGCAGCCTGACCGGTGACCTCGAAGTCGACGAATTCTGTTGCCGCGCCGGGGCAGTACAGCTGGTACTTACCGCCGTCGAGGGTGACGGTGAACGACACCTGCGGGAGTCCGGGGGCGAGGTTCTCCTTCTCGCCGAGGATGCGCTGGTCCTTGATCAGTTCGACTTCGCTGATGCTCGGGGCGCTCTTGTTGATCACGTTGAAGGTGACCGGGCCGGCCGGCACGCTGGCGGTATCGACCTTGCAGGCGTCGCCCTCCAGGGACAGGTTCACCGTGTTGACGCCGCCCGAGGGCTTCGCGTCGTCGGACGTGTTGTCGCCGTGGGAACAGCCGGCGGCGACGACAGTGACGGAGGCGAGCAGGACGGGGGCCGCCAGCCAGCGGCTAGGGCGCGCGGGACCGGTCCCGTTCGGTTTCTTGGTCATCGCTGTGCTGAGTCCTTTCAGGTTCGTTCTGGGCGTCGACGTCGGTGTCGATGGGTTTGGTTGTTCGCAGGCGCAGGCCGGACACGATGAGCCACGCGGCGCCGATGCCGAGCACCGCGGGCAGCCAGGCCTTCCAGAGCATCCGCTCGTCCCGGGTCTGGCGGGCCTGGCGGATCTCGGTGAGCACCGCGTCGTCGTCGGCGGCTGCGGTGGCCCAGTCCCCAGGCAGCGTTCCGACGCTGACGGTCTTGGTGCCTGACAGTCCGCCGCCGCGCAGGGTGGCGATCCGGGAACCGGTCGCCTCCGCGTGCACCAGGGAATCGCCGCGGGAGAGCACCTCGTAGGACCTGCTGGCGTTCCACGTGACGGTGAACGGGCCCGGGGTGCGAACCGCGTTGAGGCCGACCGGCAGCCGGCCTCCCTGCAGCGCGGTGAGCTCGGCCAGGGTGACGGTGGTGCCGGTCTGGTCCGGCGCGACCCCGATCTTCGCCTGGCGGACGTCGAGGTTCACGCCGTCGAGGGTGCGCCGGCCCGCGGTGTCGAGCTGGATGTCCCGGGTCTCGGTACCGGTGTCGACCGACAGTGCCGCCGCGCCGCCGTCGGTCCGCAGGGTCACCGAGGTCCGGCCGTCGGCACTGGTTCTGGCGGGACCGGGGAGTTCGCCGTCGGCGGGCACGAACACGGCCAGGGCGGCGGCCGCGATCCCCAGCACCGCACCGGCGCCCAGCAGCAGGCGTCGGCGTTGGGCGGGTTCGGCGGCCAGGGTGGTCGGCCAGAGGAAGACGATCATGACCGGGGCGGTGTAGAGCAGCCAGCCCAGAACCTCGATCAGCCGGGGGTCGGGCGGGATGCCGAACATTCCGGTGATCAGCGCGCCCAGGGCGGAGTGGCCGGGCATCCAGCCGGAGAAGTCCAGGACCTTTTGCTGGCCGATGTTCACCCAGCCGGCCTCGTGGGCGGTGCGCAGGGTGCCGATCACCAGCCCGGCGGCGATCAGGATCAGGAACACGCCGGTGGCGCGGAAAAACCGGGCCAGGTTGAGCCGGAGCGCACCGTGGTACATCGCGATCCCGAGCCCGACGGCGGCGCCGATGCCGGTGACCGCGCCCAGCACGGCCCACAGCCGGTCCCCGCCGGAGGCCTGGGCGGCGGCCAGCAGGAAGACGGAGGTTTCGAATCCCTCCTTGAGGACCGCCAGGAAGGCCATCGTCGCCAGCGCGAGCGCACCGCCGTTGTTGATCGCCTGCCGCGCCTCGCTCTCCAGCTGGCCCTTCATCTGGAAGGCGTGGCGGTTCATCCAGACGATCATGGTGGTGACGAAGACGATCGCGATCGCGCCGATGACCGTCTCGAGCATCTCCTGCTGGCGCTGCGGCAGGTTCTCCGAGAGCAGGTTCAGGCCGACGCCGACGGCGATGCTCAGCGCGACGGCGGCGCCGACACCGACCGCCATCGGGCGCAGGGACCGGCCGCTGCGCTTGAGGAAGGTGGCCACGATGCTGACGATGAGCACCGCTTCGAGGCCTTCCCGCAGGCCTATCAGGAAGGTGCTGACGAAGACGCCCTGCATTGGCTGCCCCGATCACGTTATGCAGTTTGGGCAGGCAATCATTACCGAGGTTTGCCTTCCCTACTGGCAGGCAAACAGTACACCCAGGCGGACGTCCCGGGGACGCCCCGAACAGCAACCGGGCCGTCGGTCCGTAAAGTGGGGGGGCGTGTCTGCGGGAGGTAGCGGCGTGAGTGGTGCGGTCGGCCGTTCGACGCCGCGTGCCGCCACCCGAATCCTCCGTGCCACCTCGGTGATCACGGCGACGGCGCTGCTGTTGGCCTCCAGCTGCTCGTGGATCCTCGGCACGCCGATTCCGGCCGGCATCCCGCCGCCGCCAGGCGACCCGGTTCCGCAGGTCAACATCAACTTGAAGAAGGGCCAGGGCCGGCCCGCCGACCAGCTGCACGCGTGGGCGGCCGAGCGCGCCCCGGCGCTGGGCATCCCGGTCACCGCCCTGGAGGCCTACGGCTACGCCGCCCGGGTCGCCGCCGAGCTCAACCCGAACTGCCACCTCGCCTGGACGACGCTGGCCGGCATCGGCATGGTGGAAAGCCATCACGGCACCTACGGTGGCGCCACCATCGCCGCCAACGGCGACGTCCGGCCGCCGATTCGCGGGGTGGTGCTCGACGGCACCCACGGCAACATGCGCATCCCGGACACCGACAAGGGCGCGCTCGACGGCGACCCCACCATGGACCGCGCCATGGGACCCATGCAGTTCATCCCCGAGACCTGGCGGCACTACGGCGTCGACGGCAACAACGACGGCATCGTCAGCCCGGACAACGTCGACGACGCGGCGCTGTCGGCGGCCGGCTACCTGTGTTCGGGCCGCAAGGACCTGGCCACCGCCGCCGGCTGGATCGCCGCGTTGCACTCCTACAACTACTCCGACCAGTACGCCCGTTCCGTGCGCGACTGGGCGACCGCGTATGCGGCGGGGCATTCCCTGTAGACCCGGACGCGTCGGTTCCGGACCGGTTCGGGACGGCTGGCGGGTGCGATGGGCGGGCAACCACTACGCTGGCCGGGTAGGACTCAACGGTCGAGCGAAGGAGACGTCAGTGCCCATCATCGAACAGGTCGGAGCCCGCGAGATTTTGGACTCCCGTGGCAATCCGACCGTCGAGGTCGAGGTCGCGCTGATCGACGGCACCTTCGCGCGGGCCGCCGTACCCTCGGGTGCGTCCACCGGGGAGCACGAGGCCGTGGAGCTGCGCGACGGTGGTGCCCGCTACGGCGGCAAGGGCGTCGAGAAGGCTGTCGCCGCGGTGCTCGACGAGATCGCCCCCGCCGTCATCGGACTGTCCGCCGACGACCAGCGGCTCGTCGACCAGGCGCTGCTGGATCTCGACGGCACCCCGGACAAGTCCCGCCTCGGCGCCAACGCCATCCTCGGGGTGTCGCTGGCCGTCGCCAAGGCGGCCGCCGATTCCGCGGCCCTGCCGCTGTTCCGCTACCTGGGCGGGCCGAACGCGCACATCCTGCCGGTGCCGATGATGAACATCCTCAACGGCGGCGCGCACGCCGACACCGGCGTGGATGTCCAGGAGTTCATGATCGCCCCGATCGGCGCCCCCAGCTTCCGTGAGGCGCTGCGCTGGGGGGCGGAGGTCTACCACTCGCTCAAGTCGGTGCTCAAGAAGCAGGGGCTGTCCACCGGACTCGGCGACGAGGGCGGCTTCGCCCCCGACGTGGCCGGAACCAAGGCCGCGCTGGACCTCATCCTGTCGGCCGTGGACGCCACCGGCCTGAAGCCGGGTGTCGACGTGGCGCTGGCCCTGGACGTTGCGGCGACCGAGTTCTACACCGAGGGAACCGGTTACGCGTTCGAGCGGGAGAACCGGACCGCCGCGCAGATGACCGCGTTCTACGACGAACTGATCGGCGCCTACCCGCTGGTGTCCATCGAGGACCCGCTGTCCGAGGATGACTGGGACGGCTGGGTGGCGCTGACCGCCGCGATCGGCGACAAGGTGCAGATCGTCGGCGACGACCTGTTCGTCACCAACCCGGAGCGACTGGAGGACGGCATCGAGCGCGGTGCCGCCAACGCGCTGCTGGTGAAGGTCAACCAGATCGGCACCCTGACCGAGACGTTGGATGCCGTCGCGCTCGCCCACAACGCCGGCTACAAGACCATGATGAGCCACCGCTCCGGGGAGACCGAGGACACCACCATCGCCGACCTGGCGGTGGCGTGCAGCTGCGGCCAGATCAAGACCGGTGCACCGGCGCGGTCGGAGCGGGTCGCCAAGTACAACCAGCTGCTGCGCATCGAGGAGACCCTCGGTGACGCCGCCCGCTACGCCGGCGACCTCGCGTTTCCGCGGTTCAGCGTCGGATAGCCGGTAGCCTCGATCGGTGTCCGACGGCAAGCGGCCCGCCCCCAAACGGCGGTCACCGGGTTCCAAGCCCGGTAGCGGTGGGCGGCGCCCGGCGCCCGGGCGCGGCCGCAAACCCGCCACCGGACCCGAGGGGGCGACGCCGAACCCCTCCGACGAGGAACCGCCGGTTTCCCAGTGGACCGGGCCCGAGTCGCGGGCGATGCCCGAGGCGATCGCCCCAATCCGGGCCGCCCACGCCGCCGCGACCACCCGCGCCAACGAACAGCGCCTCGGCTTCACCGCGCGGCGCGCGGCGATCCTCGCCGCGGTGGTGTGCGTGCTGACGCTGACCATCGCCGGGCCGGTGCGCACGTTCTTCGCCCAGCGCGCCGAACAGGCGCAGCTCGCGGCGACCGAGAAGGCGTTGCGCAGCCAGATCGCCGACCTGCAGCAGCAGAAGGACAAGCAGACCGACCCGGCCTACATCGCCGCGCAGGCCCGGGCCCGGCTGGGTTTCGTGATGCCCGGCGACGTGCCGTATCAGGTGCAGTTGCCGCCCTCGGCGGTGGTCCCCGGGGCACCGGCCGGGCCGGCGCTGCCGGCACCCAGCAACGACCCCTGGTACACCTCGCTGTGGAAGACCATCGCCGACGACCCGCACCCGCCCGCGTCGCCGCCGCCCACCGTCACCCCCGACCATCCGGGCGCGGTGCCCGACGCCCCGGCCGCGCCACCGGCAGGCTCCGGTGGTTGACCCGGCCGACCTCGACGCGGTTGCCGCCCAACTGGGCCGCGAACCCCGCGGGGTGATCGAGATCGCCTACCGCTGCCCCAACGGGGAACCGGCGGTGGTCAAGACCGCACCGAAACTGCCCGACGGGACGCCGTTCCCGACGCTGTACTACCTGACCCACCCGGCCCTGACGGCGGCGGCGAGTCGGCTGGAAACCACCGGCATGATGCGCGAGATGACGGCGCGGCTGGCCGACGACGCGGAGCTGGCTGCCGCCTACCGGCGTGCGCACGAGTCGTTTCTGGCCGAGCGTGACGCCCTCGAGTCCCTGGGTACCACCTTCTCCGGCGGCGGGATGCCGGATCGGGTGAAATGCCTGCACGTGCTGATCGCCCACTCGCTGGCGAAGGGGCCCGGGGTGAACCCGTTCGGGGACGAGGCGCTGGCGGCGCTGGCCGTCGAGCCCGCGATGGCCGGAATCCTCGATCCCGCCGTCTGGTCGGCCGTGGCCGGTTCGGCGGGGGAGGACCGGTGAGCCGGGTCGGCGCCATCGACTGCGGCACCAACTCGATCCGGCTGCTGATCGCCGACCTGGACTGGGTCGACAGCCGGTGGGAAGCGGTCGATGTGGTCCGCGAGATGCGCATCGTGCGCCTCGGCGAAGGGGTGGACGCCACCGGACGGTTCTGCGACGCCGCACTGCAGCGGACCCGGGACGCACTGGTTTGCTACGCGGAAACCCTGTCCGCGCACGATGTTTCGCGGATCCGGATGGTCGCCACCTCGGCCACCCGGGATGCCGCCAACCGCGACGAGTTCTTCGCCATGACGGCCGAGGTGCTCGGGTCCGTGGCACCCGGGGCGGTGGCCGAGGTGATCAGCGGCGACGAGGAGGCCGCCCTGTCGTTTCACGGCGCGTTCGCCGAACTGGCCGCCGGTGACGGGCCATTCGTCGTCGTCGATCTGGGTGGCGGTTCCACCGAGGTGGTCCGCGGCGACGCCGACGGCGATGTGGCGGCGTCGAAATCGGTGGATATCGGCTGCGTCCGGCTCACCGAGCGCTGCCTGCACTCCGATCCGCCGACGGCCGAGGAGATCGCCGCCGCCCGCGCCGTGGCCGCCGAGCGCATCGCCGCCGCACTCGCGGTGGTGCCGGTCGTCGGTGCCCGTACCTGGGTCGGGGTGGCCGGCACCTTCACCACGCTGGCCGCGCTGGCGATGGGGCTGCCGGCCTACGACTCGGAGGCGATTCACCTGTTCCGCATCGGATTCGGTGAGCTGCTGGCCGTCTGCGACCGGCTGATCGGGATGACCCGCGAGCAGCGCGCCGCGCTGGGGCCGATGCACGAGGGCCGCGTCGACGTCATCGGCGGCGGTGCGATCGTCGTGCAGGAACTCGCCCGTGAGCTCGGGACCCGGATGGGCATCGACACCCTGGTGGTCAGCGAGCACGACATCCTCGACGGCATCGCCCAGTCCATCGCGGAGTAACCGCGCGGCAACGGTTCACACCGCGCGCTATGCCTCGAACCGGTAGCCCATGCCGGTCTCGGTCAGCAGGTGCCGCGGGTGTGCGGGATCGTCTTCGAGCTTTCGCCGCAACTGGGCCAGATAGACCCGCAGGTAGTGGGTTTCCTTCGCATAGCCCGGGCCCCACACCTCGCGCAGCAGTTCCTCGCGGCCGACGAGTTTGCCGCGGTTGCGCACCAGCATCTCCAGCATGCCCCACTCGGTGGGTGTCAGGTGCACCTCGACGCCGGCGCGGGTGACCTTCTTGGCGGCCAGGTCGACGGTGAACGATGCGGTCGTCACCACCGGCTCGTCGAGACTCGCCGGCACCGCGGCCCGTCGTACCGCGGCCCGCAGCCGGGCCAGGAACTCGTCAATACCAAAAGGTTTCGTCACATAGTCGTCGGCTCCGGCGTCGAGCGCCTCCACCTTGTCAGCCGAGTCGGTGCGCGCCGACAGCACGATCACCGGAACGCTGAGCCAGCCGCGCAGCCCCTCGAGCACCGCGATCCCGGACATGTCCGGCAGGCCCAGGTCCAGGATCACCACATCGGGCGGGTGCTCGGCGGCCGCCCGCAGGGCATCCGCCCCGGTGGCGGCGGTCAGCACGTCGTAGCCGCGGACCGACAGATTGATCCGCAGGGCGCGCAAGATCTGCGGCTCGTCGTCGATCACCAGCACCCGGGTCTTAGTCATCGGTGCGCCCCGGGGCGGCCAGTTCGATCCCGACGGTCAGCCCGCCGCCGGGGGTGTCGTCGATGGTGACCGTGCCGCCCATCGCTTCCACGAACCCGCGGGCCACCGAAAGTCCCAGCCCGACACCGGTTCCGGTGTTCCGGTCGTCGAGCCGTTGGAACGGCGCGAAGATCCGGTCCTGGTCCGCGCGGGCGATGCCCGGCCCCTCGTCGGCCACCGCGATCAGCACCCGGTCACCGACCCGCCCGGCCGTCACCCGCACCGGCCCATCCGGTGCGTACCGCAGGGCGTTGTCGATCAGGTTGGCCAGCACCCGCTCTAACAGACCGCCGTCGGCCAGCGCCACCGTCGCACCGACGTCGACGCTGACCCGGTCCAGCCCGCCGCGGCGGTATCCGGTGGCGCCGCGGCTGATTCCGATGAGCGCACGCTGCACGGTCTCCTCCAGATAGACCCGGTGCAGCTGCGGGCGGACCGCGCCGGCGGCCAGCCGCGAGGAGTCCAACAGGTTCCCGACGAGCGAGGTGAGCTGGTCGACGGATTCCTCGATGGTGGCCAGCAGTTCGGCGGTGTCTTCGGGGGAGAAGCCGACGTCGCCGCCGCGCAGGCTCGATACGGCGGCCTTGGCCGCGGCCAGCGGTGTGCGCAGGTCGTGCCCGACGGCCGAGAGCAGGGATCGGCGCAGCTCGTCGGCCTCGGCGATCGCCCGGGCCTGCGCGGCGCCCTCGACCAGTTCCCGGCGCTGCACCAGCCCGGCGGCCTGGCGGGCCACCGCGCCCAGCACCCGGCGGTCCCGCGCCGCCGTCGTGCGCCCGGCCAGCAGCAGCCAGAATTCGTCCTCGCCCACCTCGATGGCGGTGTCGGCGTCATCGGCGCGGGTGCACGGGTCGGTACCCACGACGGCGACCGGAGTGGCGCCGGCGGGACCGCCGCGCAGCAGGCTGACCGCCCGTTGCCCGTAAACCTCGCGAACCCGTTCCAGCAGAGCGGGTAGATCCGCCCCGCGCAGCACCGAACCGGCGAACAGGGCCAGCAGTTCGGCTTCCCGCGCGGCGCGGCGGGCCTCCCGGGTGCGCTTGGCGGCGTCGTCGACCAACGCGGCGACCGCGACGGCCACCGCCAGCAGCACCACGATGGTGACCGCGGTGTCCGGCTCGGCGATGGTGAAGGTGTGCCGCGGTTCGACCAGGAAGTAGTTCAGCAGCACACCGGAGAGCACCGCGGACACTGCCGCGGGCGCCACCCCGCCGAGCAGCGCGACGGTCAGCACCCCTATGAAGAACAGCGCGCTCTCGCCGCCGATGCCCAGCGTGCGGTCCAGGGCCAGCAGGATGATCAGGCAGATCGTCGGTGGCACCACCGCCGCGGCCAGCCAGGACAGTGCGTGGCGCTGCCACGGCCGGACGTTCGCCCAGCCCGGCCGCCGTGACTCCTCGGGGTGGGTGACCATGTGCACGTCGATCTTGCCGGAGTCGTGGACGACGGCCGCGCCGATGCCCTCGTCGAGGATCCGGGCCCAGCGGGACCGCCGCGAGGTGCCCAGCACCAGCTGGGTGGCGTTGCGTTCGCGGGCGAAATCCAGCAGCGCGGTGGGCACGTCGTCGCCGACGACGGTGTGCACGGTGGCACCCAGGCTGGTGGCCAACTCGCGGACCCGGCCCATCTGCGGTGCGCTGATCCCGGTCAGGCCGTCGCCGCGGACCACGTGCACCACCATCAGCTCCGCGCTGGCCTTCGACGCGATCCTCGAAGCCCGGCGCACCAGGGTCTCGGATTCCGGGCCGCCGGTGACCGCCACCACGACCCGTTCCCGGGCCTCCCAGGTGTCGTTGATCTTGTGCTCGGAACGGTATTTGGCGAGTGCGGCGTCGACCTGATCGGCCAGCCACAGCAGGGCGAGTTCACGCAGCGCGGTGAGGTTGCCGGGCCGAAAGTAGTTGCCCAGCGCCGCGTCGATGCGTTCGGGCGCGTAGACGTTGCCGTGGGAAAGCCTGCGGCGCAACGCCTCCGGCGTGATGTCCACCAACTCGATCTGGTCGGCGGCGCGCACCACCTCGTCGGGCACCTTCTCCCGCTGCTCGATGCCGGTGATCTGGGAGACGACGTCGTTGAGGCTTTCCAGGTGCTGCACGTTGACCGTGGTGATGACGGTGATCCCGGCGGCGAGCAGTTGCTCCACGTCCTGCCAGCGTTTCGGGTTGGTGCTGCCCGGGGTGTTGGTGTGCGCGAGTTCGTCGACCAGCACCACCTCCGGGCGTCGGGCCAGCACGGCGGGCACGTCGAGTTCGGGGTAGCGCGATCCGCGGTACTCGACGTAGTGCGGGGGAACAATCTCGATGCCCTCGAGCAGTTCGGCGGTCCTGGGCCTGCCGTGGGTTTCGACGACAGCGGCCACCAGGTCGGCGCCCCGATCGAGTCGGCGGTGCGCCTCGGCGAGCATGGCGTAGGTCTTCCCGACGCCGGGGGCGGCGCCGAGATAGATCCGCAGTTCACCGCGCCGGCGCCGGTTTTCGGCCCGGCCCCGGGAATCGCCGGGCATCACGCTGCCATCATGCACCCGGCACCGGATAGTTGGCATCCAGGTCGAGGTTGAGCTCGAGCACATTGACCCGCGGTTGTCCGAACACCCGCAGATCGGGTCCTTCGGTGTGCCGGCGGACCAGGGCCGCGATGTCCTCGGTCCCGACGTTGCGGGCGGCCGCGACCCGGCTGACCTGCAGTTGCGCGTACGCCGGGGAAATGTCGGGATCGAGGCCGCTGGCCGAGGCGGTCACGGCATCGGCGGGCACCGCCGGGTTCTGCGGGGCGTCGCCGCGGATCGTCACGAGCAGGCCGGAGCGGTATTCGTCGCCGGCCGATGCGCATTCCACCCGCACACCGCGGTATTCGGCCAGAAACGGGGCGGCGGGGCAGGGCTCGTTGACGCTGATCACCCGGGTCGGACGGGTCACCTCGCCGCGGGCGTCGCGCGGGCCGATCACCGACAGCACCGCGCCGACGCCACCCGGTGTGCAGAACGGCCGGGTGCCGTCGATCGAATCGAAGCCGCCGACGGTGCGGCTGCGGTCGCAGACCTCGGTGAGCAGGCTCGGGCGGCTCGGGGTGTCGACGATGCTTTCCGGGCCGAGGTTGCTCGCGCCGCTGGACATCGCGTCGTAGCCGCTTCCCGCCGCTGACGGCCGGCCCTGGAAGTAGCGGGCCAACGGCACACCCCGGCCGTCGGTGAAGGACTGACCGATCAGGCTGCTGCCCACCGGTTTTCCACCGGCGGTGACGATCGATCCCTCGGCCTTGGCTCGCAGACCCGGCAGCTGCGCGATCAGCCAGATCAGCAGGGGATAGACCAGACCCAGCACGACGGTGAGGACCACCAGCGCGCGCAGCGCCGCCCAGTGCAGACGAATCAGGTTGACGACGGACATCTCACATCCCCGGGATCAGTTGGACGACGAGATCGATGAGCTTGATCCCCAGGAACGGGGCCGCGATGCCGCCGGCGCCGTATCGATACAGGTTGCGGCTCAGCAGTTTCGACGCGCTCGACGGGGTGTAGCGCACCCCGCGCAGGGCCAGCGGGATCAGCGCGACGATGACGATCGCGTTGAACACGACCGCGGACAGGATCGCCGACTGCGGGCTGTGCAGCCGCATCACGTTCAGCACGTCCAGGCCGGGGAACAACGCGACGAACAGCGCCGGGATGATGGCGAAATACTTGGCCACGTCGTTGGCGATGGAGAACGTGGTCAGCGCGCCGCGGGTGATCAGCAGCTGCTTGCCGATCTCGACGATCTCGATGAGCTTGGTCGGGTCGGAGTCGAGATCGACCATGTTCCCGGCTTCCTTGGCCGCCGAGGTCCCGGAGTTCATCGCGACGCCGACGTCGGCCTGGGCCAGGGCGGGAGCGTCGTTGGTGCCGTCGCCGGTCATCGCCACCAGCCGCCCGCCCGCCTGCTCGCGTTTGATCAGCGTCATCTTGTCTTCCGGGGTGGCCTCGGCGAGGAAGTCGTCGACGCCGGCCTCGTCGGCGATCGCCCTGGCGGTCAGCGGGTTGTCGCCGGTGATCATCACCGTGCGGATACCCATCCGGCGCATCTCGTCGAACCGGGCCCGCATGCCCGCCTTGACGACATCCTTGAGATGGATGACACCGAGCACCGCGGTGGCCCCGGCCCGGCTGCGCCCGACCACCAGCGGAGTGCCGCCGGCAGCGGCGATCCCGTCGACGATGGCACCGAGTTCGGTTGGCACCGTGCCGCCTTCGGTGCGCACCCAGTCGGCGACCGCACTGGCCGCGCCCTTGCGCAACCGGGTGCCGTCGTCCAGATCCACCCCGGACATCCGAGTCGTCGCGCTGAACTGCAGCCAGTGCGCGCCGGTCAACTCGCCCGGGGTGCGGGCCCGCAGGCCGTGGGCGGTCTTGGCGTACACCACGATCGAACGTCCCTCGGGGGTCTCGTCGGCCAGGCTGGCCAGTTGCGCGGCGTCGGCGAGGTCGTCTGCGGTGACCCCGGGCAGCGGGTCGAAGGCTGCGGCCTGGCGGTTGCCCAGGGTGATGGTGCCGGTCTTGTCCAGCAGCAGGGTGTTGACGTCACCGGCCGCCTCCACCGCGCGCCCGGACATCGCCAGCACGTTGCGCTGCACCAACCGGTCCATCCCGGCGATGCCGATCGCCGAGAGCAGGGCGCCGATGGTGGTGGGGATCAGGCAGATCAGCAGGGCCACCAGCACGATGCCGGTGACGCCCTGGCCGGTCAGCGCGGCGCTGTCGGCGACGCCGGGGTTGTTCGCCTTGGCGTAGACGGCCGCGGGCTGCAGGGTGGCGACGGCGAACACGAAGATGATGGTGAGCGCGGCCAGCAGGATGTTCAGCGCGATCTCGTTGGGGGTCTTCTGCCGGTTGGCGCCCTCGACCAGCGCGATCATCCGGTCGACGAAACTCTCACCGGGCCGTTGGGTGATCCGCACGACGATCCGGTCCGACAGCACGGTGGTGCCGCCGGTGACGGCCGACCGGTCGCCGCCGGATTCCCGGATCACCGGGGCCGACTCACCGGTGATGGCCGATTCATCCACCGACGCAATGCCTTCCACCACGTCACCGTCGCCGGGAATGACCCCGCCGGCCTCGACGACCACGATGTCGCCGCGACGCAGCAGTGCGGCGGCGACCTCCTCCTCGCTGCCTTCGGTCCCGGGCGCCCAGCCGGACAGTCGCCGCGCCGGGGTGGCGGTCTTGGTTTTGCGCAGCGTTTCGGCCTGGGCCTTGCCGCGGCCCTCGGCCACGCCTTCGGCCAGGTTGGCGAAGACCACGGTCAGCCACAGCCAGACAACGATCAGCCAGGCGAACCAGGACGGCGTCGCCACCGCCAGCACCGTCGACCAGGCCGCGCCGATCTCCACGACGAACATCACCGGGTTGTGCCACAGCGTGCGTGGGTCCAGCTTGCGCAGCGCGTCCGGCAGTGCGGCCCACAGCATCCGGGGTTCCAGCAGACCGCCGCGGACGGCGCCCGATGTGGGGTGGGTGAGTGTGGCGCCGTTCACAGGTGGATTCCTTCGGCGAGCGGCCCGAGCGCGAGCAGGGGCAGGAACGTCAGGGTGACGAGCAGCAGCGTCACCCCGGTGACCATGCCGACGAACTGCGGCCGGTGGGTGGGCAGGGTGCCGATCGACTCCGGGGTGCGGCCCTGGCCGGCCAGGGACCCGGCGAGAGCCAGGACGAAAACGATGGGCAGGAATCGGCCGAACAGCATGGCCAGCCCCAGCGCGGTGTTGTACCAGGTGGTGTTGGCTGACAGCCCGGCGAACGCCGAGCCGTTGTTGGCCGCCGCCGAGGTGAACGCGTAGAGCACCTCGGACAGACCGTGCGGACCGGAGTTCAGCATCGCGGACTGTGGGCCGGGGAGGGCCAGGGCGAGCGCGGTGCCGGTCAGTGCGATCAGCGGAGTGATCAGGAAATAGGTTGCGGCGAGCTTGATCTCGCGCGGGGTGATCTTCTTGCCGAGGTACTCCGGGGTGCGGCCGACCATCAGTCCGGCGATGAACACGGTGATGATCGCGATGATCAGCATGCCGTAGAGACCGGAACCGGCGCCGCCGGGCGCGATCTCACCGAGCTGCATGTTGAACAGCGTCATCAGACCGCCGAGGCTGGTGAACGAATCGTGGGCGGCGTCGGTCGCGCCGGTGGAGGTCAACGTGGTCGCGGTGGCGAACACTGTGGAATCCCCGACGCCGAAACGCTGTTCGACGCCTTCGGTCGCCGCGCCGACCGCGGCCGGGACGGCGCCGTGGTGGGCGGACTGGAATGCCAGGGTCAGCGCCACGGAGGCCAGCGCGAGAACCGTCATGACGGCGGCGATCGCCAGGCCCTGGCGCCGGCCGCGCACGTCGTCGCCGAGGAGACGGCCGAATGTGCGGGGCAGGCTGAAGGCGATCACCAGCAGCAGCAGCGTTTCCACCCAGTTCGTCCACCCGGTGGGATTCTCGAACGGGTGCGCGGAATTGGCGTTGAAGAACCCGCCACCGTTGGTGCCGAGCAGCTTGACGGCCTCCTGCGAGGCGACCGGTCCGCCGGGCAGCGTCTGGGTGGCGCCGGTGACCGTGGTGACGACTTGGTCGTGCAGGTGGAAGTTCTGGATGACGCCGCCGGCGACGAGCAGCAGTGCGGACAGGACCGCCAGCGGCAGCAGGATCCGCAGGCTGCCGCGGACCAGGTCCACCCAGAAGTTCCCGAGCTCGCTGGTGTCCCGGCGGGCCAGGCCGCGGACGAAGGCGATGGCCACCGCCATCCCGACGGCGGCGGACACGAAGTTCTGTACCCCCAGCCCCGCCATCTGCACCAGGTGGCCCTGCGTGGTTTCCCCGGCGTAGGCCTGCCAGTTGGTGTTGGTGACGAAGCTGACCGCGGTGTTCCAGGCCAGCGCCGGCGTCATCGGGGTGGCCGGGTCGTGCAGGTGCAGTGGCAGCCGGCCCTGGACGAGTTGCAGGCCGAACAGGAACACGATGCCGACCGCGGAGAAGGCGAGCACGCTGCGGGTGTAGCCGCCCCAGGTCTGCTCGGCTGCCGGGTCGGCGCCGATGGCTCGGTAGATGAGGCGTTCGGCGCGCGAGTGCTTGGCGCTGCTGTAGACGCGGTACATGTAGTCACCGAGCGGCACGTGCACCGCGGCCAGCGCCCCGATGAGCAGCACCAGGAATGCGACCCCGGTGTTCATCTAGAACCGTTCCGGGAACAGCAGGGCGGCGAACATGAATGCCGCGATGCCGACCGCCAGCACCAGGCCGACGATGTTGCTCACAGTTGCTCGACCCACCTCTGCACCAGGCCGATCGCGGTGAACGCCGCGACGGTCAGTGCGACGAATACGACGACGGACATGTCCGCTCCGTTGCTTCTGTTATCGCGGGCCGGGTTGGCCCGCATCACGAAGCTAGGTCCGGGAGGGTGGGTGTGGCCGCGTCGTTTACGGTTTCCTGACGCCCGGGCGGCCGATCTTGACGGTCTCATGACGGGGTGGCTGTGTCCCCGTCGCGCCCGGACGGGATGATGGTCGAGCCATTGACGGTGGCCCCCATAGCCCAATTGGCAGAGGCAGCGGACTTAAAATCCGCCCAGTGTCGGTTCGAGTCCGACTGGGGGCACCGGCTCCTCGTTGGTCGACACCGACCTTCCTGATAGCGGGCCCACCCGCAGGTCCGGGCTAAGGTCGGTGCATGAATACACGTGGAAGGGGGGCCGGCGTTTTGCTCGCGGCCGCGACGCTGCTTGCCGGTTGTTCGGGTTCGGGTTCGGATTCAAGTCCGGCGGCGGACGGCGGACGTTCCGATACGGTGCGTGGATGGGCACCGCCGCAGCCGGCCGCTGCGGCCAAGCCGCTCCCGGCCGTGCCGATCGTGGACTCGGCCAGCCAGTACGCCATCGACGGTGAGCCGGGTGCATTCCAGTTCTCCGCCAGCGAGATCGAGGGCACCAACAGCTGCAATGTCCATCCGGCCACCGGCGACCTGCCGGTCACCCTCACCTGCAGCGCCAACTTCAACGACGAGAACCTGCCTGTCATCACGTGGCGCGGTGACATCGGCCCGGCGGCGGGTCTTGCACTCACGGCCGACGGCGTCACCGCCATCCCGGCGAGTGCGTTCGTTTCCGACACCCGTGTCGTGCCGCCTGGCCGAAGCCTCTATTTCGAGCCCGGGCACACCGTCGATTTCGGCAACGGCATCACCTGCACCGCCCTCGTCACGTGGGGACTGGACTGCAGCACCTCTGGCGCCGGATTCCAGAAGGTCGACGGGGGGCAAGCGGTCCTGCGCGGGAACATCATCCCGTCGCAGTATGCGTCGTAGACCGGCGATCAGTCCGGTCGGCGCGTTGACGCCCGTTTACCAGACCCGCACCCAGTCGACCAGCATGTCCGCCGGGTAGCTACCGCCGCTGGGGTCCTCCCCGCCGGAGCCGGCGACGGCCAGGTTGAGCACCACGAACATGGTGTGGCCCGGATCGTTGAACGGCCAGTCGGGCAGCTGGCTGGAGGTGACCTCGAAATACGGCTTGGCGCCGTCGGTGTAGTCCAGCCAGAAGCGGGCGACGTCGCCGTCCCAGTAGGTGCGCCAGGTGTGCCAGGCGTTATCCACGCCGATGTTGTGGGTTTCCCACTCGCCGCCGTTGGCCTTGGCGTGCACGGTGGTGGCAGAGGGCCATTTGCCGTTTCCGTACCACTCGATGACGTCGAGTTCGCCCTCGCCCACGCTGCCCAGCCAGAAGGCCGGCCAGGCGCCCGCGGTCAGGCAGTTGAATTTGATCCGGGCCTCCCAGGTGTGGCCGGCGCCGCCCTCCCAGACGCTGGCCAGCTTGCCGCTGTAGTAGGTGTCGCCGTCCTTGGCGGCACGGATCACCAGGTTCGACTTGCCGTCCAGGAAGACGTTCTTACGGTCGTTGCGGTACTGGCCGATGCGGCCTGGCTGCTCCCAGTAGGTGGGATCCTTGATGGTCTCGCGGGCCTTGGCGACGGTCCACTTCGCGCTGGGCGCCGAACCCGCGGGCCCGTCGAACTCGTCGACGAACACGTAGTTCTGCGGGGCTTGCGGTGCGGGGACTGCGGGGGCTTGCGGCGTGGTCGGAAGGGCACGTCCCTGCGCCATCGGCATGGCGACCGCCGCCACGCCGAGACCCGACAGCATCATCATCTTTCGACGGTCCAAGTTGGCCATGCCTGAGTACCTTAGCCGTTTCGGTACGGACGCCAGGGACCGCGAGAACCCGGAGAACACCTCTGACGGCCGTCCCGGCCGCGAGATTACCGGGTCTGATCAGCAGAAACGCCGAACGGCCACCCGAGTGAAACGGGTGGCCGCCGGGCGGGTGAATCAGCCCTTGTCGAGTAGGCGCTCGACGTTGTTGACCCCGAACGGCGCCAGCTTGGTCTTCTCGTCACTGGCGAGCACGATGAAGCCCGGGCCCTGGTGGTTCTGGGTGATCAGCATCGTCTCGTTGCGCATCCCGACGTCGGCGCCCTGCTTCTTCAGCGGCGCCACGATCTCGTCGTTCAGGGTGGCGAAGAAGTTGTGGTCGAAGTTCTTGGCGTTCCACGCCCGGTATCCCCGCGGGCTCTTCTCCACCTGGCTGTTCTCGGTGTGGCCGCGGACCCCGATGACGGCGGTCTGCCAGCCGTGCTGGTCGCCTGCGACCTTGTGGTCCTTGACGGCCTGGTCGATGTCGGTGCGCGCAGTCGGGTCGAGCAGCGTGACGTGGATGTGCAGCTGGTTCTGGCCCCGATTGTCCTCGGAGTTGATCGCCAGCGCCCAGTCCGGCTTCTGCCCCTGGTTGCCCACCGGCAGTCGCTTGACCTGCTCGTAGGCGTCCTTGAAGTAGTTGGGGGCCTTGGCGTCGGTGAGGTTCTCGCATTCGATGCCGGTTTCGCGCGCCGTCGCGATCACCAGCAGATCGGTGAGCTGGGCCGGCTTATGTCCCTGGCGCACGGCGAACCCGCGGGACTTGTCGTTGCTGGGCCAGACGACCTCGATGTTGCTCCCGGCCTTCTTCGGCGTGGCGTTCTTGACGTCGTCCCAGAGGTTGATGTGCTGGTCGGTGACCTTGCCGCACGGGCCGAACTCGGTGGTTTTGGCGCCGGCAGCCGGTGCGATCGCCAGTCCCATCAGCGGAAGGGCCGCGGCGGTGGCGATGAGGCCGAACCGGCGGGCGGAGCCGAGGCGGGTGGTGGTGGTCATGTGGTGTCCCCCTGTGGGTGTCGGTGTGTTGAAAACACCATCCCGCCTCCCACCCGCGGCGTCTGCCCACCGGACGACCGGTCGACGGGTGGATTTTCGGGTCCACCGATTGGGGGAACAATCGCGGCCCGCGTGCCGGAAATGTCGTCGGCGCAGGTCAGTGCGTCGGGTACGGGCGGTCGCCGACGACGTCCTTCATCACCAGGGTGGAGGTGAACCGCTGCACGCCGGGCAGCGTGGCCAGCACGTCGTCCTGCAGCCGCGTGTAGGCCTCCAGGTCGGTGGTGCGCACCCGCAACAGGAAGTCGGGATCGCCGAAGAGTCGGTACGCCTGCAGGATATTCGGCACCGCCGCGGCGGCCTCCTCGAAGCCGAGCAGAGTCGCGCGGTCCTCCTGCTTCATGGTGACGAACACCAGCGCCTCGAAGTTCAGGCCCAGCGCCCTCGGGTCGATGACGGCCCGGTACCCAACGATCGCGCCGGACGCCTCCAGGTCACGGACGCGGCGGTGGGTGGGTGCGACGGTCAGGCCCACGCGGGAGGCGAGGTCGGTGGTGCTGAGTCGGCCCTGCACCTGTAGCTCCGCAAGAATCTTTCGATCAAGGGTGTCCATCGTCGATATTTTTGCACAAAAGCAGTATTTCAGCGCAAAAGACGCAAGCACTTTTCGCCGAATATTTCCTAAAGTTGCTGGTCATGGAGCTATCACTGGTTGCCGCGTTCGCGGTCGTCGCCCTGGCGCTGGTCGTCGTCCCCGGACCCGATTGGGCCTACATCCTGACCTCGGGGGCCCGCGACCACGTCGTCGTCCCCGCGGTCGGCGGAATCCTGCTCGGCTACGCGGCGGTGACGGCCGTCGTCGTCGCCGGGGTGGGTGCGCTGGTTGCGGCCGCACCGACGGCGATGGTGGTGCTCACCATGGCCGGCGCGGCATACGTGACGTACCTGGGCGTTCAGGTGCTGCGCGCCCCCGAGACGCCCGCCATTGCACCGGGCGGCTATTCGGTCGGCGACGACGCCGTCGCGCACCGGTCGCGGCTGGGCTGTCTGGTCCGCGGCGCGGGCGTCAGCGCGTCGAACCCCAAGGGGCTGCTGGTTTTCCTGGCCATCCTTCCGCAGTTCACCCGGACGTCGGCATCCTGGCCGGTCTGGGTTCAGATGGGCGCTCTGGCAGTGGTTTTCATCGTGCTGTGCGCGCTGGTCTACCTGCCGCTGGGGCACGCGGCACGTTGGCTGCTGGGTGAGCGGCCCGCCGTCGCTCGCAATGTCACCCGACTGTCCGGGGCTGCGATGCTTGTGGTGGGCACAAGCCTGGCCGTCGAGCAGATCGTGCGAAGCCTCGGGGCGTGAGACGCCTACGCGGTTGAGTCGTACTGCATGGCGCCGATGGTATTGCCGGCCGGATCCTGGAAGAAGATCAGGTGCCCGACTCCGCTGATGGTGGACTTCGGCATGAGAATCGTCCCGCCGGCGTCGATCACGGACCGCGCCGTCGCGTCGATATCGTCGACGGCGAAGGTGCATTCGGGTCCCGATGCCAGCCTGCCCGGGATCAACTCGCGGCGTTGCTGCAGCGCGCCGCCGATCCCGGGCTCGTCCTCACTGCCGGTTTGGATCTTGAAGAAGTTCGGCGGACCCCACGGGGTGAAGGTCCAGCCGAAGACGCGTTCGTAGAAGGCGCGTGCAGTAGGTAGATCGTCGGCGTTGAGGGCGAAATGGGAAAGATTCGCGGACATGTCACCCATGTTCCCCGTGCCGGTGGGTGTCCCGCAGAGGTTTCACCTCGGCGCCGGCTGAGCAGGAGGATCCGATCTCAGATCCCGAGGAACGCTGCGATGCGTGCGGCCTCGCGTCGGCCCTGCTCGCGTCCGGCGTGTGCCGAGGGGATGCGGCAGGCTGGATCCAGGGGATTGGGGCCGAAGGCGCTGAGCGCCTCGGGGTCTGCGAACACCGCGATCGTGTTCCCGGGGAAGGCTGCGATCTCGGCGGCGGTGCCGACGGGCCACGGCGACGGAGAATCGGCGGCGGAGGGAACCAGTACGACGGCGCTCGCGCAGTCTTTTGCGGCGCTCGTGTTGACCGAGCTGGCCACCCCGCCGTCCATGTAGCGACGACCGCCGATGGTCACCGGCGTCCACGCGCCGGGAACCGCGCAACTGGCTGCCACGGCGTCGACGAGATCGACGCCGGAATCCCTGTCGAACACCACCAATTCGCCGGAGTCGATGTCGACCGCGGTGACCCGCGTTGTGCGGGCGGGCCAGTGGTGGCTCGGGAGCCGATGCGCGATCACCGCCCGGCGTCGGGCTTCGGACACCGTGGCAGTGGCGGCCGCGATCTGTCCGATGCGCGCGAGCATCTGCGCCTTGGTGGCGCCGGGCATCCGCAGCGCCTGTAGAAACAGTTCACCGATATCGTCGACATTCACCCCGGGGTCGAGTTCCTGTGATGTGCCGTCGGTCTGGCGGGCGAAGAGTTCCGCGGGCGTCAGCCCGCTGCCGAGCTGGGCGGCGACCGTCGATCCGGCCGAGGTACCGACGACGACGTCGGAATCGAGCAGTGCCGCCGCGGCAGCCGGTGCGGCGTCGGCGATTCCGGCTAAGACGCCGGTCTCCCAGGCGATCCCGGCGATCCCGCCGCCGGCCAGCACCAGCGCCCGCCTGCCCTCGGTCATCCGTTCGCCTCCGGTCTGCCGGCTTCAGCGGATGCACCGGTCGCGACAACGATAGCTTTTGCCCGAATCCGGGGCCGAGATCGACGCTGCCCGGCGCAGTTACGCCGGGCAGCGACTCGTCGGGTCGGGTGTTAGCGCCCCAGGGCCGGACCGATGGTGGTGTTCCAGGACTCCTGCATCTCCGACTCGAACAGGCCCCAGGTGTGGGATCCCTCCGGGCGCACGACGTAGGTGATCGGAATGCCCGCGGCCTTCGCGGCGTCGGCGAACTTGCGGGTGCTGTCGGCGACGATGCCCTCGATCAGGCCGCCGGTCAGGTTGTTGGTGCCCGGGGCCAGCCGGTCGACGTCGCCCTGACCGCCGGATGCGGCCGCGGCGTACACGGCCACACCGCGCAGTTTGGCCACGTTCTTCGACGGGTCGTGGGCGATCCACAGCGGCCCGCCGGCCGGGCCCCACATGTTGTCCGCGCTCACACCGCCGCCCATCAGCGTCATGGAGACCTGCGAGGGATCGTCCGACGGCGTCAGCAGACCGCTGTAGGAACCGACGGCCTTGAACACCCCGGGTGCCTGCACGGCGTAGTCCACGGCGGTGCCGCCGGTGCTGGACAGTCCGCCGACGGCGTTGCGCCCGTTGGTCTTGTACTGCGCGTTGATCAGCGGCGGAAGTTCCTGGGTCATGTAGGTCTGGTACTGCTTGCTGGAATCGTTGACCCAGTTGGTGAACCAGCTGAACTGTCCGCCCAGCGGCGAGACGACGTTGACGTTCTTGTTGGCGAAGAAGCCCTGGATGTCGGTCATGCCGAACCAGCTCTTGGTGCCCGGCGCCCAGCTGCCGCCGGGGTCGAGGTTGTCGCCGCCGTCGATGCCGGGCAGCAGATAGAACGTGGGTGCACCGGAGCCGGTCGCCTTGTAGACGTCGTTGACGATCACCTTGTCCATGGCCGGGGAGTACACCGAGACCTTGTCCCAGCGCTCGTTGACCTTCTCGATGTTGGTGATGTGCGCGCCGCCGGGATCAGCCGTCGCGGTGGGCAGGGCCGGGCTTAGAACAATGGACGAAATAGCCAGTAGGCCGGCCGAGATAACGCTGAGAAATCTGGTCACCGACCACATATTGCCAGAGGACGCGGCGATGTTCGGGAAGTGCCCAAGAATTGCACAGATCCGCCCACCAGCTGGGGTGAAAGACCAGTTCGGAGCCGGTGAGCCGCCCCCGGAATATAGCTGCGCATGCAAATAACCGCAGTTATGTGGCGGGCTCGTGAATGGCGCCGTCCACCGATCGGGGGATACCGGATTCATCCGGTTCATCCACCTCCCGCCCGACATACAACGGCCGCGTAAACCCGGATTCTTGATTCATCGCCGGATGCCACGGCCACCGAAACTTCACCGGAAAAGGACCGCAGAGATGAACACCTTCACCCGCCGGATTGCCGCCACCGCCACCCTCGCCGCCGCCCCCGTCCTGATCGCTCTGGGCCTGGCCGCCGGCGCCCACGCGGAATCGGCTCCGGTGCCGGGCCCGAGCAACACCATCTCCGCCCCCGCGGCCTCCGCCGGCCAGGCCCATCCGCGCTCGGCGCAGAGCTGGAACGCCCGACACCGCTACAACTACAACCGGATGCGCTGAGCCGCAGCCGCGCTCGATTCCCCGGACCGCGCCGTAGTCAGTCCGCCGACCGGGGAATCGACACCCGGACCCGGGTCCCCAGCCCGGGGGCCGTCGTCAACTCCAGTTCGCCACCCATCGCCTCGACGCGCGTGATCAACGACGCCAACCCGATCCGCCCCTCCGTGACTCCGGAGGCCAGCACGTCCGGGTCGAACCCGACCCCGTCGTCGGACACCGTGAGCTCGACGGCATCGCCGACCCGGTGCAGTGTCACCCGCGCTGTGCGGGCGTGGGCGTGCTGGACCGCATTGGCCAGCAGTTCTCGTGCCGCGCGGTAGAGCAGGTCCTGGCCGGGTGGTTTGCCGACCTCGTCGAGTTCACCCTCGACGGTGAGCGGCCCGTCCTGCCGGTACGCCCGCAGCAGCTCGGCCACCGCGGGCGTGAGGCCGAGTTCGGACAGCACCGCCGGGTGCAGGGTGCGCAGCGTGGACCGCAACTGCGTTGCGGCGTCGCCGAGAGTGCCGCGCACCGTCTGCAGTGCCGGATCATCGATCCGCTCGGCGAGTTCATCGAGGCGCAGTCGAGCGGCCAGCAGTTCCTGCAGCGGACCGTCGTGCAGGGCGACCGCCACGTCCCGGTTGTTGCGTTCCTCGACGCGCAGCGATTCCGAGACCAGCCGGCGCTGCACGTCGACGAGTGCGCGAACCCGAGCGTCGCGCCGGGATATCACCAGGCTCAGCGCGCTGGTCGCGGCGGCGAACCAGAGCAGGAACGCGAAATGCATGTACACGATGTTGGGCAGCCCGACGGTGTCGTCGCGCTTGGAGTAGACGACCCACACGCCCAGATACGCCAACGCGGTCAGCGCGCCCAACACCGCGGTCAGCCACGGGCGATCCTGGAACGCAACCGAAATGGGCAGCAGGAAGAACACCGGAAGCAACCACGCCGTCGCGCCACCGGAGCTCAGGCACAGTGTCACCACGGCCAGCACATCGACGACCGTCGACGCCCAACCGGCCCACGAGGCGATCGGATCGCGGAACGTCACGGCCAGCCAAACCAGTGAGGTCACCAGGTAACTGACGACGACGGTGTTGTAGACCCCCGGCAGCCAGTGGTCGACATGACCGATATCGACCATCATGATGATCAGCACGATCATGGCGGGCCGCAGCACCGCGGCGGCCCGAACCGGTTGAGCTGTCAGGAAATCGGTGAGTTCGCGAACCGCGGTCATTCCAACAGCCCGCGGCGCATCGCCTCGGCGACCGCGGCGGCGCGATCGCTCACCTCGAGTTTCTCGTAGAGCCGCTGAACGTGGGTCTTGATCGTCGACGGCGCCAGGAACAGCTCGCCGGCAATGGCCGGGATCGACTTGCCCGCGGCGATCATGTCGAGCACCTCGCGCTCGCGGGGACTCAGCACCGGGCCCGACGGTTCCGCACGACGGCGAATCTCACCGGCCAGTCCGGACGCCAGCCCGGGCGCCACCACATCACGACCCCGGGCGCAGTTGAGAACCGCCGCAACGATTTCCCCGCGGGTCGAGTCCTTCGGAAGAAAGCCCGCGGCGCCCTGTTGCAGTGCGTGATAGACGATGGCCGCATCGTCGTGGGCGGAGAGCAGCAGCACGCGGGTCGGCAACTCGTCGCGCAGCACCGCAGCGGCGACCTGGGCTCCGTCGAGTCCGGGCATCCGGTAGTCCAACAGCGCGACGGCCGGGCGGTGTTCGCGGATTGCCGCCAGCGCGGCGGTTCCGTCGTCGGCCTCGGCGACCACCTCGATGCCATCGCTGGAGGCCAGCGCGCGCACCACGCCGTCGCGAAACAGCGGGTGGTCGTCGCCGACGACCACGCGAACCCGACTCTGCGCCATGATCTGAAACCCTCGCATATCGCCGATCGGTGCGGCCGGATTTGCTCAGATGAGCAGGCGGCTGACGCCCTCGGACCGCTCGGAGCGGGTCAGGGCGTTGGGGGTGAGGAAATCCGCCAGCGATTGATGTCCGCCGATCGAATCCGCGGGCTCGGCCGGCTGCGGATTGCGCGACGGCCCCGGCGGTACCGGGCCCAGGCACAATTCGGTGGCGGCCTTCGCCTGGAACATCGCGACAATGGCGTCGTTGTGCCGATCGGTGCCGAAGCGATCGAGTGCGGATGTCAGCTTGGCGTCGATGTAGTCCAGCGTGCGTTCCAGGTTGGCCGTCGCATGTTCCTGGTTCTGGGCCTGCTCCCGCTCGGCCCGGTCGCGGCGGCGGGCGTCGAAGCTGCGCATCCCGAGCGCACCCATCGCGGCGGCCAGGACCGGGACGAACAGGATCGTCGCGGCAATGCCCAGGGTGTCGTCGAAGGAAACCGCGCCGATGATGCTCACGATCAACAGGAACCCCAGCACGAACTGGGCGACCGTCATCGGCGACGCGGCGGCGACCGTGTCGCCGGCCCGGGCCACCAGCGGGGTCAGTTTGGACGACGCGGCGGAGGCCCCCCGGGCCAGCGCCTTGCCGAATTCGGGCCGTGGGGCGCGGAAACGCGGGTGCTTCGCGGCGGGGGAGCTTGTCGGGTGCGGCGGGGCGCCCGTACCCCCGGCGCCGGGGGACGCCGGTTGCGGGGCGTCGGCTCGGGGGCCCGCCGCCTGCCCGCCGGGCCCCGACGCGGACTGCGCCCCGCCGGGCGCCGATGACGCTGTGCCCGGCGGCTGCTCGGTCGACGTCGCCTCGGGCGCGTGCGCAGTCGGGGTGGTCTGGGATTCGCCGGGTTCTTCCGTCGCGGGATCGCCGGGTTGTGCCGCCATGGGGCCCATTGTGCCCCGATTCCTGGCAAATGCCGGTCGCGACGTGCGCGGCGGGTACCGGCGAGCTGTTCGGGACCGGGCAGGCGGCGTTTCGGCGCGGCGGAACCGGCCCGACGGGCCCTCGACACCGCACGATCGGCGCGAAAGCGCCGGACTCGGGCGGGCGAGACCCCCGGATCGGCGGCGCCAGCGAATAACCGCAGGTCACCCGACACGTGTCGAGTCTCCAAAGTTACCGGTGAGTCACTTGGTGCGGGTTCGGGGGCCGATCGGTGGCCGCCGTCAACACTCGCGAGCCGCTGTGATATGACCCTCAGTTTTATCTGGCCGGGAGCCTTGAAAAATGCATTGAGCGGTGCTGACGCCACCTGCCTGAAACCGGTGTCGGAAGAAAAACAGCAGGTAAACGGGGGAAAACTGGCACGTCAACTTCCCTGGCAGGGCGCGGGAGGGAAATTTGTCAGACCCATCTGGAAACATTGGCCACACGGTCACGGCGGACGCAGAAATTGACCGCCGCGAGGTGAAAATCCGCCGGTACAATTGACCAGGATCGCTGCGGAGGGGATGTGCGCGATCGCAACCACAACATCCGATGCGGGTTACCCGCCGGGAAGGTGTCGACCGTGATGGCAAACAAGGCGCGAGCTCTCGATCTGACGGCTGGATCGACGGGCGCACTCGCCGAATCCTCCGTTGCGCCGCTGTCCCGGTGGTCGCCGGTCGCCGCCGACATGACCGCCTCGCGCGCCGATGTGGGCCGCGGCCCCATCGCCGGCATCGCACTCGACGCCAGCGCCGGGCAGCTGTACGTGACCAACCCGGCCGACGGCAGCGTTGCGGTCCTCGACATCGACACCATGGCCGTCACCCAGGTCATCACCGATCTGCCCGAGGCCCACGCCGTGGGCGCGGCCGGCGGCAGCGTCTACGTGTCCATCGTCTCCCTCGACACCGACGCCGTCTCCATCGTCGACACCGCCCTGCAGTCCGGCGAGGAGGCCCTGGCCGACATCTACCCGGTCAAGGAGACCGTCCGGGACCTCGCACTGAGCCCGGAGGGTGAGCGGATCTACCTGGCCAGCGCACACGGCTCCACCTGGCGCCCGCGCGACGCACGCGGGCAGCGACCTGGACCGTCGACATGCATCAGCGGTGCGCGTGGCGGTGCCGCCGACCACGACCTTCAGCGGAAGCCACGGCGCGGTCGTCTACGAGCGTCAGCGCCCTGCCGGTCGGTGAGATCACCGACGAGCTGCTGGCCCAGATGATGTCCGCCGACGTCATCGACGTGCCGATGCGAGGCAGGTGATCGCCACGACACCGCCACCCGCGAGCGGGTGGACCAGTTCCGCGACCCACCAGCCGATGCACTTGGACGGCTGCGATGCCCGCGACACGCCGACCGCACGGTGAGCACCGCCAACGGCGACGGGACCTTCCGCCGGGCCACCTATCGCGAGGTCATCGCGCGCGGCGCCCGACTGGCCCAGGCGCTGCGCCGGCTGGACATCACCGGTGACGAGCGGGTGGCCACCTTCATGTGGAACAACCAGGAGCACCTGGAGGCCTACCTGGCCATTCCGGCCATGGGTGCGGTGCTGCACACGCTCAACATCCGGCTGTTCCCCGAGCAGATCGAGTTCATCGCCTACGAGGCCGAGGACCGCGTGGTCATCGCCGACCTTTCGCTGGCCCCCATCCTGGCCCCGGTGCTGCCCAAGATGGAAACCGTGCACACGGTGATTGCCGTCGGCGACGGTGACCTGGCCCCTTTGGCCGCCTCGGGCAAGACGGTGCTGCGCTACGAGGACCTGCTGGCCGCCGAGGACGGGAACTTCGACTGGCCGGAGGTGGACGAAACCTCGGCCGCCGCAATGTGTTACACCAGCGGCACCACCGGACACCCGAAGGGCGTGGTGTACAGCCACCGCTCCAGCTACCTACACTCGACCGCCGTCTGCTCGGCCAACGGCCTGGGGCTCGGCTACAGCGACAAGGCGCTGCCGATCGTGCCGATGTTCCACGCCAACGCCTGGGGCCTGCCTTACGCAGCGCTGATGGCCGGCGCCGACCTGGTGATGCCCGACCGGTTCCTCGACGGCGCCTCCATGGTCGCCTTGATCACCACCGAACGTCCGACGGTGGCCGGCGCGGTGCCGACGATCTGGAACGACGTCATGCATTACCTGGACGCGAACCCGGGCAAGGACATCTCGTCGCTGCGGATGGTGGCGTGCGGCGGGTCCGCCGTCCCGGTCTCGCTGATGCAGGCCTTCGAGGCGAAGTTCGGTGTGCAGATCCGCCAGCTGTGGGGGATGACCGAAACCTCGCCGATGGCGACGCTGGCCTGGCCGGCACCCGGCACCCCCGACGAACGGTACTGGGAGGTGCGCGGCAGTCAGGGCCGGCCGATGTGCGGCGTGGAGGCGCGCATCGTCGACGACGAGGGCGTCGCGCTGCCCAACGACAACACCGCCGTGGGCGAACTGGAGGTCCGCGGGGCCTGGGTCACCGGCTCCTACTACCGCAACACCGACGAATCCAAGTTCCAGGCCGGCTGGCTGCGCACCGGTGACGTCGGCCGCATCGACCCGCAGGGCTTCGTCACCCTCACCGACCGGGCCAAGGACGTCATCAAGTCCGGCGGTGAGTGGATCTCCTCGGTGGACCTGGAGAACGAGCTGATCGGCCACGAGGCGGTCCGGGAGGCCGCCGTCATCGGTGTCCCCGACGATCGCTGGCAGGAGCGGCCGCTGGCCGTCGTCGTGCTGGCCGGCGGCTCGGAGGCGACGGCCGAAGAACTGCGAACCTTCCTGTCCACCAAGGTTGTTCGCTGGTGGCTGCCGGAACGCTGGACGTTCACCGACGAGATCCCGCGGACCAGCGTCGGCAAGTACGACAAGAAGGAAATCCGGTCCCTCTACGCCGGCGGCCGCTACAGCGTCGTCACGCTGTGAACCCCGGCCCGGCCACGTCGGCCGGGCGGGCACCGTCGGACTCGAGTCATCACAGCAGCTAAGGAGCGCATCAACATGGCCAACAGGGTTTTCGTCATCGGCGTGGGCATGACCAAGTTCGAGAAGCCGGGACGACGGGAGGGCTGGGACTACCCCGACATGGCACGCGAGTCGGGTACCAAGGCCCTCGACGACGCCGGCGTCGACTACAGCCAGATCGAGCAGGGCTACGTCGGATACGTCTACGGCGATTCGACCTGCGGCCAGCGGGCGCTCTATGAACTCGGGATGACCGGTCTGCCGATCGTCAACGTCAACAACAACTGCTCCACCGGTTCGACCGCGCTGTTCCTGGCGGCTCAGGCCATCCGCGGCGGGCTCGCCGACTGCACCCTGGCGCTGGGCTTCGAGAAGATGCAACCCGGCTCGCTGCAGGGCGGCGCCGACGACCGGGAGAACCCGATGGCCCGCCACGTCAAGGCGATGGCCGAGATCGACGAATTCGGATTCCCGGTCGCCCCATGGATGTTCGGTGCGGCCGGTCGGGAACACATGCGCACGTACGGCAGTACCCCGGAGCACTTCGCCAAGATCGGCTACAAGAACCACAAGCACTCGGTGAACAACCCGTACGCCCAGTTCCAGGACGCGTACACCCTCGAGGACATCCTGGCGGCCAAGATGATCTCCGACCCGCTGACCAAGCTGCAGTGCTCACCGACCTCCGACGGGTCCGGAGCGGTGGTCCTGGCCAGCGAGGCGTTCATCGACCAGCACGATCTGGCTCCTCAGGCCGTCGAGATCGTCGGGCAGGCGATGACCACCGACTTCGCCTCCACCTTCGACGGCAGCGCCGCCAGCCTGATCGGCCACGACATGAACGTCCAGGCCGCCCGCAAGGTCTACGAACAATCCGGCCTGGGGCCGCAGGACTTCCAGGTCATCGAACTGCACGACTGCTTCTCGGCCAACGAGCTGCTGCTGTACGAGGCGCTGGGGCTGTGCGAACCCGGCGAGGCGCCGCGGCTGATCGACGACGAAGACACCACCTACGGCGGGCGCTGGGTGGTCAACCCCTCCGGAGGGTTGATCTCCAAGGGACACCCGCTGGGGGCGACGGGCCTGGCCCAGTGCAGTGAGCTGACCTGGCAGCTGCGCGGCACCGCCGCCGAGCGGCAGGTCGACAACGTCACCGCCGCGCTGCAGCACAACATCGGGCTGGGTGGCGCGGCCGTGGTGACCGCCTACCAGCGCGCCGAGCGGTGATCGCGGCGCCATGACGGGCAATCGGCGCAGGGTCATCCAGTGGGCCACCGGCGGGGTGGGTGTCGCCGCAATCCGGGGCGTCGTGGAACACCCGGACCTGCAGCTCGTCGGGTGCTGGGTGCACAGCCCCGCCAAGAACGGTCGGGACGCCGGTGAGCTGGCCGGCATCGGCCCGATCGGGGTGGCGGCCACCTCCAGCGTCGAGGAGATCCTGGACGCCGACGCCGACGCCGTTATCTACGCGCCGCTGCTGCCGGATTCCCAGCAGGTGGCCGCGATACTGCGGTCCGGCAAGAACGTCATCACCCCGGTCGGCTGGTTCTACCCGCGGGAGTCCGAGGCCGCCCCGCTGCGGGCGGCCGCGCTGGAGGGCGGCGTTACCCTGCACGGCACCGGAATCGCCCCCGGCGGGTTCAGTGACAAGTTCCTGCTGCAGCTGTCCGCGCTGTCCACCGGGATCAGTTTTGTTCGGGCCGAGGAGTTTTCGGATCTGCGCAGCTACCTGGCCCCCGACGTGCTGCGGCACGTGATGGGTTTCGGTGGCGCCCCGGAGGAGGCGCTGGGCGGAATGATGCAGAAGCTGCTCGACGGCGGGTTCATCCAGGCCATCAACCTGGTCGTCGACGAGCTGGGCTTCGCCGCCGATCCGAGAATCCTTGGCAGCCAACAGGTTGCGGTGGCCACCGCCCCCATCGACTCGCCCATCGGGGTGATCGAGCCCGGCCAGGTAGCCGCCCGCCGATTCACCTGGGAGGCGCTGGTCGACGGGCAGCCGGTGGTTCAGGTCAGCGTCAACTGGCTGATGGGCGAACAGCACCTGGACCCGTCCTGGACGTTCGGCCCGGAGGGCCAGCGCTACGAGGTCGAGGTTCGGGGTGAACCGGATTTCACCTTCTGTGTCAAGGGGTTTCACGGCGAGATCGGCCCGGACGGGGAGATCGGCGAGGAGACCGGTATCACCGGCACCGCAGCGCACTGTGTCAACTCGGTGCCGGCGGTGTGCGCGGCCGCGCCGGGTATCGCCACCTACCGGGACCTGCCGCTACTGACCGGAAAGGCCGCGCCGAGCCTGTCACGCTGAAACCCGCTGAGGCTCAGCTACGTTCTTCCCATCGGTCGAGCGCGGTGCCCGTCAGTGCGCGACCGGTCTCGATCACTTCGGCGGCGCGGTGGAAGTCCAGGCTGCGGCACACGGTGCGCGGCACCTCGATGACCAGGTCTGCGGGGTTGGCGGCCAGTGCATGCCGGGCCAACGCCGATTGCGCGATGTCGATCGTCCGGTTCATCACCTCGAAGCCGCCCAGGCGCGGCGTGGCCGCGGGTGCCGCCGCGTCGGGATCGATGTCGGCGTCGGGGGCCTCGATGAGATTGAAACGGCCGAGCATGTTGCGCCCGGTCTGTGTCTCCAACAGCGACCGGACCGCTTTGCTGTCGAGCAAACCCATGGTGCTGCGCATCATCCGATTGACCCGGTCGGAACCCGAACGGGCTTCCCGGTACCCCGTCGGGCGGTCGGGATCCCCACCGGCGAGGCTGATTGCGATGGTGGCGTCGGCGGAGACCGCGGCGATCGGTGCCATGGGGATGGGGTCGAGAATGCCACCGTCGGCGAGCAACCGGCCGTCGTGCAGATACGGCTCGATGACGCCGGGAATGGCGATCGACGCGCGGATCGCATCTGTCAGCGGACCGCGCTGGATCCAGACGGAACGGCCGGCGATGAGATCGGTGGAGACCGAGGTGAACGGGATCGGCAACTCCTGCACGGTGACATCGCCGACGATCTCTTTGACGGCGTTGAGGATCTTCTCGGCCCGCAGGATCCCGGCCGCCCCGAGTGACGGATCGAGCAATCGTAGGACGGCGGGCTGGGTCAGCGATTGCGCCCAGGCGGTGAAGTCGTCGAGGTGGCCCGCAGCCTCCAACCCGCCGACCAGTGCGCCCATCGACGAGCCGGCGATTCCGGCGATCTCGTGTCCCCGCGCACGCAGTTCGGCGATCGCACCGATGTGCGCGTAGCCGCGCGCACCGCCGCTGCCCAGCGCCAAAGCCACCCGCATGGTTATCTCCCGGCTGTCGGCGGCGTCAGCCGCACAGCCCGTCGGCGGCGCCGTTGGCCGCCATGATCACCGCGGACTGCTCGCCGGCGGTGAGCACAGACCAGGTCTTCCCGAAGGTGCCCGGGCCGGTGTATCCCGGATCCTGGACGGACTTCAGGTACTCCTCGACCAGAGGCTTCGGCTCGGTGCCGCGGGTGTCGAACCAGCTCTTGGCCGCCAGGCAGGCCTGGCCGTAGCCGGACTCGGTGGCGTCCGGTGTCGCCTGGACACCGGTGGTGACCCCGCCGGGGGACACCTCGATGCCGTCGGCGGGGGTCTGCGCCGGTGCCGCCGTCTCGGCCTGGTCGGTGGTCGACGATGTCGGGGTCGACGGGGTGCCCTCGTGCCGCGACGAGCACGCTGCCAGCGGCAGCAGCCCCACCGCGCACAGCGCGACGGCGATCGGGTAGTTGCCCATGATCACCCACTCTAGAGGTTCGGCCCGAACGGCCAAGATGCACGGCACAGCGACGTCAGATTCAGCCCGAAATAAATGCCGGCGCGATCCCGGGCGTTCATGGCACACTGGCGGCATGCGTGGGATCTCGGTACGGCACGGCGGCTGTCGGCTTCGCTGACCCGTCCACCCGCAGACCCGATCCCCTCCAGGAGTGTTCCCGATGTCCGTTTCCCTGCTGCGCCCGCCTGCGCGCGCCGGCTCCCGCCCCTCACGCCCGGCGCGCCTCGGTGTGGCCGAGTTGCTGCACACCACCGACCTGGCCGCCGGCGAGGTGCTCGACGGCCGCTACAACGATCTGCTGCCTTCGCTGGGCGCCGACGGATTTAGCTGGCTCGGCGGTGACGACGACCTCGACGTGTGGCTGGTCGGGTGGTCCCCGCACGGTTCCGTCGGGTTGCACGACTACGGCGAGGTGCAGGGTGCAATCACCGTGTTGTCCGGTGAGCTGATCGAATCACGTTGGGACGGAGAGAAACTCCGGGATCGTCGGCTGGCTGCCGGGGACCAGGCCGGGATCCCGGTGGGCTGGGTGCACGACGTGCGGCCCGAGCCGACGGCCGGTTCCGCACTCAGCGTGCACGCGTTCTCCCCACCGCTGACCGTGATGTCCTATTACGACATCACGGGCCGGGGCTGGTTGCGCCACCGGCGCACCGAACTGACGGCTCACCCGGTCGGCGCTGCCTGATGTCCCCGACGGTGTGGTGCCGCCGGGGAACATGCGGCTAGAGGCTTTCGTCGGACCGCATCAGCGGCCGCAGCCGCTCGGTTTTTTCCGGCGTCCAGCCGGGGGGCTCCAGGATCGCCGCCCAGGCGTTGGCCACGTCGCGAACGTAGACGTGACCGTGGCCGTCGGGGACGTCGACGGCCACCGCCATATCGGCGGAGACCTGTAGGAAGGTGATCACCGGGATCCACTGCATCCGCGGCGAGACGTCGTAGCCGCGCTTCTCCCTGAGCCAGTCGGGCTTGTGGAACAGCAGGTCCGGGGTGAACCAGGCGATCGGGTCGGAGGCGTGCTGCAGATAGACCGCGCGCGGGTGACCCCAGGGCTGGTCCGGCCGGCTGAGATCCTGGGACGCCTTCGCGCTGAACCGGACATTGCGGCCGTCGTCATAGATCGGCAGCCACATCGGCGAACCGGGATCGCGGTCGGCGGTCAGCACGGTCCAGATGGTGTTGTTGAAGGTGGGCCCGGAGAACAGCGCGCCGTCCGTGCGAGCGACCAGGTTGTTCAGGCTCAGGAACGGGGCTTCGCCGCCGAACGAGCCCAAGCTCTCACCGAACACAACCAGCTTCGGGCGGCTGGCCAGCGGCATCGGCCGGATCAGGGCGTCGACGGCCTCGAACAGCGCCTGCCCGGCGGCCAGCGCGTTCTGCTTGTCCACCAGGAACGACAGCCAGCTGGGCAGGAACGAATACTGCATCGACACGATCGCAGTGTCGCCGTTGTACATGTACTCCAGGGCGGCGGCCTCGGCGGCGTTGATCCAGCCGGTGCCGGTGGTGGTGGCCACCGCCACCACCTTGCGGTTCAGCCCGCCGGTGCGCTGGAGTTCCCGGGCCGCCAGCTCGGCGGCGGCCTTGATTCCGTCGGCGGAGTGCAGCCCGGCATAGGTGCGGATCGGTTCGACGGCCGGTTTCCCGTTGAACTCCGTGAGCTCGGCGACGGTCGGTCCGCCGGCCACGAAGATCCGGCCCTGCCGGCCGAGGGAGTCCCAGGACACCAGTGAGCCGGGGCCGCCGGATCGCAGGGCGGTGGTGGGTGCGGGCCGGTCGGCGAGCTGCTCGTTGTTGACCGAATCGAAGGTGCTGTTCATCCAGGGCACCACGGCCCGCGACATCACGCCGTTGGCCAGGGCGACGGTCAGGAACACCACCAGGCCGACGGATACCACCGCCGAGATACGCGGCGGGGCGACCCGGTTGAGCTGGTGGACCAGGAACAGCACGCCCTTGCGGACGGCCTGGCCGAGCTCGACGAACAGGAACAGCACGATGATGCTGATCACGGCGGCCTGCGGGTAGTTGTACCAGCGCAGATGATCGACGCCCATCAGGTTGCGGACGTCGTCCTGCCATGCCGCGAACAGGAACTGCATGCCGATCATGCCGAGCAGACCCACGCCCAGCAGTGTCAGCCAAGCCCAACGCGGCGCGCGCGGGCTGGAATCCTGACTGCGCATGAAGCGGACCAGCCAGACACCGAAGACGCCCAGCATGTAACCGATCGACCCGGAGGCGCCGCTGACCAGGCCCTGGAACAGCGGTCCGCGGGGCAGCAGCGACGGGGTCAGCGACAAGTAGACGAACACCAGGCCCACGGTGGTCCCGAAGAAGGTGTAGCGCTTGGCCCACCAGCGGACCACGTCGTCGGTGGCCACCACCGCGGTCTCGGCCGCGGTCTCACCGAGTGCGACGGCACCCTCGCCGAGCGCGACCGCACCCTCGGTCAGCGCGGTGGCGCCCTCACGCAGCAGTTTCGCGGGTTTTCCCTGGGCCTTGCCGGAGGTGTCTGGCGGGCCGGCGGGCTCGTCGTTCTGCTCGGCGGGTGCTGCTTCGGCCGCGGAATCGGTCGGCGAGGTCTCGGGGACCTTCCCGTCGGGTTCGGTTTCCGTCACCCGGACAGGCTAGCGGTGCCGGAACTCCGGTGCCCGCTTGGCGGCGAACGCGGCCATGCCTTCCTTCTGGTCCGCGGTGGCAAACGCCGAGTGGAACACCCGCCGCTCGAACAGCAAACCCTCGGTCAGGCTGGTCTCGAACGACCGGTTGACGGCCTCCTTGGCCATCCGCGCCGCCGACCGGGACATCCCCGCCACGGTCTGCGCGACGGCCATCGCGTCGCTGAGCAGATCCGCCGTCGGCACCACCCGGGACACCAGCCCGCAGCGTTCGGCCTCCGCGGCCTCCATGTTGCGGCCGGTCAGGATCAGGTCCATCGCCTTGGCCTTGCCGATGGCGCGGGTCAGCCGCTGGCTGCCGCCCATGCCGGGCAGCACGCCCAGCTTGATCTCCGGCTGGCCGAACTTCGCGTTCTCGGCGGCGATCAGGATGTCGCACATCATCGCCAGCTCGCAGCCCCCGCCCAGGGCGTAGCCGGCGACCGCGGCGATGGTCGGGGTGCGGGTGGCGGCGAACTGCGCCCAGGTCGCGAAGAAGTCGGCGTCGTAGACGTCGGCGAAGTTCAGCTCGGCCATCTCCTTGATGTCGGCGCCGGCGGCGAACGCCTTCTCCGAGCCGGTCAGCAGGATCGCGCCGATCTCCGGGTCGTTGTCGAACTCCTTCGCCGCGGCGGTGACCTCGTGCATCACCTGGCTGTTGAGTGCGTTGAGGGCTTGGGGCCGGTTCAGGGTGATCTGGCCGACGCGGCCCTCCCGGGCGACGAGGATGGTGTCGTATTCGGTCATGGCTGCTCCTGGAGGGGTTGCGGGTGGGTCAGAAGGTGAGATCGGGGTCGGCGTCGACGAAGTAGGCGTCGACGTCGGCGGTGGTGACCGCGGCCAGATCGGCCGGCGACCACTGCGGGTTGCGGTCCTTGTCGACGAGCTGGGCGCGGATGCCCTCGACCAGGTCGTGGCTGCGCAGCGAGGCGCAGGAGACGCGGAATTCCTGCACCAGCACGTCGGCCAGGGTAGCCAGCTCACCCGCGCGGCGCACCGCCTCCAGCGTGACGGTCAGTGCGATCGGCGAGCGGGTCTGGATCACGTCGGCCGCGGCGTGCGCCTCGGGGGCGTCGTGGGCGCGCAGTGCGGCGATGATCCCGGCGACCGTCGGTGCGGCGAAGCACTCGTCGATCCAGCCGCGCTGGGCGGCCAGCGCCGAGGGGGGCGGTTCTACGGCGTGCCGGCCCAGGGCCGTCGGGACGTCGGTGGCGATGATGTCGGCGGTGAACTCGGCCAGCTTGTCGTGCGGGACGAAGTGGTCGGCGAAGCCCAGCGCGATGGCGTCGGCGCCGGAAAAGGGGGAGCCGGTCAGCGCGGCGTGCAGGCCGATGCGCCCGGGAGCGCGGGACAGCAGATAGGTGCCGCCGACGTCGGGGATGAACCCGATGCCGACCTCGGGCATGGCCATCTTGGTGGTTTCGGTGACGACGCGGACATTGCCGTGCGCGCCGACGCCGACGCCGCCGCCCATCACGATGCCGTCCATCAGTGACACGTACGGCTTGCCGAAGGCTCCGATCAGGGCGTTCACCCGGTACTCGTCGAACCAGAACTTGCGCGCCTCGGCGCCCCCGGCGCGGGCGCTGTGGTAGATCGCGACGACGTCCCCGCCGGCGCACAGGCCGCGTTCCCCGGCCCCGTCGAGGACGACGGCGCGGATGGCGTCGTCGGCGGCCCAGACGGGCAGCACCTCGGCGAGCGCGTCGACCATCGCCTGGTTGAGCGAGTTGATCGCCTTGGGCCGGTTGAGGGTCGCGATGCCGACGCCGTTGTCGACGCGGGTGAGGAGGTCGTCCGTCACGGTGGGGTCCTGTCTGCGCCTGGAAGTTTGGATATACCCGGAAGCTTGGATGTCCAACTAATTATGCGGCGCGGCATTGGAGCGCCGAGCCCGGGGTCCGCCCGGTAGGCTTGCCTGTGAAGTTACTTGGAACCTCGGGGAACCGAATCCGGTCGGCAGTCGTTGTCCGGGTGATCGTGACCTGAGACCAGGCACCGGGCCCCGGCGTGGGGCCCGACATCAGGAGAGGAATCCGACGGTGCGCGAGACCAGCAACCCGGTACTCCGTAACCTGCCCAAGGGGCAGGGCGGATACGCCACGTTCGGTACCGGCGTCGCCGGTGCGGCCACCCAGCAGGTGCATCAGCGCGATGCCCAGCCCTACCTCGACCAGCGGTCCGACACCCGCCCGCTGACCATTGACGACGTCGTCACCAAGACCGGCATGACGCTGGGCCTGGTGACCATCTTCGCGGTCATCAGCTACCTGCTCGTCGATACGAACGTCGCACTTGCCAGTCCGCTGGCACTGATCGGCGGCCTCGGCGGTCTGGCGCTGGTAATGATCGCGTCCTTCGGGCGCAAGCAGGACAACCCGGCGATCGTGCTGAGCTACGCGGCGCTCGAGGGCCTGTTCGTCGGCTCGATCTCGTTCATTTTCGCCAACTTCATGGTCTCCGGTGTCAGCGCAGGCACGCTGATCAGCCAGGCCGTCCTCGGAACCATCGGGGTGTTCTTCGGCATGCTGGTGGTCTACAAGACCGGTGCCATTCGGGTCACCCCGAAGTTCACCCGCATGGTCGTCGCCAGCCTGTTCGGCGTGCTGTTCCTGGCGCTCGGCAACTTCGTGCTGGCGCTGTTCGGCGTCAACGGAGGCGAGGGCCTGGGCCTGCGCGCTGGTGGTCCGGTCGCCATCATCTTCTCGCTGGTGTGCATCGGCATCGCGGCGTTCAGTTTCCTGATCGACTTCGACGCCGCCGACCAGGCCATCCGCGCCGGCGCGCCGGCCAAGGCGGCCTGGGGCATCGCCCTGGGCCTGACCGTGACCCTGGTCTGGCTGTACATCGAGATCCTGCGGCTGCTGAGCTACTTCAACCGCAACTGACCCGGACGCGAATGAGCCCGGCACCCCTGGCGAAAGCCAGGTGGAGCCGGGCTTTTTCGTTGCGGTCGTCGGTACAAAAGTGTTACCGGTGAGCGCCTTCGCGCGGATTATCCACACGAAGGCGCTGTGCGGTGATGTTTCGGTACTGCTTCCCGCTACAGCGCCCGCGGTTTGACCCGGGTCGCCGCTTCCGCGGCGTTGGCCCGGGCGACGGCGATGTCCTCGTCGCGGGCCAAGGCCACCCCCATCCGGCGGTTGACGAAACTCTCCGGCTTGTTGAAGATCCGCACGTCGGTGCGCGGGATCTGCAGCGCCTCGTCGACCCCGTCGAACACGATGCCCGCGGCGTCGACGCCGCCGTAGATCACCGCGCTGGCTCCCGGGCTCTTGAGCGAGGGGTCCACCGGCAGGCCCAGAATGGCGCGGGCGTGCAGCTCGAACTCGTTCTGCCACTGCGTGATCATGGTGACCATACCGGTGTCGTGCGGCCGCGGGCTCACCTCGGAGAACCACACGTCGTCACCCTTGACGAACAGCTCCACCCCGAAAACCCCCTGTCCGCCGAGGTTGTCGGTGACCGTCCGGGCCACCTGCTGCGCGTTGCGCAGCGCGGCGGCCGGCATCGGGTGCGGCTGCCAGCTCTCCACGTAGTCGCCGGCGACCTGACGATGCCCGATTGGTTCGCAGAACCGGGTCTCGATCTGCCCGTCGGCGCCGCGCGCGCGAACGGTCAGCAACGTGATCTCGTAGTCGAAGTCGACGAAACCCTCGACGATGACCCGGTTCTGGGTGACCCGGCCGCCGGCCATGGCGTATTCCCAGGCCTTGGCCACGTCGTCGGAACCGTGCAGATAGCTCTGGCCCTTACCCGAACTGCTCATCGTCGGCTTGACCACGCACGGGTAACCGATCGCGTCGGCGGCCTCCTGCAGTTCGGCTAGCGAATCGCAGAATCTGTACGGGCTGGTGGGCACCCCGAGTTCCTCGGCCGCCAGCCGGCGGATGCCCTCGCGGTCCATGGTCAGCCGGGCCGCCCGGGCCGTCGGGATCACCCGCACCGCGCCGGCGTCCTCCAGCTCCTGGAGTACCCCGGTGGCGATCGCCTCGATCTCCGGCATGACGATGTCGGGGCGCTGCGCCTCGATCAGCGCCCTGAGCTGGTCGGGGTCGGTCATCGAGATGGTTCGGGCGTGGTGGGCCAGCTGCTGGGCCGGCGCGTTGTCGTACCGGTCGACGGCGATGGTCTCGGCGCCCAGGCGCTGCAGGGCGATCACCACCTCCCGGCCGAGTTCGCCGGAGCCGAGCAGCATGACTTTCGTCGCGTTGGGCGACAGCGGAGTTCCGATGGTGATCATCGCGGCAAGAGTCTAGTCAGCGGGAGGGCTCGAACGCCCGTGGCACCGAACCCCGTGCCTTAGGACCCCCGCCCCACCGACCGACCGCGACGTCCGAGTTCTCACAGTTGGCCGTGGCGCGGCGGTAGCGCCCCGGTGAGGGTATGACGGCCGATGTGCTGCAGCTTCCATCGCGTCGCGTCGTGCAGGGTGTGGGTGCGCGCGTCGCGCCAGTACCGCGACAGGTTCGCGGTCGCGGTCGCACTGCGGGTGCCGCCCAGCTCGAACAGCGCGCCGGCGGCCTCCAGCGCCGCGCGGGCGGCGGCGACCTTCGCCACGGCCACCGCGATGGAGGCGGCGGCCGCGCTCTCGGCGGTCAGCTGCGCGGCGGCTGTATCGACGGCGCGCCCGGCCTCGGCCAACAGGGCCTGGGCGGCGCGAACCGTCACCGTCACCTCCCCGGCCACCTGCACCAGGGTGGGGTCCTCGGCAGCGGTCGGCACCCCGGCCTCGAAGTGTGGCCGCGCCCGCGCGGCCTGGGCAACCCCCTCCTCGAGTGCACCGGTCGCGATCCCGACGTCGATGGCGGCGTGGAACAGCTGTGCCCGGGCACCGTAGAGGGTAGGGCGGTCGAAGATCGGGGTGAAGGGCACGACGTGGGAGCGGGGCACCTCGACGTCGTCGAGGGTCACCGTGCCGGACGCGGTGGTGCGCTGGCCCATCCCGTCCCAGTCGTCGACCACCGTCAGCCCCGGGGTCCCGGACGGGATGAACGCCAGTGCCTTGGGCGTGGCGGCCGTCGGCTGTTCCTCCCGGTGCTCGGCCAGTGAGGCTCGGACGATCACCCAGTCGGCGAACAGTGCACCGGTGCAGTAGTACTTGCGGCCGGAGAGCCGATGGGCACCGGAGTCCGTGGGCACCAGAACGGTGGTGTCCACATCGATGGGATGCGGGCCGCGCTCTGACTGGGCGTTGGCGAAAAGCGCTCCTGCTAAAACCTTTTCGTAGAAGAGCTGCTGCTGCGCCGGGCTTCCCTGCAGCCGCAACGCCGCCAGCAAGGTGTAGTGGGAATGCGGAATCTGGGCCAGGGACGGATCGGCGCCGGCCAGTAACCGGAAGACCTCCGCGATCACCGAGGCCGGTGCCTCGATGCCGCCGTGTTCGACCGGCACCGACAACGCGAGCAGCCCCGAGTCCTTCAACGCCCGCACCTGTCGGTGCGGCAGTTCCCGCTCGGCATCGCGGGCGGCCGCGCTGTCGGCGAACGCATCGGCCAGCGCGCCCGCCGCCGCCAGCGTGCCCGCTACCGTCGGCGCGTCGGCGGCGACGGTCCGTTCCCGGACCGACCATGCGGTCTGCGCCGTCAACGTGCCACCCCGACAAACGGAATCGACACCGCCGGGGTGTCCAGGGCACCCGCGTCGAAAAGCCCACGCGCGCGCAGGATGGGGACCACACCCTCGCCGAACCAGAACAGCTCCTCCAGATGCGGATAGCCGGAGAAGATGAACTCGTCGATCCCGACGGCGGCGTACTCGGCGATCCGGTCGGCCACCTCGGTGTGACTGCCGACCAGCGCGGTGCCGGCACCGCCGCGCACCAGTCCGACGCCGGACCACAGGTTGGGCGCTATCTCCAGGCTGCGGGCGTGGCGCCACGACCTGGTGCGCCGGCTCTCCTCGTGCAGGGCCACCATCCGCCGCTGCCCCTCGGACTGGCTGCGGGCCAGACCGGCCTGCGCGGCGCGCACCGTCTCCTCGTCCAGGGCGGCCACCAGCTGATCGGCGGTTTGCCAGGCCTGTGCCGAGGAGTCGCGGGAGATGGTGTGCAGCCGGATGCCGAAGCGGACGGCGCGTCCCTGCGCCGCGGCGAGACCGCGGATCCACTCGACCTTCTCGCGTACGGCGTCCGGCGGTTCTCCCCAGGTCAGATACACGTCGGCGTGCCGCGCGGCCACCGGCCCGGCCGCCCGCGAACTGCCCCCGAAGTACAGGGGTGGCACCGGATTCGGCGGAGCCGCAAGCACCGCCTCCTCGATATCGAGGTAATCGCCTCTGTGCGTGACGGTTTCGCCTGCCCACAGTCTTCGCACCACCTCGAGGAACTCGTCGCAACGACGATAGCGGGCATCCTTGTTCAGGTGGTCGCCGAAGGCCCGCTGCTCGTGATCCTCACCGCCCACCACGACGTTGAGCAGGATCCGGCCCGGGGCGTGACGAGCGAAGGTGGCGGCCATCTGCGCCGACAGGGTGGGACTGACCAGGCCGGGGCGAAACGCCACCAGGAACGCCAGCGTGGTGGTCTCCCGGGCGAGCAGCGCCGCGGTGATGAAGGCGTCCTCGCACCAGGCGCCGGTGGGGATCAGGGCGCCGGTGAACCCGAACTGTTCGGCGGATCGCACGATGGACGCCAGATAGTCGATGGTGGCCTCCCGGTCGCCGCCGGCTGCGCCGGCGGGGGTTCCGTGGCCGCCGCCGACGATCGCGCGGCTGTCACCGTAGGTCGGCAGAAACCAGTGCAGTCTGACGGTCACGAGGCGATCTCCAGTTCCCCGTCGGCCGATTCGGTGGCCTCGATCTCGCGGACCAGGGGCAGCACGCGGCGCCCGAAGTACTCGATCTCCTCCTGAAAGTGCAGGAAGCCACCGAGAATGAGGTCCACCCCGCGCCGGCGGTAGGCGGCGATGCGCTCGGCGATCTGCTCGGGGGTGCCGATCAGCCGGGTGCGGAACCCGTCGTTGTACTGAACGAGATCCTCGAACGACGAGTCGGCCCACATGCCCTTCCCGTCGCCGGTGGAACTGCCCGCCTGCTGGACCGCATCGCGGAATCCGTCGACGGCGGGCCGGTTGGCCTTGGCGATGATCTCGCGGAGCACTTCCTTCGCCTCCTTCTCCGTATCCCGGGCGATGATGAACCCGTTCAGCCCGAACCTGACCTCCCGGGCGGCATCACGCGCGTGGCCACGGACGTCCAGCAACTGCTCGGTGACACCGTCGAAATCCTTGCCGTTGGAGAAGTACCAGTCCGCGTGGTGGCCGCCGTTGCGTCGTGCGGCGGTGGAGTTACCTCCTTGGAAGAGTTCGGGATTCGGACGGTCGACGGTGTTCAGCGGTTTGGGTTTGAGGGTGAAGTCGTGGATCCGGTAGAAGTCGCCGCGGAAATCGACGTCGTCCTCGGTCCAGATCTTGCGCAGCACCTGGAGGAATTCCGCGCTGCGCCGGTAGCGCTCGTCGTGCTCCAGCCAGGGTTCGCCGAGGTGGGTGAACTCGTCCTTGAACCAGCCCGACACCACGTTGACTGCGAACCGGCCGCCGGACAAGTGGTCGGCGGTGGCGCCCAGCTTGGCCAGAACCGCCGGCTGCCACAGTCCGGGATGAACGGCGGCGATCACCTTCAGCCGCTCGGTGGCCAAGAGCAGCGCCAGACTGAAACTGGTTGATTCGTGCTGGAATTCGGCGCCGTAGCTGGCTTCGTAGCGCACCTGGGTGAGTGCGTACTCGAATCCGTTGTTCTCTGCCGTCTGGGCAAGCTTCCGGTTGTAGTCGTAGTTCCAGTCGGTGCGCTGCTCGATATCGCTGGTGACCAGACCACCGCTCACATTGGGCACCCAGTAGGCGAACTTCACATGGTCGGCAATGCGTTCGGTGGACATTCGGTTCCTTCGTCGGGTCCGGGTGGCGGGCGCGGGTCGCCCGTCGGCGTGGAAATGGCTGTAGGGCACTGGGTTCCAGGATGTGGGTACCGCTGCGCGGGTGGCAACGGTTGGACTCGCCGCGATCCGAAGACGCATGGCCGCGTCCGCCGCAGTTCGGATCACCCCGCACGTATTGCGCTGTGGCAGGGAAATTGCTGGTCATGGCGGTGGCCCCGTGTCGGTGCGGATAACCGGGGGGATTGTGCCGATATCGCCACCGGGTTTTCATCTGTGCAGCGTCCACCGGTCGCGCCGGCAGTCCGACCGACCATCAGCCGAGGAGCGTTTCCATGACCGCCGTATCCGATACCCGCCCAGCCGCCGACGCGACCCTGGCCGGGGTGCTGGCCACCGCAGACCGGGTGGCCGACGAACTGCGCAGCACCGCCGCCCGTCGGGACCGGGCCAACGGCAGCCCCCGGGACGAGATCGAGCTGTTGCGCGAGAACGATCTGCTGCAGGTGCAGGAACCGGCGGAATACGGCGGTTCCGGACTCGACTACGCACAGGCGTCACAGGTCACCCGCCGCATCGCCCGCGGCGACACCTCGATCGCCCACCTGATCGGCTATCACTACGCCCAGACCCGGATCGCCTCACTGTTCGGGACGCCCGAGCAGGCCGCGGCGCTGTCCCGGCGCAACGCCGCGGAGAAACTGTTCTGGGGCGGCATCCAGAACCCGCGCGGCGGCACCGATCTGGTGCTGACGCCCGACGGCGACGGGTTCCGGCTCAACGGGCGCCGCACCTTCGCCAGTGGGGCCAGCACCGGTGACCAACTCTCGGTCACCGCGTCGCTGGACGGCGGGCTGGTGTTCCTGTCGCTCGACGTGCGCGGCGGACGGCAGGGCTTCACGTTCCTGAACGACTGGGACAACATCGGCCAGCGGCTCACCGACTCCGGTGGCGTGCACGTGCAGGACGCCCGCATCGAGCGCGACGAGATCCTGGGCCGGGAGCCCTATGTGATCGGCGCGCCCACCCCGTATCAGACCCTGGTGACCCCGCACTGGCAGCTGGCGTTCGTCAACTTCTACATCGGCACGGCCCAGGGGGCGCTGGCCGAGGCGCTGGACTGGACCCGCAGCTACGCCTCACCGTGGGAGAGCTCCGAGGTGGCACGGGCGTCCGACGACCCGTACATCCTGGCGACCGTCGGGGAGCTGGCCAGCCAGGTGCGCGCCGCGGCGCTGCTGTCCGACCGGGCCGGCGAGGCGCTGCAAAAGGCCATCCGGATCGGAGCGTCACTGACCGAGGAGGAGCGCGCCGAAGCCGCGGTCGCGGTGTACGAAGCCAAGTACCTGACCACCAAGGTCGGCTTGGACGTGGCCGGGCGCCTGTTCGAAATCCAGGGTGCGCGAGCCACCACCAGTGCCTACGGATTCGACCGGCACTGGCGCAACCTGCGCACACACACTCTGCACGACCCGGTGGTCTACAAGGCCCGCGAGGTGGGCGACTGGATCCTGAACCGGCGGGCGCCCGAGTTCTCGCTGTACCGATAGCCCAACAGCAATTCGCCCACCCGGTACACCTGGCACCGGGTGGGCGAATCGGAGACGGAGTCTTTAGTTGAGCCGCTCCAGCACCATGGCCATGCCCTGGCCGCCACCGACGCACATCGTCTCGATGCCGAAGGTCTTGTCGTAGGTGGTCAGGTTGTTCAGCAGGGTGGCGGTGATTCGGGCACCGGTCATGCCGAACGGGTGCCCCAGCGCGATCGCGCCACCGGAGACGTTCAGCTTGTCCTCGTCCATGCCCAGCTCGCGCGCCGAGCCCAGCACCTGCACGGCGAAGGCCTCGTTGATCTCGTAGAGATCGATGTCGCCGATCGCCATCTTGGCGTTCGCCAGCGCCTTCTTGACGGCCTCGATCGGGCCCAGGCCCATGATCTCCGGCGACAGGCCGGACACGCCGGTGGACACCACGCGGGCCAGCGGGGTCAGCCCCAGCGCCTTGGCCTTGGTGTCGCTCATGATCACCACGGCGGCCGCGCCGTCGTTGAGCGGGCAGGCGTTACCGGCGGTGATGGTGCCGCCCGGGCGGAACACCGGCTGCAACTGGCTGATCTTCTCGTAGGTGGTGCCGGCGCGCGGGCCGTCGTCGGTGGAGACCACGGTGCCGTCGGGCAGGGTCACCGGGACGATCTCCCGGGCGAAGAAGCCGCTCTTGATGGCCTCCTCGGCGCGGTTCTGCGAGCGCACGCCCCAGCGGTCCTGGTCCTCACGGCTGATGCCGGTGTACAGCGCGACGTTCTCGGCGGTCTGGCCCATCGCGATGTAGACGTCGGGGATGTTGCCGTCCTCGCGCGGGTCGTGCCATTCGCTCGATCCTTCGGCCTGCTTGGCGGTGCGGGCCTGGGCCTCGTCGAACAGCGAGTTCTTGCTGTTCGGGGCGCCGTCGGCGGCACCGACGCCGAAGCGCGACACGGTCTCCACACCGGCGGAGATGAACACGTCGCCCTCACCGGCCTTGATGGCGTGGAAGGCCATCCGGGTGGTCTGCAGTGACGATGAGCAGTACCGGTTCACCGTGGTGCCGGGCATGAAGTCGTAGCCGAGTTCGATGGCGACGGCGCGGGCGACGTTGTAGCCGGCCTCACCGGCGGGCTGCGCGCAGCCCATCATCAGGTCGTCGACCTCGCGCGGGTCCAGCGCGGGCACCTTGGCCAGCGCGGCGCGGACCATCTGGGCGGCGAGGTCGTCGGGACGCATGGTGGCCAGGGATCCCTTGACGGCGCGGCCGATCGGGGAGCGGGCGGTGGCAACGATGACGGCTTCGGGCATGACGACTCCTTTGTGCGTGCTTTCCGGTGACGTTAGTCGATTCGCCGGACCGCTCCGCGGGCGGAGCAGCAAACGGCCGATTCGGTGCTACTCGGCGGTCAGGACCACCGGAGCGGGCACGCCGGTGGTCGGCCGGCGCCACGTCTCGGGCAGAAACCCGAGCCGGGAACCCAGCGACCGGGACGCCGCCGCGGGCATCTGCCAGGGCAGTTCGTCGTCCGGCTCCCCGAGCGCGAAGCACAACGCCGGCAGCAGTTGCTGCGCCGCGAGCCGATAGCCGGCCGCCGACGGGTGATAGCGGTCGGCGGAGAACATCAGCTCCGGAGACTGACGGAAGTCCGAGGCCAGCAGGTCGGCCAGCGGGACCGGGATTCCGCCGGCGGCGGCCACCGCGCGGGCCTGGGTGCGGGCCAGCCTCAGGCCGCGGTCGCGGGTCACCCACCGCAGCGGCTGCGGAATCGCGGTGATGACCCCGAAATCCGGGCAGGTGCCGACTACGACGACCGCCCCGGCGGCCTGCAGCCGCCGCACCGCGTCGCCGAGGCGCCGCGCCGACTGGCTGATGCCGTTCAGTGCCGTCACGTCGTTGGCGCCGATCATGATCACCGCGGCGTCCGGCGGGGGTCCGGCGACGAACATCGCGTCCACCTGGCCGGACAGTCCCTTGGATGTCGCCCCGACAATCGCCTTGGTGCTCAACCGGATTCGCTTTCCGGTGCGCTGCGCCAGGCCGCGGGAAAGCAGCACTCCGGGCACCTCTTCGGCATCCAAGCAGCCGTAGCCGGTGGCGGTGGAATCGCCGAACACCATCAGGTGTAAATCGACGGGGGTTCCCCGTTGCCAGCGTCGGGCGGGCCCGTCGTCGAGATAGATGCCGTCGGCGCGCGGTGGCACATCCCAGGACTTGGGGATCACCCTGCGGACCTGATCGGCCTGTCCGGTCAACAGATTTCGGGCGCCCAGCAGTCCCACCCCGGTGGACGCGGCGATGCCCACCGCCGTCGCAGCGACGGTGGACCGGCTCGGAGAGCGCATACCCACGTCGGGGAGTTTATCCGCGATCGGTGAATCCCTCTGTGCATAACTCCACCGCTGCGATCACGGTCCCGTACCGGATCGGGTAACACTTTCACTACACCGATTGTTAAACGTCATAGAGCTGTACACGCTGAATTCACCGGGGAGGTCTGGCCCGGGCTCCAGTACTACAACGGCGTAGGGGAGTGTTCGAGATGACTGCACTGAGCAATGCGGCCCGCCCGTCGGTGCGATACCGCAGCGGCCCGCTGCGCAGCACGCGCAAGTATCCGGTCAGTGACGGTGCGCCGGTCGAGGTGGTGGAAACCGGGACCAGTCTGGCCGGCCGGCTCGCCTCGCTGGCCTGTCGACTGACCATCCGCCCCGCACTGTCGGTCGGCAGCCACGTACCGCACCTGCCGTGGCCGTTCGGCGTCGTGGACTACCTGGGCCGCGCACTGGTTCCCGAGGCCGGCACGGTGCGGGCCACCATCGGGCTGCCCAATGCCACCGCCCAGCTGGTCCGGGCGCCCGGGGTGCTGCCCGCCGACGGCCGTCGGCGCATCGTCCTCTACATCCACGGCGGCGCGTTTTTGACCTGCGGGGTCAACTCGCACAGCCGGATCGTGGCGGCGGTGTCCAAATACGCCGACACCCCGGTGCTCGTCGTCGACTACCGGCTCATCCCCAAGCACTCGGTCGGTGAAGCCGTCGACGACTGCTACGACGCCTACCGTTGGCTGCGGCTGCGCGGCTACGACCCCGGGCAGATCGTCATCGCGGGAGACTCGGCGGGCGGCTACCTGGCGCTGACCCTGGCCCAGCGGCTGCATGCCGAGGGCGATCAGCCTGCCGCGCTGGTGGGCATCTCACCGCTGATGCAGCTGGCCAAGGAGGGCAAGCAGGCGCACCCGAATGCCCGCACCGACGCGATGTTCCCGCCGCGCGCCTTCGACGCACTGCTGGACCTAATCGCCCGGGCCGCCGCGAAACGCATCGTCGACGGCGAACCGGAGGGCATCTACGAACCGCTCGACCACATCGAGCCGGGCCTGCCGCGCACCCTGATCCACGTCTCCGGTTCGGAGGTGCTGCTGCACGACGCGCGCCTGGCGGCCCGGCGGTTGGCGGCCGCGGGCGTGCCAACCGAGGTGCGCGTGTGGCGCGGCCAGATCCACGACTTCCAGCTGGCGGCGCCGATCATCCCGGAGTCCGACCGCTCACTGCGCCAGATCGGCGAGTACATCCGGGAGGCGACCGGATAGTCCCGGTCTCGCGGTGCCCCGCGGGGCCGTCGCAGCCGCCTGAGACGATGTAGGCATGCGCATCGCCGAGCACATCACCGATCTCATCGGCAACACCCCGCTGGTCACGCTGAACTCCGTGGTCCCGCCGGGGGGGGCGACCGTGGTCGCCAAGATCGAATACCTCAACCCCGGTGGCAGCTCCAAGGACCGCATCGCGGTCAAGATGATCGACGCCGCGGAGGCCTCCGGCGACCTGCGGCCCGGCGGCACCATCGTCGAACCGACCTCGGGGAACACCGGGGTCGGGCTGGCGCTGGTGGCCCAGCGCCGCGGCTACAAGTGCATCTTCGTCTGCCCCGACAAGGTCAGCGAGGACAAGCGGAACGTGCTGCGAGCCTACGGGGCCGAGGTGGTGGTGTGCCCGACGGCCGTGCCGCCCGAGCACCCGGACTCCTACTACAGCGTCTCCGACCGGCTGGTCGCCGAGACACCGGGCGCCTGGAAGCCCGACCAGTACTCCAACCCCAACGGCCCGGCCAGCCACTACGAGACCACGGGCCCGGAGATCTGGTCGGACACCGACGGCACCGTCACGCATTTCGTCGCCGGCGTCGGCACCGGCGGCACCATCACCGGCACCGGGCGCTACCTCAAGGAGGTTTCCGACGGGAAGGTGCAGATCGTCGGCGCCGACCCGGAGGGCTCGGTGTACTCCGGCGGGACCGGGCGGCCCTACCTGGTGGAAGGCGTCGGCGAGGACTTCTGGCCGGCCGCCTACGACGCCGCCATTCCCGACGAGATCATCGCGGTCTCCGACGCCGACTCCTTCGACATGACCCGGCGGCTGGCCCGGGAGGAGGGCCTGCTGGTCGGCGGGTCCTGCGGGATGGCCGTCGTCGCCGCCATCGAGGTCGCCAAGAAGATCGGGCCCGACGGTCTGGTGGTGGTGCTGCTGCCCGACGGCGGCCGCGGCTACCTGTCCAAGATCTTCAACGACGCGTGGATGTCCTCTTACGGGTTCCTGCGCAGCCGGCTCGACGGGTCGGCGCACGAATCCACTGCCGGGGACATGTTGCGCAGCAAGTCCGGTGACCTGCCAGACCTGGTGCACACCCACCCGTCGGAAACCGTGCGGGACGCCATCACCATTCTGCGGGAGTACGGGGTATCGCAGATGCCGGTGGTCGGCGCCGAGCCGCCGGTGATGGCTGGCGAGGTGGCCGGCAGTGTCTCCGAGCGGGAACTGCTGTCGGCGGTCTTCGAGGGCCGCGCCGCCCTGGCCGACGCCGTCGCACTACACATGAGCCCGCCGCTGCCGCTCATCGGCGCGGGCGAACCGGTGGGTGCGGTGGCCGCCGCGCTGGCCGACCAGGACGCGCTGATGGTCATCGACGGCGGCAAACCGGTCGGCGTGATCACCCGCCACGACCTGCTCGGGTTCCTGTCCGAAGGCAGCCCCCGGCGGTAGCCGGCGGGTCTGTTCCGCTGATCAGAACAACCCCTGCTTCCGAGCGAACGTACAGGTAGGGTTTCACTACATTTCTGGATCACAGCAACCCCGATGACGTGGAAGGTGCCATGACCGAACAGACGCCGCCCGGAAACGTGCCGCCGCAGGGGCCTCCTCCCGGAGCGCCACAAGGACCTCCGCCTGGAGTGCCGCAGGGCCCTCCCGGCGGCTACCCGCCGCCCCCGCCGGCCGCCGGCGGATATGCACCGCCGCCACCGGGATTCGGCGCACCCGACTCGCTGAGCATCGGTGACGGCCTCAGCTGGGCGTGGAACAAGTTCACCAAGAACGTGGGCCCACTGATCGTCCCGGCCTTGATCTACGGGGTGATCCTGGCGGTCGTGGGTGCGGTGTTCTTCGGTGTCGCGGGCTTGGGGATCACCTCAGTCAGCGAGTACTCGTCCGGCTACGACTACGACTCCTACAGCAGCGCCGTCGAGATCGCACCCTGGTCCATCATCGTGTACCTGATCGGCGTTGTTGTGCTGCTGGTGGCAGCCGCGGCGATGATGTCGGCCTATATCGGCGGGGTGCTGGACATCACCGACGGCAAGCCGGTCACCATCGGGACGTTCTTCAAGCCGCGCAACCTCGGTGCCGTCATCGTGGCGGCGCTGCTGGTCGGCATCGCCACGGCGGTCGGTTCCCTGGTGGTCATCGGTGCCGCGGTGGTGTCGATCTTCTCGCTGTTCGTCGCCGTCGCCGTGGTCGATCGCAACATCTCGGCGGTCGATGGTTTCAAGGCCAGCTTCGATCTGGTGAAGAACCGCTTCGGCGACTCGATCCTGACCTGGCTGGTGGCAGGCGTCATCGTGTCCGTCAGCGCCATGGTGTGCGGTATCGGCATTATCGTGGGCGGCCCGGTTGCGTTGCTGTTCCTGGCATACGTCTGGCGGCGGCTGACCAACGGCGCTGTTGCTCCGTTGACTCCGTAGCACGTAACACCGAACGAGCCTGGTCCTTGTGCTGATTGCGCAAGGACCAGGCTCGTTTTCCGTGAGCGAGCAGCACAGCATGAGCGAGTCGCACCGGGATCGGGCCGTCACCAAGGCAATTCACGGGGGATTCCGACCCGACCTGGCCACCGGCGCGGTGTTCCTGGTCATTTACTTGATCATCATGGTCGCGGGTGGCATGGGCCGATGAACGGTAGTTCAACGACCGACTGTTGGTCGGCCTGGCACCCGTGCATAGCGCATGGGGGCCAGGCTCGTTCTTGTCCGGAACAGCCTGCCGATGTAAATGCCGGCGAGTAGGGTTCCACTGCATTCTCGACGAGTTGAAACACCGATGACGTGGAAGGTGCCATGACCGAACAGACGCCGCCCGGCGACGTGCCGCCGCACGGACCGCCCCCCGGAGCGCCACAGGGGCCGCCGCCGGGGGCGCCTCATGACCCTCCGATCAGCAGCGCTCCGGTGTCGGGTGGCTACCCGCCCCCGGGTGGCTACTCGCCCCCGCCGGGTGGCTACCCGCCCCCGCCGGGTGGCTACGCGCCGCCGCCGAGTGCGGGTGGTTTTGCGGGGCCGCCGCCGAATGTGGGTGGTTACCCGCCGCCCCCGCCGGCTGCTGGTAGCTATCCGCCACCCCCACCGGCCGCGGGCGGATACGCGCCCCCGCCGGCCGCTGGTGGCTATCCGCCGCCCCCGCCGGGATACGGCGCAGCCCCGCAGCTGAGCATCGGTGACGCCTTCAACTGGGCGTGGAACAAGTTCACCAAGAACGCTGGACCGCTGATCGTGGGAGCGCTGGTGATCCTCGCCTGCGGGGCGGTCGTCTATGGCGTTTTTGAGCTAATGGCGGCGGCGGTCGGGCCGGACTATGACCGCTACGGACGCCCCACTGGGGGCTCCGAGGCGCTTTCGGTGGCGATTTCCTTCTTCGGGCGCCTGGTATGGCTCGTGGTCGGCTCGGTGCTGGCATCCGGGTTTGCGGGTGGAGTGCTGGACATTGCCAACGGCGTGCCCGTGACCTTTGCTTCGTTCCTCAGGCCGCGGCGCGCCGGGGAATTCATTCTGGTGATGCTCATGGTTTTTGTCGGGATTGCGGTGGGCGTGCTTGCTTGCTTTGTCGGCGCGGTCGTCGTTGCGGTATGTCTGTTGTTCGCGCCGTACGCGTTGCTGGACCGTGAAATCTCGCCGATCGATGCGGTGAAGATGAGCTTCGAAACCGTGAAGAGCAATGTCGCGTCGGCGATACTGGTTTACCTGGTAGGGACGGCGATCATGCTAGTAGGCATACTTGCCTGTGGCGTGGGTTTCCTAGTGGCTATGCCGGTGGCGATGTTGTTCCTGGTGTACTCTTGGCGGCGGATGAGCGGCGGTCCGATCGCACCGCTGACTCCGTAGCCTGCAATCTGAACGAGCCTGGTCCTGGCGCTGATTGCGCGAGTACTAGGCTCGTTTCTCATGAGCGAGCAGCACAGCATGAGCGAGTCGCACCGCGGGATCGGGCCCGCCACCAAGGCAATTCACGCGGGATTCCGGCCGGACCCGGCCACCGGCGCGGTCAACGTGCCGATCTACGCCAGCTCGACCTTCGCCCAGGACGGGGTCGGCGGGATGCGCGGCGGCTACGAATACGCCCGCACCGGCAACCCGACCCGGACGGCGCTGGAAACCGCGCTGGCCGCCGTCGAGGACGGCAGGTACGCCCGTGCATTCTCCTCCGGGATGGCGGCCACCGACACCGCGCTGCGCGCGATCCTTCGCCCCGGCGACCACCTGATCATTCCCGACGACGCCTACGGTGGGACCTTCCGGCTGATCGACAAGGTGTTTTCCCGGTGGGGGGTGCGCCACACGCCCGTCGCGCTGGCCGATCTCGACGCCGTCGCCGCGGCGGTCACCGGGGACACCCGGCTGATCTGGGTGGAGACCCCGACGAATCCGCTGCTGTCGATCGCCGACATCGCCGCCATCGCGGCTATCGCCGCCGACCGCGGAGTGAAGACCCTGGTGGACAATACGTTCGCGTCCCCGGCCCTGCAGAACCCGCTGAACCTCGGCGCCGACGTGGTGCTGCACTCCACCACCAAATACCTAGGCGGGCACTCCGATGTGGTGGGTGGGGCGCTGGTCACCAATGACGGTGAACTCGACGAGGCCTTCGCGTTCCTACAGAACGGCGCTGGAGCGGTTCCCGGCCCGTTCGACGCCTACCTGACCGTCCGCGGCATCAAGACCCTGCCGTTGCGGATGGCCCGGCACTGCGAAAACGCCACCGCGGTGGCCGAATTCCTGGTGTCGCACCCGGCGGTGGAGCAGGTCCTCTACCCGGGACTGACCGGCCACCCCAACCACGAGGTGGCCGCGCGGCAGATGCGCGGCTTCGGCGGGATGGTCAGCGTGCGGATGCGCGGGGGAGCCGAGGCGGCCCGCCAATTGTGCTCGCGCACGGAGATTTTCATCCTCGCCGAATCGCTGGGTGGAGTGGAGTCCCTGATCGAGCACCCGGGTGCGATGACCCACGCCTCGACCGCCGGTTCCCAGCTGGAGGTACCCGACGACCTGGTGCGGCTGTCCGTCGGGATCGAGGACATCGCCGACCTGATCGCCGATCTGCGGCAGGCGCTGGGCTGAACCGCAGCGCGTACGGCACGTTAGATCGCGGCGCAGACCAGCGCCGAGGTCACCGCGAGGTTGACCTCAGCCAGCGTCGGCTCGTCGTCCGGTTCGTTGTCGTCGGACCGGTTCAACAACCAAGAGCCGGCGGCGATTTCGGCCGAGACGTCGAGCACGCGCGGCCACGCCCGCGGATCCAGCGACAGCAGTTCGCGAACACTGTCGCCGGCATGCAGCACGCTGATCAGCCCGGCGACCGGTGGCCGCACCGGTGCGCCGTCGACGAGTACCGCGAGCAGCTCGGCGCGCACGGCGGCGGCCTGGGTGCGGTCGGTCAGCAGCCAGGCGCGGCGGTCCGAGCGGCGTGGGCGCCGCCCGCTGATCACCGCGGGGGACGACGGCGACGGTGCCAGTCGCATCGGCGTGACCTGTCCGCTGTCGCGAAGGGCGGTCAGCAGACGGGCTTCGGTGCGCCGGGCCAGGCGCCCGACGGCCGCCGGTGCCGTCAGCGGACGGCGGGCCAGTAGATCCAGCGCCGGGCCGAGCACGGGGTCCTCGGACAGCGACGGACCGGCGAGCACCACCAGGGTGTCCTCGGGAACCGGATCCTCGGGCGTCGCCGGACGCAGCCGGCAGGCCAGGGCCAGATCCAACAGGGTTGCCGCAGCCAGCATCCTGCGTCGCCGGGTGACGTCGAGCAGCGGCTGCGCCGAGGCGTTGTCGAGCAACACCTGCATCAGGGCACCTGCGATGGTGGACATAGGTACGTCGAAAACGGTTCGCGCAACCGGCAGGCCGCGCGAACCGGCTATCACATCAGGCGTGGTAGGGCTCGGCGCTGACCAGAGTCACCTTGACGGTGCGGCCGTTGGGCACGGTGTATTCGCGGGTGTCGCCGACCTTGGCGTCGATCAGGGCGGCGCCCAGCGGCGAGTTCGGCGAGTACACCTCGAGCTTGCCGTCGTTGAGGGCCTGCTCCCGGGTGCCGATCAGGAAGGTTTCGGTGTCGGAGCTGTCGCCGTCGTAGTAGACCTTGACCACCGAGCCGGGCAGAGCCACACCGGACTGCTTGGGGGCCTCGCCGACCTTGGCGCTGTTGAGCAGTTCCTGCAGCTGGCGAATCCGCGCTTCCTGCTGCCCCTGCTCTTCACGGGCGGCGTGGTAGCCACCGTTCTCGCGAAGGTCGCCCTCCTCGCGCCGGTCGTTGATCTCGGCGGCGATGACGGGACGATTGGCGATCAGCTGATCCAACTCGGCCTTGAGCCGTTCGTAGGACTCCTCGGTGAGCCAGGTGACCTGGGTATCCGTCATCGTCGCGCTCCTCTTCATTGATTCGCGATGTCCTTGCGGACCGTCTGGGTATGTCGCCCCCGGGTGTGGGTGACATCGCCCGTGGCGTGCATTGCGATCCGTGGCGCGGAATCGGAAACGCGCCAGATACGCAATACACGGCCCCAGCTGGAGCCGTGCTGTTCACCATGTTACCACCGTCACCAAATTCGGTTTTCCGGTTGATCGCGCGGGTGGGAAAGTGACACGGCATCCGCACTGGTCCGTGCCGGTTGCCGCGGCGCCGAACGGTCAGCCGGGTGCGACGAGATAGGACGGAATGTCGGTTCCGCACCCGTAGACATCGCCGGTCACCGGCGGGTGACCGGTCTTGACCAGGGCTTTCGTCTGAATCGTGACGTCCTGGGCGGGCCCCACCAGGATCTCCCGACGACCGGTTTCGCTGCCGTCGCGGGAGCGGGCCCGCACGATGCACACCACCGGGCGCGTCGGATCCTTTCTCGTCACCGTGATGATTACCTCGACGGTGTGGTCATCGATCAGATCGAACCCTGCCAGTTTGCCGCTGACCTCGCCGTCGCCGAGGCGCTGGTAGCCCAGCGTCGCGATCAGCACGCCGAGCGCCGCGACCAGCAGGGTCAGCACCAGAGCCAGCCGTCCGGGCCGTTTCGGTGACCAGCGCTGCCGGCCGTAGCGGTCCGCCGGCCGCGTCGCGATGTCCTCTGCCATCGGGCGGGCACTCCTGGGAAATTCGGGTCCCGGCTCCGGCGGCGGACTTTTGTCCGGAGCCGCCGGGAGTGGAACTATTGGAACCAAGACACTGGCCAGAACTATAGGCATGCAGCCGGAACAGGAGCGAAGGGGCAGGTGAGCGGACTGCGTTTGATGGCGGTGCACGCCCACCCGGACGACGAGTCCAGCAAGGGAGCCGCGACGACGGCCCGCTACGCCGCCGAGGGACACCGGGTGCTGGTGGTGACCTTGACCGGCGGGGAACGCGGCGAGATCCTCAATCCGGCGATGGACCGCCCCGACGTGCACGGCCGGATCGCCGACGTGCGCCGCGAGGAGATGGCTCGCGCCGCGCAGATCCTCGGTGTCGAGCACAGCTGGCTGGGATTCGAGGACTCCGGGTTGCCGCAGGGCGACCCGCCGCCGCCGGTACCGGCCGGGTCTTTCGCCGCCATCGGGCTCGACGAGCCGGTGCGCCGGCTGGTCCGGCTGATCCGGGAGTTCCGACCGCACGTCATGACCACCTACGACGAGAACGGCGGCTATCCGCACCCCGACCACATCCGCTGCCACGAGGTGTCGGTCGCGGCCTACGAGGCCGCCGCCGACCACCACCGCTACAGCGATGCCGGCGACCCGTGGAGTGTCGCGAAGCTCTACTACAACCATGGATTCCTGCGGGCCCGCATGCAGCTGCTGCAGGACGAGTTCGCCCGCAACGGCCGCACCGGGCCGTTCGCCAAGTGGCTGGAGCACTGGGACGCCGACCAGGACATCTTTGCCGCGAGGGTCACCACCCGCGTCGAGTGCGCCGACTATTTCCCGCAGCGCGACGACGCCCTGCGCGCCCACGCCACCCAGATCGACCCGAACTCGGAGTTCTTCACCGCGCCCATCGAGTGGCAGCGCAGACTGTGGCCGACCGAGGAATTCGAACTGGCCCGATCCCGGGTCCCGGTCAGCCTGCCGGAGACCGACCTATTCGAGGGAGTGCGATGAGCTATCCGATGACCTACCCGGTGATGTTGCTCGCCGAGACCGAGGCGCCACACAACTCCGGCCCGGACTTCGGCAAGGCCAGCCCGCTGGGCCTGCTGATCCTGGTGCTGCTGCTGATCGCGGTGTTCCTGCTGGGCTGGTCGATGAACAAGCAGCTGCGCAAGGTGCCCAAGAGTTTTGACGACGTCCCGGCCGCCGACCCGGCGCTGCGCAAGCGGGCGGAAAAGCTGCACCGCGAACGCATCGCCGAAGATATCGCCGAGGATCACCAGAAGATCGAGGCCGCCCTGCACGGCACCCTGGAACCGCCCGCCGACGCCCCGGACGCGCCGCCGCCCCGCGACGCGGAGTGAATCAGCGGGTCATGGTCAACCGTCTCGCCGGCGCCACCAGTCCGTACCTGCGTCAGCACGCCGACAACCCGGTGTCCTGGCGGGAATGGGATGCCGACGCGCTGGCCGAGGCGGCCCGCCGCGATGTCCCGATCCTGCTGTCCATCGGATACGCGGCCTGTCACTGGTGCCACGTGATGGCCCATGAATCCTTCGAGGACGACGGGGTGGCCGCCGTCGCCAACGCCGGATTCGTGTGCATCAAGGTCGACCGGGAGGAACGCCCGGACCTCGACGCGATCTACATGGACGCCACCGTCGCCATGACCGGCCAGGGCGGCTGGCCGATGACCTGCTTCCTCACCCCGGACGGACGCCCCTTCTTCTGCGGCACCTACTACCCGAAAGCCGCCTTCCTGGAACTGCTTTCCGTGGTCACCGACGCGTGGACGACGCGCCGCGACGAGGTGGAACGGGTTTCCGGACGCATCGCCGACGAACTGCGGCAGCGCACCGGGCGGCTGCCCGGCGGACCACCGGTCAGCCCGCAGCTGTGCGACCACGCGGTGTCGACGGTGCTCGCCGACGAGGACGTCACGCGCGGCGGCTTCGGCGGGGCACCGAAGTTCCCGCCCTCGGCACTTCTGGAAGCGTTGCTGCGCCACCACGAACGCACCGGTTCGGCGCAGGCCCTGCGTGCCGTCGAGCGGACCGCGAGTGCCATGGCGGCTGGCGGCATCTACGACCAGCTGGCCGGCGGATTCGCCCGCTACAGCGTCGACAATGCCTGGGTGGTACCGCATTTCGAAAAGATGCTGTACGACAACGCCCTGCTGCTACGGTCGTATGCGCACTGGGCCCGGCGCACCGGCTCGGCGCTGGCGGCCCGGATCGCCGGGGAGACCGCCGATTTCCTGCTCCGCGACCTCTCCGACGGCCCGCTGTTCATCTCGTCGCTGGACGCCGACGCCGACGGACGGGAGGGGTCCACCTACGTCTGGACTCCCGAGCAACTCATCGAGGTCCTCGGCGCCGACGATGGTGCCTGGGCCGCAGGTGTTTTCGGTGTCACCGCGGCGGGGACGTTCGAGCACGGCGAGTCGGTGCTGCAGTTGCCCGCCGACCCCGACGACGCCGAACGGTTGGCGCGGGTCAAAGCGGCGCTGCTGGCCGTGCGGGTGAATAGGGTCCAGCCCGGCCGCGACGACAAGATCGTCACCGCGTGGAACGGGCTGGCGATCATCGCCCTGGCCGAGGCTTCGGTGGCGCTGGAGCGTCCCGATCTGCTCGCCGCGGCCGACGACTGCGCCGACGCGCTGCTGGACCGCCACCTGGTCGACGGGCGGCTGCGGCGTACCAGCAACGGCGGCGTCGTAGGGAGCGGAGTCGGCATGCTGGAGGACTACGCCGCGCTGGCCACCGGGCTGTTGACGCTCTACCAGCACAGCGGCGACCCGCGCCGGTCGGTCGCGGCGACGGGCCTGCTGGACACCGCGCTCGCGCATTTCACCTACCCAGATGACCCGGATGATCTGGGCGGATGGTTTGACGCCCCGGACGACGCCGAGGCGCTGCTGCTGCGGCCGGCCGGTGCCACCGACGACGCCACCCCGTCGGGCGCATCGCTGATCACCGAGGCGCTGCTCACCGCGGGGCATCTGGTCGACGACGGTCAGTGCTACGCCGATGCGGCAGCGGCGAGCCTGCAGCGCTATTCGGTGTTGCTGTCCCGCGCGCCCCGGGCGGCCGGGCACTGGCTGTCCGTCGCCGAGGCGGCACTGGGTGGCCCGCTGCAGATCGCGGTGGCCACCACGGGGGACCCGTCGTCGTCGGATCTGGGGCGTGCCGCACGACGGCTGGCACCCGGCGGGGCCGTCGTCGTCATCGGCACCCCCGACTCCCAGCCGCTGCTGGCCGCCCGGCCCCCGATCGACGGCGCCGACGCGGCATATGTGTGTCGCGGCCAGGTCTGCGGGCTCCCGGTGACGACGGTCGAGGATTTGGCGGCCGGGCTATCCGGGCCCGTGTAGCCTGCCGGGCATGACCTACGTCGTGGACACCGAGGCCCTCGTCAAGCGCTACCTGGATACCGTGGCCAACGGCACTTCGGCCGATGTCGCCGCGCTGTACGCCGAGGACGCCACGCTGGAGGACCCGGTCGGCGGCGGCCAGATGCACATCGGCCGGCACGCCATCGAGGGGTTCTACCAGGCGATGGACGCCGCCGACCTGACCACCGAACTGCTCACCTTCCGCTCCGGCGGGCATGAGGCCGCGTTCGTCTTCGCCATCAACGTCGGTGGCGCCATGCGCATCGAACCCATCGAGGTGATGAGCTTCGACCGCGACGGCCAGATCACCGCGATGAAGGCCTACTGGTCCCAGGACAACGTCACCATGCTCTGACGGCGCCTCGCCGCTTGATCGTCGTCAGCCGGTGGAGAACACCGCGAACCACATCGCGATGTAGTGGCAGATCGCCGCGACCGCGGTGCAGGCGTGGAAGAACTCGTGGTGACCGAACGTCGTCGGCCAGGGGTTGGGCCAGCCCAGCGCGTACAGCACGCCGCCGATCGAATACAGCGCACCGCCGACGATCAGCAGCACCATCGCCGCCACGCCGGCGTGGTCCATGATCGGCACGATGTAGAAGGCCGCCACCCAGCCGAGCAGGATGTAGAGCGGTACGCCCAGCCAGCGCGGTGACGAAGGCCACAGCATTTTCAGCGCCACCCCGGCCAGCGCGCCGCCCCAGACGATCCAGAACAGCACCCAGCCGCCGTCATTGCGCAGCGCCACCAACGCGAATGGGGTGTAGGAGCCCGCGATGAAGATGAAGATCATCGAATGATCGGCCCGCTTCATCCAGGTCCGGGCGGTCGTCGAGGTCCAGTTCACCCGGTGGTAGACGGCGCTGACGGTGAACATCGCCACAATGGTGAACGTGTAGAGCAGGGTGGCCAGGCCGGCCTGCGTGCCCTTCATCGCCCAGGACACCGCTACCAGCGCCGCGCCGGCGAAGATGGCGATGATCGCCGAGTAGACGTGGATCCAGCCGCGGGCCCGCGGCTTGCCGATCAGCCGCGCAACGCTGTCGGCGATCGCCTCGGGCAGGTCGATGCCGTCGGAGTCGATGCCGTCGCCGTCGAGGTCGAGCTGGGTGAGCGGGCGTTTGCGGGGCGTGTCGGTGTCGCCCAGGCTGGCACGTGCGGTCACTGCTTCCTCCGATCACGGTGGCCACGGTGCGGATCTTGAGCGGGTGGCTCGAGCGCCCACAGTAGTCTGATTTCTCGTGGAGATCATTCCGCCTCGGCTCAAGGACCCGATGTACCGGATCTACGAGCTACGGCTGCGTCAGGAGCTCGCGGCGGCTCGTTCCGAGCTGCCGCGACATATCGCCGTGCTGTGCGACGGCAACCGGCGCTGGGCCCGCGATGCCGGATACGACGACGTCAGCGTCGGCTACCGGATGGGCGCGGAGAAGATCGCCGAGATGCTGCGCTGGTGCGGGGCCGCCGGCATCGAACTGGCCACCGTGTACCTGCTCTCCACCGAGAACCTGCAGCGCGACCCCGACGAGCTGGCCGCACTGATCGAGATCATCACCGACGTCGTCGAGGAGATCTGCGCCCCGGCCAACCGGTGGAGCGTGCGCATCGTCGGTGACCTGGAGTTGCTCGGCGCCGAACCCGCGCGGCGGCTGCGCCAGGCCGTCGACGGCGCCCCGGAGGCCTCCCCGGATGCCCTGCACGTCAACGTCGCCGTCGGCTACGGCGGACGACAGGAGATCGTCGACGCCGTGCGCGCGCTGCTGCGCAAGGAACTGGCGGCCGGGGGCACCGGCGAACAGCTCGTCGAGGCGGTCACCGTCGAAGGCATCTCGGAGAACCTCTACACCTCCGGCCAGCCCGACCCCGACCTGGTGATCCGCACCTCCGGCGAACAGCGCCTGTCCGGTTTTCTGCTGTGGCAGAGCGCATATTCGGAGATGTGGTTCACCGAGGCGCACTGGCCGGCATTCCGCCGCGTCGACTTCCTGCGGGCGCTGCGCGACTACACCCGCCGGCATCGCCGATTCGGAACCTGAACGTGGCGACCGGTCCGGACGGCGAGCGCACCGAGCTGCTTGCCGGCCTGATCGCGCCGGCGGTGGCCGACGCGCCGCGACGCGCCGCCGTGATCGACGACACCACATCGGTGAACTTCGCTGAGCTGGAGCAGTATTCGCTGGCCTTGGCCGGCGCGGTGGCCGCCCGCACCGATCCGGGAGACCGGGTCGCGGTGGTCGCCGACAACGGCGTGCCGTATGCGCTGCTCTACTACGCGGTGCCAAGGTCCCGGCGCATCCTGACGCTGATCAACCAGCGGCTGAACCCCGACGAACAGGCCCGGGCCATCGCCGCGGCCGGTGCCCGGGTACTCATCGGCGACCCGCGCTACCTCAACGCGCTGCCATCGGATGTTGCGGAGACGGTGATCGCCGTCGACGGCCCGGATTGGCAACGCGCACTGCGGCATCCGCCGTACGACGGGGCCACCCCGACACCCGAGGACCCGGCCTGGCTGGTGTTCACCAGCGGCACCACCGGGCACCCGAAGGCCGCCGTGCACACCCACCGGTCGCTGACCGCCGGCGCCTGGGGGACCGTGGAGGGACGATCCGTCGAACCCGCCGATGTGTACCTCACCCCGTATCCGTTGTGCCACATCGCCGGATACAACATCCTGGCCCGGCACGCCACCGGATCCACGGTGGTGCTGCCGTCGCGGTACCGGGCCGACGAATTCGTCGCAACGGTGAACCGCTACGGCGTGCGCTCCTGCTCGATGGCACCGACCATGTTGCACGCGCTGGTCGCCCACGTGACCGCCACCGGGGAGACGATGCCGACACTGCACCAGATCGCCTACGGCTCGGCTCCCATCTCCGCCGACCTGATCGAGCGGGCGACCCGGATCCTGGGCGCCGAGTTCCACCAGGGCTACGGCATGACCGAAACCGCGGGCACCGTCACCTTTCTGGGCCCCGAAGAACACCGGATGGGCCCGGAGGTGCTGCGCAGTGCCGGGCGACCGCACAGCGGCGTCGAGGTTGGTATTGCCGTCGATGGTCCAGGCGGGTTCGCTGCCGTCGGGCAAGTCGGTGAAATCCTGGTGCGCGGACCGCAGGTGATGACCGGCTACTGGCTCGACGAGCCCGCCACCGCCGCCGCGCTGACCGACGGCTGGTTGCACACCGGGGATATCGGCCGACTCGACGACCTCGGCCGGCTGACCATCGTCGACCGCTGCAAGGACGTCATCATCACCGGTGGGGAGAACGTCAGCTCGCGCGAGGTCGAGGACGCCCTGTCCCGGCATCCCGACGTCGACATGGTCGCCGTCGTCGGCGTCCCCGACGACTACTGGGGCGAGGCCATCTGCGCGGTCGTGGTGACCCATCCGGGATCGGCGCCGACTGCCGATGACCTCATCGACTATGTCCGGCACCAGATTTCACCGTTCAAGCGACCGCGCCACGTGGTGTTCGCCGGTGCGCTGCCGCTGACCCACAACGCCAAGATCGCCAAGGACCGGGTGCGCGAGATCGCCCGGGCGGCTGTGGCCGCCGCCGGCGAAACCCACGCCCGCCAACGCTGAGCGACGCCAAAGTCGGCTCACATCGGGCACTCAGCGGGCCGGCGTTGACTACACACCATGAACCGCAACGCGCCCCGCAGCATCGTCAGCGTCGTCCAGCACACCGGTGAAAACATCCGCGGCTGCGGCGCGATCGTCGTACTGGGCGCCGGATCCGACGCCGGCGCCGACCTGGCCCGACGACTCCTGGAAGCCGGGCACCGCGTGCTGCTGGTCGACCGCCAGGCCACCGCGATGGTCCGCAGCATGCACGGCTACCCGCATGACCGGGTGGCCGCCGTCGCCGCGGACGTCGGCGATCCCCGGCAACTGCGGGCCGTGCTGGACCGCGCCCGCGCGTGGTTCGGCCGGGTCGACGACGTGCTGACCGTCGGGGGAGGGCGCGGGCTGCCGATCGCGTCCTGATCACCGTTGGCCGCCGTCGGTGGCGTGCCACACTGGCGAGATGGCCGCGCTATCGGTGCTGACGTTCGCGCTGAGCTGGTGGCTGGGCCTGTACCTGCTGGCCCGCGATCCGCACAAGTCGGTCCTGGTGCTGGCCGCCCTCGGACTGTGCGGATTCGCATTGGTGGTCGCACTCGACGCGATCCGGCTCACCGCGGGCAGCCCCGAATCGCTGGGCCGACTGGAGATCTTTCTGGTCATCGAGCCCGGCGTGGCGTGGCTGGCGGTACTGCTGGAGCTGGCGCGGCCCTCCCGGCGGTGGCGGGACCGGCGGGGCGCGTGGGTCTCGGTGGCCGTCGTTGCCGCGGTGGCGATCACCGGTGCGGCGCTGACCGAGGGGGTGCAGCCGCCGATCCGCTTCGGCCACGCGCTGATGTTCTCGGTGATCTCCGCCTCGACCCTGATCGCCATGCTGTACGCGGTGCGCCGGGCGCCCCGACCGGGCTCGGTGATCGGTGTGCTCGTCGTGGCGACCCTGTTCTTCGCGCTGGCCAACGCCATCCTGGTGATCCCGCTGGGCATCCTGCCGAGCTGGCTCGCCCTGGCCTCGACGGGTTTCGACATCCTGCTGCTGGGTCTGGCCGTCGCCATCTGGGACGCGTTCGACGAGGGCCAGGCGCTGCGGGCCGATATGCGGCGGTCATTCGTGGGCACCATGGCCGTGGCCGTGCTGTTCGCCGCCCAGGGCATCGTCGGCGTCACCCTGACCGAGGGCCGCGGCCGCATCGTGGTGACGGTGTTGATGTTCACCAGCGTGGGGGTGGCCATCGCGATGACGACGCTCGCCGACCCGCTGGCCGGGCTGCTGGACCGGCTGGCTTTCGCGCGGTCGCCGAGTCTGCGCGCCGACCGCGCCCTCCTGCGGGACACCGAGGCCGCGCTGCCGCTGCGCCGCCCCAACCCCCTCGACGACGTCGACGACGAGACGTTCACCCGGCTGACCCGTCGGGCGCTGGGCCACTACGGCAACCTGTCCAAACTGGTGGCCAGCCCGCTGACCGCCCTGCCGATACTCGGCACCCGGCTGGCCGAGCACGGACTGCCCGACCAGCCGCTGGAACGGGCAAACGAACTCAAGTCGCTGCTGGCCGAACGCATCGCCGCGCTCAAACCCCGCGGCGACGAGGACTTCGGCACCTCCGAGGAGTGGCGTTACTACAATTCGCTGTACTTCCCCTACGTCGTCGGGGTGCGGGCCTACGCCCAGAACGCCACCGCCGCCGGACTGGACCCGACGGCGCGGCGTGCCTGGCAGTGGCTGGTGACCGAGGTGCCCCAGCGATCCCTGCACAACTGGCAGAACGCCGCCGCCCGGGTGATCGCGGCGGATCTGCGCGACGGGTTGGCAGTGTCTGGCAGTACGCAGGATCGACCTGGCAGTAATCGCTGACCAGCATCGATGGTGACCCGCGAGCTCCGCGGGTACGGAATCGATGAAAGGACCACCGATGACTGCTCAACTTCTCGACACCACCGCCCGCTCCGGCGAGGACACCCTGGTGCGCAAGGCCATGCGCGTCGACGCGATCCTGGTCGGCCTGCTCGGCCTACCGGTGGTGCTGGCGAGCCGGCCGATCGCGGAGTGGACCGGGATCCCCGCCGGCTGGGTTCTGGGCCTGGGCGTGTTCTTCCTGGTGTACGGGGTCGACGTGTACTGGCTGGCCGGGCGTGATCGTGTCACCGCCGGCGCGTGGGCGACCATCGCAGCAAACGAGATCTTCACGGTCGCGGCGCTGGCCGTCGTCGTGCTCGGGGTGTGGCCGTTGACCGGCCTGGGCATCGCCGCGGTGCTGGGCAGCGGCGTCTACACCGCCGTCCTGGCCGCGCTGCAGTGGATCGGCCTGCGCCGCCTGGCGTGAGACCTACAGCTTGCGCAGGCGCAACCGGTTGATCGAGTGGTTGGCGTCCTTGCGCAGCACCAGGGTCGCGCGCGGGCGGGTGGGCAGGATGTTCTCCACCAGGTTGGGCAGGTTGATCGCCTGCCAGATGTCGCGGGCGGCGAACAGCGCCTGGTCGTCGGTCAGCGTCGCATAGTGGTGGAAGTGCGAGGCCGGGTTGGAGAACGCCCCCTCCCGCATCGCCAAAAACCGTGACACGTACCAGGATTCGATATCCTCGATACGCGCGTCGACATACACCGAGAAGTCGAACAGGTCGCTGACCATCAGCGTCGTCCCGGTCTGCAAGACGTTGAGGCCCTCCAGGATCAGGATGTCGGGCTGGCGCACGACGATCCGCTCGCGCGGCACCACGTCGTAGAGCAGATGCGAGTAGACCGGCGCCGACGCCGACGGGGCTCCGGATTTCACCGCCGTCACGAACCGCATCAAGGCGCGGCGGTCGTAGCTCTCCGGGAAGCCCTTGCGGTGCATCAGATTGCGACGGGACAGCTCGGCGTTGGGATGGAGGAAACCGTCGGTGGTGATCAGGTCGACGCGCGGATGGTTCTCCCAGCGGGCCAGCAGCGCCTGCAGCACGCGGGCCGTGGTGGACTTTCCGACCGCCACACTGCCGGCCACCCCGATCACGAACGGAACCGGGCGCTGTGGGTTCAGCTGAATATCGGTGGTCTCACCGAGGAATTCCGCGGTGGCGGCGAACAACCGCTGCCGGGCCGCGACCTGGAGGTGGATCAACCGGGCCAGCGGCAGGTACACCTCTTCGACCTCGCGCAGGTCGATCTGCTCACCCAGGCCGCGCAGCCCGACGAGTTCGTTCTCGGTCAGCGGCAGCGGCGTCGACTTGCGCAGTGCACGCCACTGAGTTCGGTCGAACTCCACGTACGGACTGGGCTCGCTCAGCCGGGCCATGACCCCAAGTCTTGCAGGCAGGATCGGCCGCCGACCACGTGGGGCCGTGCGCGCGGCCGGAGCAGCCAATTGAGCCGTGGGGCCACAAAGGCGGATACGGTGGCGGATGTGTCTCCAGAACGGCTGATCCGCGAGTTCCTGCTGCTGGGCCTGAGGTTCGACCGCATCCAGGACGGCTACGTCGATTCCTTCACCGGCGACCCCGCGCTGCGCGCCCAGGTCGCCGACGAGCCCGCCCCCGATCCCGCGGATCTGGCCCGCACGGCCCGGACCCTGCTTGCCGAGTTGCCGTCGGTGCCTCGGGAGGACGGCTTCACCGAGCTGCGCGCGGAATACCTGCGGGCACACCTGGTGGCCCTGGAGTGCGCGGCCCGCAAATTCACCGGTGAACAGGTCGGATTCGTCGACGAGGTCCGCGCCTACTTCGACGTCCAGATCGGCCCTGGCGACCCGCAGCACTACGCCGACGCCCACCGCGCCCTGGAGGCCGCCCTGGGCGGCACCGGACCGCTGGCCGAGCGGGTCGCCGACTACCGCCGCAGCACCGAGATCCCGCCGGAACGCCTGGCGGCGGCCATCGACGCGTTCTCCAGCGCGCTGCGCGACCGGGTGCGCGCCAGCTACCCGCTGCCCGACACCGAGACCATCGACTACGAGATCGTCACCGACAAACCGTGGTCGGGATTCAACTACTACCGCGGCAATTACGCCTCCACGGTGGCCGTCAACGCCGACCTCAAACAACAGATGGCCAACCTGCCGCGACTGGTCGCCCACGAGTCCTATCCCGGCCATCACACCGAGCACTGCCGCAAGGAACTTCGGCTGGTCAACGGACTGGGCCAGACCGAGCAGACGATCTTCCTGGTCAACACCCCGCAGTGCCTGATGGCCGAGGGCCTGGCCGACCTGGCGCTGCACGCCGCCGTCGGGCCCGCCTGGGGCGCCTGGGCCGCCGACATCTACGCCGATCTGGGCCTGCGGTTCGACGGTGCCCGCGCGGAGGCGATCTCGGCGGCGATGGCGGGTCTGGCCGACGTGCGCCAGGACGCCGCGCTGATGCTGCACGACGAGCACCGCGACCCCGACGACGTGGTGGCCTACCTGTCGCGCTGGCTGCTCGTCGACGACGCCCGCGCCCGGCAGATGATGAAGTTCCTGTCCTCGCCGCTGTGGCGCGCCTACACCTCCACCTACGTCGAGGGCTACCGGCTGCTGCGCGGCTGGCTCGACGACCGACCCGAGGGCGTCGGGATGATCGAGCGGTTCGGTGTGCTGCTCGACGAGCCGCTGATTCCGTCCACTCTTCCCGGTCGGCCCGGGGAGTCCGCGGCCGACCAGGCCCCGTTACCCTAGGGACCATGACTGCTGACTCGACCGCCGCTTTGGGTGCCGAATACGCCGAAACCGCAAGTGAGGCCTACCGCGACATCCTGGCGGTCATCGAGTCGGTCGAACCGCGGATCGCCGCGGCCACCCGGCAGGAGCTCACCGACCAGCGCGACTCGCTGAAACTGATCGCCAGCGAGAACTACGCGTCGCCGGCCGTGCTGCTCACCATGGGCACCTGGTTCTCCGACAAGTACGCCGAGGGCACCGTCGGGCACCGGTTCTACGCCGCCTGCCAGAACGTCGACACCGTCGAGGCGCTGGCCGCCGAGCACGCCCGCGAACTGTTCGGCGCGCCCTACGCCTACGCCCAGCCGCACTCGGGCATCGACGCCAACCTGGTCGCCTACTGGGCGATCCTGGCGACCCGCGTCGAGACCCCCGGACTGGCCGATTTCGGCGCCAAGCACGTCAACGACCTGTCCGAGGCGGACTGGGAGACCCTGCGCGCCCGCCTCGGCAGCCAGCGGCTGATGGGCATGTCGCTGGACACCGGCGGCCACCTCACCCACGGCTTCCGGCCCAACATCTCCGGCAAGATGTTCCACCAGCGCAGCTACGGCACCGATCCGGGCACCGGCCTGATCGACTACGACGCCGTCGCCGCCGCCGCCCGGGAGTTCAAGCCCCTGGTGCTGGTCGCCGGGTATTCCGCCTACCCGCGGCGAGTCAACTTCGCCAAGATGCGCGAGATCGCCGACGAGGTGGGCGCCACCCTGATGGTCGACATGGCGCACTTCGCCGGCCTGGTGGCCGGCAAGGTGTTCACCGGCGACGAGGACCCGGTGCCGCACGCCCACGTCACCACGACCACCACGCACAAGTCGCTGCGCGGCCCGCGCGGTGGCCTGGTACTGGCCACCGAGGAGTTCGCCCCGGCCGTCGACAAGGGCTGCCCGATGGTCCTCGGCGGCCCGCTGTCGCACGTGATGGCCGCCAAGGCCGTCGCGCTGGCCGAGGCCCGTCGCCCCGAGTTCCGGGTCTACGCCCAGAACGTCGCCGACAACGCGCACGCGCTGGCCGACGGGTTCCTCAAGCGCGGCGCCAACCTGGTCACCGGCGGCACCGACAACCACCTGGTGCTGCTGGACGTCACCTCGTTCGGGCTGACCGGCCGCCAGGCCGAGTCGGCACTGCTCGACGCCGGCATCGTCACCAACCGCAACGCCGTCCCGGCCGACCCCAACGGCGCCTGGTACACCTCCGGCATCCGGTTCGGCACCCCGGCGCTGACCACCCGCGGCTTCGGCGCCGACGACTTCGACCGGGTCGCCGAACTCGTGATCGACGTACTGACCAACACCACCGCCGACGGGTCGTCGAAGGCCAAGTACACCCTCGCCGACGGAGTCGCCGACCGGGTCCGCGGCGCGTCCGCGGAGCTGTTGGCCGCCAATCCGCTGTACCCCGGGCTCACCCTCTGACGCAGTATCGTCGCTGATCAGCGCGTCGGCGGTGGCGCTTCACCTCGTCGTTTAGGGACGAAAGTCACAATTCGGCGCAACGTGCCCGGATAGATTTCGGGAAACATGTGAACTCGGGTTACAGTTACTTCCATGGCTGTCTTTCCCGAACCCAATGCGCTGACGCTGGAACTCGAACCCGTGGTCGCAGAGAACATGGTGCGCCACCTCGGAACCGAAGACATCTGGTTCGCGCACGACTACGTGCCCTTCGATGAGGGCCGCAACTTCGCGATGCTCGACGGTGTGGACTGGGATCCGTCCCAGCAGACCCTGCCGCAGCCCGTCGTCGATGCGCTGGAGATCCTGCTGATCGACAAGGACAACCTGTCCGGGGTGCACCGCGAGCTGGTCGAGCACTTCATCCTGCAGGAACAGTGGGGCCGCTTCATCGGTCGCTGGACCGCCGAGGAGCACCTGCACGCCATCGTGCTGCGCAACTACCTGATGGTCACCCGCAACTGCGACGCCAATGCCAACGAAGACGTCCGCATCGACCACGTGATGAACACCGGCTACCGGGCCGACCAGTACAGCCAGTGCGAGACCCTGGCCTACATGGCGTTCTTCGAGGCCTCGCGGGCCAAGTTCTGCCGCAACCTGGCCGCTCAGGTCGACGACCCGACGCTGAAGTCGCTGCTGGAGCGGATCGCCGGAGACGAGGAACGCCACGAGCTGTTCTTCGCCAACCTGGTCATCCACCTTCTGGCCACGCATCGCGATGAGATGATCGCGGCGATCGCGGCCCGCGCCCGCGAACTCGACGTGGTCGGCGCCGACATCAAGGCCTACGGCGACAAGCGCGCCAGCGTCGCCGCCGCCGGCATCTTCAACGCCGACATCCTGGCCGACGTCATCTCCGAGCGGATCGGTGCCTGGGGCCTAGCCGAAGAGCCCGAGCTGAAGGAATTCGTCACCGCGTAATTACCTGGGCAGATGCGGGTGGTCCCCGCTTCCCCTCGCGTAACCACCCGTTAACGACGATGCCGCCGAGGATTCTCGGCGGCACCGTCGTCGTTTCACGGCGTTTGATTCGGCCCGGCGCGCCTGCAGAGCGCGGTGCGCGTTGCGGGAGTAGCGTCGCCGGTGATGGCTAGCATCCCGCTTTGCTGTCCGGGCGGTACCTCTCGTTGCGACGGAAGGACCGGCCCCGGTCCGAGTGCCGCTGCGCCCGCCGAACCGTCCGCGCGGGGCCGCGCGGGATCGAGGAGCGCCACGTGAGTGATTCACCGTCGGTTTCCCGGGACAACATCGCAACCTACGTGCTCGACACGTCGGTCCTGTTGTCCGATCCGTGGGCCTGTACTCGGTTCGCCGAACACGAAGTCGTCGTTCCTCTCGTCGTCATCACCGAACTGGAAGCCAAACGCCATCACCACGAGCTGGGCTGGTTCGCCCGCCAGGCACTGCGACTGTTCGACGACCTGCGCCTGCAGCACGGTCGGCTGGATCGCCCGATTCCCGTTGGGACAGAAGGCGGGACGCTGCACGTCGAACTCAACCATCAGGACCCCGCGGTGCTGCCGGCCGGGTTCCGCAACGACAGCAACGACTCGCGCATCCTGACCTGCGCGGCGAACCTGGCTGCCGAGGGCAAGCGAGTCACCTTGGTCAGCAAGGACATTCCGCTGCGGGTCAAGGCCGGTGCGGTCGGCCTGGCCGCCGACGAGTACCGCGCGCAGGACGTCGTCCCGTCGGGCTGGACCGGAATGACCGAGATCGACGTGTCCGGCGAAGACATCGACACGCTGTTCGCCGACGGGGACCTGGACCTGGCGCAGGCGCGGGACCTGCCGTGCCACACCGGAGTTCGGCTGCTCGGCGGCAGCTCGCACGCCCTCGGTCGGGTCAACGCGGACAAGCGGGTACAGCTGGTCCGCGGTGACCGGGAGGTCTTCGGCCTGCGCGGCCGCTCGGCCGAACAGCGCATCGCCCTGGATCTGCTGCAGGACGAGTCGGTCGGGATCGTCTCACTCGGCGGCAAGGCCGGTACCGGCAAATCCGCGCTCGCACTGTGCGCGGGACTGGAAGCGGTGCTGGAGCGGCGCACGCAGCGCAAGGTCGTGGTATTCCGGCCGCTGTACGCCGTCGGCGGGCAGGAACTCGGCTACCTGCCGGGCAGCGAGAGCGACAAGATGGGCCCGTGGGCCCAGGCCGTTTTCGACACCCTGGAGGGCCTGGCCAGCCCGGCCGTGCTCGACGAGGTCGCCTCCCGCGGCATGCTGGAAGTGCTGCCGCTGACCCACATTCGCGGCCGGTCGCTGCACGATTCGTTCGTCATCGTCGACGAGGCGCAGTCGCTGGAACGCAACGTGCTGCTGACCGTGCTGTCGCGGCTCGGCTCGGGTTCGCGGGTGGTGCTCACCCACGACGTCGCCCAGCGCGACAACCTGCGGGTCGGCCGGCACGACGGTGTGGCCGCGGTGATCGAGAAACTCAAGGGCCACCCGCTGTTCGCCCACATCACCCTGATGCGCAGCGAACGGTCGCCCATCGCCGCGCTGGTCACCGAGATGCTCGAAGAGATCAGCCCGAACGCACTGCCGTAGCCCGCCTGGTGCCGGTGAGACCGGGTTCAGTCGCAGGCGGTCCCGCCTTCGGTCCGGCTCCGCCGGCGCTCGCTGCGCTCCCACCAACTCCGCCTACCCTCGCCGAACCGCCTGAGTGGTCGCGTAGGCGGCCCACCGGCCCCGGGCCGGTAAACTGGCCGGGTGTCTGCACGCGATACCCCGACCTGGCCGTACTGGCGGACGGTGATCGGTGCCGTCGCCGCCGCGCTGGTCCTGGTGATCGGGGCGCTGGCCGGAAAGGTCAAGCTGGACTCCCGCTCGGAGGCGGCCACCGACGTCGACTGCGCGGTGGTCAAATGCATCGCCCTGACCTTCGACGACGGCCCCGGCCCCTACACCGACCGGCTGCTGAAGATCCTGGCCGACAACGACGCCAAGGCCACGTTCTTCCTGATCGGCAACAAGGTGGCGGCCAATCCAGACGGGGCCAAGCGCATCGCCGAGGCCGGCATGGAGATCGGCAGCCACACCTGGGAACACCCCAACATGACCACCATCCCGGTCGACGACATCCCGGCGCAGTTCAGCAGGGCCAGTGACGCGATCGAACAGGCCACCGGGACCCGACCGAAACTGGTACGCACCGCCGGCGGTCTGGTCGACGACAACGTGCTCGCCGAGGCGCGCAAGCAGGGCCTGGCCGATATCAACTGGGACGTCATCCCGTTCGACTGGGCCAACGACGCCAACACCGCGGCCACCCGCTACATGCTGATGACCCAGATCAAACCGAATTCGGTGGTGCTGTTTCACGACGTGTATTCCTCGACCGTGGATCTGGTGTACCAGTTCATCCCCGTGCTCAAGGCCAACGGCTATCACCTGGTGACGGTGTCGCACATGCTCGGCGAGCGGGAACCGGGCACCAGCTACGGCAGCCGGGAAAACGGACCCCCGGTCAACGAGCTGAAAGACATTCCACCGGAGGACATCCCGTCGTTGCCGGCCACCCCATCGCCGCCGCCGATGCCGAATTTCCCGATCACCGACATTCCGGGAGCCAACTCCGGCGGCCCCAACAACGGGGCATAGCAAGCGGATTGGACGTCAGGGACGTTCGCACTTTCCGATCAGCCCGCGCAGGAATGAGCAACGGTATTCCCCGGAATAGTAGTCGCGGTAATTTTTGGTGACATCGTTGGACGGCGTCAGATCGGCGTACACCTGGCCGATCTGGTGGATGGCGTCGCGATAGGACTGCGGGTCGTCGCCGGCCGCGTCGTAGATGCGCTCGAAATAGTCGTCGTTGTGATTCGGCGGGATGATATCGGCGCCGCCGCCGGCCAGGATCTCCCGCTCGATCCGGATGCCGTTCCATACCGCGGCCCCCTCGCCGTCCAGGTAGGACGTCACGTAGCCGTCCCGGGTCCGCCGGTCGACCTCGGGCTGATACAGCGCGTGACCCAGTTCGTGGGCCAGCGCGTTCACCCGGTGGGTCGGTCCCTCGGCGGCCAACCCCGGATCGATGTTGATCACCTTGTCGCCGTGCCGCGTGAAGGTTCCGATACCGGCCTCCGCGGTGATCCGCCAGCCCTGGCCCTCGGCCTGTTCCCACTCGTCGAGCAGCAGCGGGGACAGTCGGGCGATGCGCCATTCAGCCGCGGTCAACTCGTTGCCCAGCGGACGGCCCGGGGTGCCGGCAACTGTGTTGTCCTGGGCTGAGGGATCGGTGACCGGATCCGGGGCCCGCTCGGGATCTGGTGCGGGGCCGGGCGTAGGGCCGGGTCCGGCTTCTCGGAGGGTGCGGCCGGTCACGCTCCGGTAGTCGGCGCCGGTACCCGCCAGGTTGCCGCTGATGCCGCTGAGCTCGCTCCGGGCCCGGTCGACGGTGATGGCGACGTCGCGACAACCGAGCCCGGCGATTGAGGCCAGCATGCGCTGGTTGCCGCGAGGGATCGCCGCGGCGGCCCGGTGCACCCGCGCACGCACCGAATCCAGTTCCCGCCGAGCGTGTTCGGCCGTCGTCATGGCCTGGTGCACACCGCGGTCTGCGGCGCTGTCCAACGCGCCGACAGAGACCAGGACCCTGCGGTGCACCCCGGCTTCGACGCGATAGCGGTCCGCGCCGTCACCGTGCCAGCCGCGTGCCGCACCGGCGGGCGGGACGGCCGGCAGCGGATGACTCAGAGTGGCGCCGACGGGGGCCGGGTCGCCGAGCAGCGCGCGCGCCGAGCACCACACCCGGTCGAACTCGTCGAGAACGCCCATCGCTTGCCCCTGGGAGACGCTGACCTGTCAGTCGTGACGGTAACGCGGCGTCGGCTTCGGGTCGGATCGGTCATACACAGGCCCGTGCGGCGACGGTCGGGGGCCCGCCCTTGTACTGCAAGAGCGGCCACTTCGTGCACGAGTGCTGCGCGAGGGGCCACTTGGTGGGCGAGCGGCCACCTAGTGCGCGAGCGGCCACCTAGTGCGCGAGAGCTCCATGGTGTACGCCTCGTTCAGACCCGTCCTGGGCTTTCGTGTTCCTGTAGGAGCGCTCGCGCAGAAATTGGCCCCTCGCCGGAGGCCTACGCGCAGAAATTGGCCCCTCGCGGGAGGCCTGCGTGCAGAAATTGGCCCCTCGCGGGAGGCCTGCGCGCAGAAATTGGCCCCTCGCCGGAGGTCTGCGCGCAGAAACTGGTCGCTCACGCGGCCTGCGGGTGGAAATCGGCAGCTGGACAGGGGACCGGCACGCCCACTACGCCGCGGTGGCGACGAGATGCCGGCGAATTCGCCGGAGCATTACCTCCGGTTGGCGTCGAACGTCGTCGGCGGTGATGTGCAGGACAGTCCATCCGGCTTCTCGCAGCGCGTTGTCCTTCTCGCGGTCGTGGGCGAGATCAGCGGGAGACTTGTGGTGGTCGAAGCCGTCGTACTCGATGGCCAACTTGCACTCCGGCAAAGCAAAGTCCACCCGCCACAGCCTTCCGTCGCGGCCGATGACCTCGTGTTGCTCGACGAAATCGGTGATCCCGCCATCGATCATCACGAGCCGCGCCTCGCTTTCCATCGGTGATTCGGCCACTGGGCTTGCCAACGGAATCAGCCCGCGGACGACGGCGATGCCACGGCGTCCGCGCTGCGCGTCGGCCGCCGCCTCCAGACCGGCGCGGTCACAGGTCTTGCTGCGCAGCGCCGCGTCCAGGGTGGCCAGCGCTCGCGGTCGGGGCAGCGAACACGCCACCTCGACGGCTGTCCATGAGGGCTCGGTGACCGGCCTGCCGTGGAACGTGATCACCGGGGCGCCGTGGCGCCGATGTACGACGAGGCCAGGACGAGCGCGCAGCCGATTCCCGTCGGGGTTGAGCACATGAAGTTCGGCGACGTCTTCGGTGTCGAACCCGAAGACGGCCGCCGCGGTGGAAAGACAGGCGACAACTGGTTTGCCGCAAAGCAAGTCGAGCGCACTGAGCAGAATGCGCCTGTCCGGGCTGCCCAGCGCGTAGATGCCTGGAAGGACCTTCGTCAGCTGGCGGTTACCCAACATGCGCCGCATCTCGCGACGGGTCAGCAAAGCGTTGAGCTGTCGGAAGCAGGCGACACCGTTGTGAGCCGCGAACAAGGTGCGCAGTTGACTGTTCATGGACGGAGTGTCGCCGGTGCGGCCTCCCGGCGGTAGTCAGCTGGAACGTGGCCTGTGGATGACCGGCAGCACCTTCAGCGCGACTTTGCGGTGCACTCCGTTAGGCCGACGCCGGAGATGCGTTTGCGAGGCCACGAAGTGTGGCGAGGTTCTCCTCGGCGAACTGTCTCCCCGTCGGGCGAGTTCATCAACTGCGTCCAGGAAGTCCATCTTCATAATCCTATGGATCTACGACGAGCGCTTGATCACCGAGACGGTGGCATCCTCGTTGGCCACGTAGACAGTGTGGGTATCGGGGTCGACTGTCACACCCAGCGGGGACGCTCCGACCTGGACGACGTCGGTGACCGCGCGCACATCGAGGTCCACAATCGCCAGCCCGCCGTCGCGGGCCTGCCGTGCCGGATGTCCGGTGATGCCGGGGAACTCGCCGCGCGCGGGCACATCCGGCACCGCCTCGGTGGCCATGACGTCCGGGATGATCACGTAGGCCGTCTTGCCGTCGATGACCACCTGACCGGGTTGCCCGGGCAGCGAGATAGCCCGGCCGGCAACACCGCCGGTGATATCGCGCAGCATCCCCTGTGTCGGGTCGGCCCCGGCGGCATGCAGGCGGCCGCCCTGCACGGCGAGGCCCATGATCGCGACGATCTTTCCGGGATCGATCTGCGACGTCTTCACGGGCGCCTTGAGGCGGGTGTCGATCTGGGTGAGCTCATTGGCGATGTTGACGACGTAGACCGTCAGGAACGCCGGGTCGGCGGCGATGGCCAGCGGGTCCTGAAAACCGGCGGACAGCGTTTTCGTCACCGTGTTGGTCTTCGTGTCGATGACCGAGATGTTGGGCATCTTGTCCCCGAGTTTGTCCCCGGGCTGCAGTTTGGTCGGGTCGAACGACGACGGGTGGGCCACGTAGAGGTCGGTGCCGACGAGCGTCAGGCCCCGCGGGTGCCCGCCGAGCTCGACGGTGTTGCTCACGACGCCGGCCTGGGTGTCGACGACGGCCACCCCGGTATCGACGGCGACGTACACCGTCCTGCCATCCGGGCCGATGGTGATCTTGCCGGGATACTTACCGACTTCGATTGTGGCGTCGACGGTTTTGGACTCGGGGTCGATGATCGACAGGGTGCCGCGGCCGGTGCTGGGGGACGTTCCGGCGACGTAGAGGCGCCGGGCCTTCGGGTCGACGGTGACGCCGTTCGCCCCGCCTCCGACGTTGATGGTGTCCTGAGCGCTCGCGGTGTACGCCAAGGCCTGAGCGCTCGGGTCGGGCGTGTTGGAAAAGTTCTGGGCCAGCAGCACGGCACCGGCCACCACTGCGAGCAGCAGTGGTACAACGAATCTACTTGTGCAACAACGCGATCGACGCATCGCCTGCCTGGATGCCGGCTTCTCGGCCGAGGAACTGAGGATCTCGACGGGCCGAGCGGGGTCGCCGCGGTTGTCCTGCTGATCGCCGTGAGTCACGATCGCCCCCTCCGGAAAACGACTACGGCGAGTCTAAGGGTGAATGGCCACCCTCAGACTCGCCGAAATCGAGCTTGCCGGTTACGCCCGGTGTCAGTCGCCGTCGCGCACCTTGGCCATGGCCAGCACGTCGAGGCGCCGGTCCAGCTCTTCCTCGGAGAGCTTGTCGCCGATCAGGCCGCGGTCGATGACGGTCTGGCGGATGGTCTTCTTCTCCGCCAGCGCCTGCTTGGCGACCTTGGCGGCCTCCTCGTAGCCGATCGCCGAGTTCAGCGGCGTCACGATGGACGGCGAGGACTCCGCCAGGGTGCGCAGCCGCTGCTCGTCGGCGACCAGGCCGTCAATGCACTTGGCGGCGAACAGCTTCGACACATTGGTCAGCAGCGTGAAGGACTCCAGCACGTTGCGGGCCATCATCGGGATGTAAACGTTGAGCTCGAAGGCGCCGGACAGGCCGCCCACGGTGACAGCCGCATCGTTGCCGATCACCTGCGCGGCCACCTGGGTCACCGCCTCGGGGATGACGGGATTGACCTTGCCGGGCATGATCGAGCTGCCGGGCTGCAGGTCGGGCAGGTGCAGTTCGGCCAGGCCGGTCAGCGGGCCCGATCCCATCCAGCGGATGTCGTTGGCGATCTTGGTCAGTGACGCCGCGATGGTCTTCAGCGCGCCGGAGGCCTCCACCAGCCCGTCGCGGGCGGCTTGGGCCTCGAACGGGTCGACGGCGGTGCGCAATTCGGCGACACCGGTCTCGGTGCGCAGCACCTCGACCACCTTGGCGCCGAACCCGTCGGGGGCGTTGAGCCCGGTGCCCACGGCGGTGCCGCCGATCGCCAGCTCGCCCAGGCGCGGCAGGGTCGCCTTGACCCGCTCGATGCCGGCCTCGACCTGGCGGGCGTAGCCACCGAACTCCTGGCCCAGGGTGACCGGGACGGCGTCCATCAGGTGGGTGCGGCCGGACTTGACCGTGGTGCGCCACTGCCGGGCCTTGGCGGCCAGCGACTCGTGCAGGATCTCCAGCGCGGGGATCAGCCCGCGTACCGCGGCCTCGGTGGCGGCGATGTGGGTGGCCGTCGGGAAGGTGTCGTTGGACGACTGCGACATGTTCACGTCGTCGTTGGGGTGCACGGTCACGCCGTTGGCCGCACAGATGGAGGCGATGACCTCGTTGGTGTTCATGTTAGAGCTGGTGCCCGACCCGGTCTGGAACACGTCGATGGGGAACTGGTCGTCGTGGCGGCCGTCGGCGATCTCGGCGGCCGCGGCGATGATGGCATCGGCCTTGGCCGGGTCCAACAGCCCGAGGTCCTTGTTGACCTGGGCGCAGGCGCCCTTGAGCAGACCGAGCGCGCGGATCTGGGTGCGCTCCAGACCGCGGCCGGAGATCGGGAAGTTCTCCACGGCACGCTGGGTCTGGGCCCGCCACAGTGCCTTGGCCGGAACCCGGACCTCGCCCATGGTGTCGTGTTCGATGCGGTATTCGCCGTCGGTCATCGTCGTCCTTCGGAGTTGTCGGTGGTCGGTGGAACAGTGTGAAAACAGGAAGCGGTCGAACAGGAACTGCAAACAGCGGTGGAGCGGAGGTGGATCCGGGTAGGAGTTAGGGAAGCGGGTGGGCGGCGCTGGTGTCGCCGGTGAAGTCCACCGCCGAGTACTCGTTGAGCTTGGACAGCCGGTGGTAGGCCTCGACCATCCGGACCGTCCCGGACTTCGAGCGCATGACGATGGAATGCGTGGTGCAGCCGCCGCCGAAGAACCGCACACCTTTGAGCAGGTCACCGTCGGTGACACCGGTGGCGCAGAAGAAGACGTTCTCCCCGGACACCAGGTCACGGGTGGTCAGCACGCGGTCCAGGTCGTAACCGCGGTCGATGGCCCGCTGGCGTTCGGCGTCATCGGTCGGTGCCAGGGTGGCCTGGATTTCACCGCCCATGCAGCGGATCGCGGCCGCGGCGATGATTCCTTCCGGGGTGCCACCGATGCCGACCAGCAGGTCGGTGCCGGACTCCGGACGGCAGGCCGAAATGGCGCCGGCCACGTCGCCATCGGAGATCAGCCGGATCCGAGCTCCGGCGGCGCGGACGTCCTCCATCAGCTTGGCGTGCCGCGGCCGGTCCAGGATGCAGACGGTGACGTCGGAGACCGACGCCTTGCGCACCTTGGCGATCCGCTGGATGTTGGCCGCGATGGGCGAGGTGATGTCGATGAAGTCGGCGACGTCGGGGCCGCCGGCGATCTTGTTCATGTAGAACACCGCCGACGGGTCGAACATGGCGCCGCGCTCGGCCACGGCCAGCACCGAGATGGCGTTCGGCATGCCCTTGCTCATCAGGGTGGTGCCGTCGACCGGGTCGACGGCGAAGTCGCACTCGGGTCCGTCGCCGTTGCCGACTTCCTCGCCGTTGTAGAGCATCGGGGCGTTGTCCTTCTCGCCCTCGCCGATGACGACGACACCCTTCATGGACACGGAGTTGACGAGCTCGCGCATGGCGTCGACGGCGGCCCCGTCGCCGCCCTCCTTGTCGCCGCGGCCGACCCAGCGTCCGGCGGCCATCGCACCTGCCTCGGTCACCCGGACCAATTCCAGGGCGAGGTTGCGGTCGGGTGCCTCGCGGCGCTTGGTGCTGACAGGGCTGGAGGAAGCGGCGTCGCTCATGGCGTGATTGTCCCAGAAGCCCGCGGCGCCCGGGGAGCTGGGCCGGACAGCGGCGCCGGGGCGCTGTGGGCCGGGACCGGCGGGCCCTGGATACTGGACGGGTGAGCACCCAGCGACCGGAACCGCCCGCTGAGACCGAGGTGGTGCTGCCGGCACCCCGGCCGGCCAAGGCGCGGTTGCTGCAGGACGGCCGCGACATGTTCTGGTCCATGGCGCCGCTGGTGATCGCCTGCATCGTGCTGGCCGGGCTGCTCGGCCAGTGCTCGTTCCAGCCGACCGGACCCAAGGCCGGCCCTGTGCCGTTCTACGACGCCGGTGCCGCCCTGCACTCCGATGCCACCACGCTGGGCTTCCCCATCCGCCAGCCCGCGCTGCCCGACGGCTGGCAGCCCAACTCCGGTGCCCGCGACGGCATCGACGGCGGCCGCGTCGACCCGGTGTCCGGGCAGCGGGTCCGGGCGCTGACTTCGCGGGTCGGCTACGTCACCCCGCGCGGCACCTACCTGAGCCTGACCCAGAGCAACGCCGACGAGGAGAAACTCGTCGCGTCCGTGCACTCCGATGTCTATCCGACCGGCACCCAGGACGTCGCGGGCACCCGGTGGGTGGTCTATCAGGGCGCGGGTACCGCCGAGCCGGTGTGGACCACCCGACTCCAGACCCCGGGCGCCGGATCCACCCAGATCGCGCTGACCGGAACCGGCAGTACCGATGAATTCCGTACCCTGGCCGAGGCGGTCGGCACCCAGTCGCCGCTGCCCGCGAAATAACCGAATGCCCGCGAAGTAACGCGAACAGGAGATCGCCGATGGCCGCCGCCACCTTCCCCGGCTGGACCTGCGCCCCGTTTACCGGCGGCGGTTTCACCTACGACGTCTACCGCAAGGGCACCGGACCGGGTGTCGTGCTCATTCCGGAGATGCCGGGTCTGCACCCGGGGGTGTGGGAGCTCGGCAACCACCTGGTGGCCAACGGCTTCACGGTCGCGGCGCCGTCGCTGTTCGGCACCCCGGGCGCGGGAATCGGCCCCGACGCGGCGGTCGTGATGGCCAAGGCCTGCGTGGCCCGCGAGTTCGCCGCCTTCGCCACCAACAAGAAGCGCCCGGTCACCGATTTTCTGCGTGCGTTGGCGCGTGACCTCAACGACTCGACCCCGGGACCCGGCGTCGGGGTGATCGGGCAGTGTTTCACCGGCGGCTTCGCGCTGGCCGCCGCCGTCGACGACGCGGTGCTGGCGCCGGTGATGTCCCAGCCGTCGTTGCCGATCGGGCTGACCCCGGCGCGTCGCCGTGACCCCGGATTGTCCGAGGGGGAGCTGTCGATCGTCGCCCGCCGCGCCGAGGAGGACGGGCTGTGCGCGCTGGGGCTGCGGTTTTCCGAGGACCAGATGGCGCCGCGGGAGCGGTTCCAGACCCTCAAGGACCGGCTCGGTGACGCGTTCGAGGTCATCGAAATCGATTCCGGTCCGGGAAACCCCTACGGGCTCAATCGGTTTGCCCATTCGGTGATCACCGATCAGGTGGTCTACGACGAGAATCATCCCACCTACCGGGCCCGCGAGCGGGTGGTCGAGTTCCTGCGGGAGCGCCTGGCCGGGTAACCGGGACCCCGGGCTCGTCGCGGGGACGCCCGGGCTCGCGGCTGGTTCGACGGCTCTGTTACCCGGATTCGGTGGGTTCGGCGTCGTCCGCGCCGTCGGCCAGCTCATCGACGAGGTCCTCCCCGTCCTCGGTGTCCAGGGTCGCGGCGGCGCCTCCGCCGGCCGCGGCTTTGCGCCGTCGTAGTCGATGCCGGCGTGGGGGAGCGGGTTCGTCGTCGAAGTCCGCACCGCGATACACCGTGCGGTACACGCTGATCGTGGTGACGATGATGATCATCAGCACCGGCCCGAGCACGATTCCCCAGAAACCGAACATCTGCAGCCCGGCGAACACCGAGAGCAGCATCAGCGCCGGATGCAGATGTGCGGACTTGGGCACCAGGAACGGGCGTAGGACATTGTCGATGTTGGTGACCACCAGCAGGTGGAACACCACGACGAATATTCCGCCGCCGACGTTGCCGAACAGCGCCATGACGATGCCGATCGGGATGGTGACGATTCCGGCACCCAGCGGGATGAACGACAGGGCAGTCAAGAAGATGACGAACATGAAGAAGCCCTGGTGCAACCCCGCCATGTACAGCGACGCCGAGGCGGCCACACCCTGGCAGGCCGCGATGATGAACTGGCCGCGGACCGTGGCGGTGACCATGGCGCCGACCTTGTCCAGGTAGATCTCGGAGACCTGCGGCCCCAGCGGGTTCAGATCCCGGAACAGGTCGAGGACCTTGTCGCCGCTGGTCAGCAACCCGAGGAACACGTAGAGGAAGATGATGCCCGCGGCGATGGCCGACGCGGCGCCGCCCACCGACTCCCGGGCCCCGCTCAGTACCATCTGCCCGGCGTTCTGTCCGACGTTGGTCAGGGCCGAGCGGATGCTGTCCTCGGTCAGCGTGATGTGCAGAAACGGCACCTGGGCGAGAGCGTCGTTGGCCGTCGCCAACCAGCGCTCGGCCAGATCCGACAGATCGGTGTTCTGCATCCACCGGCCGATTCCGGCCACCATCTCACCGATCTGCATCACGGCAAGCGCTGCGATCCCGGCGACCGGGACCAGCACGACGACCGTGGCCAGCACAAAGGTCCCCGCCGCCGCCACCCCGGCATTCGTCCTGGCCCGCAGCCGCTGATAGGCCGGGTTGAACAGATACGCCAGCACCGCCCCGATGGCGAGCAGTTCCAGATAATTGCGCAGGAAGTAGGCGCCGAAGCCCAGCGCGATGATCGTCAGGGTGGTCAGCCAACGCTTCTGAATGACGCTGAACTCATCGAACATATTCGGACCCTAATGCCGGGTGCGGGTGTGCGCGGGTCAGTCCGGAGCCGGGTCTCCCAGTCGCGCCCGGATCGCCGTCCACGGGTCGGCGTATTTGCCCGGCCAGCGGTAGTAGGCGGAGCGCCGGGTGAGGAAGGCGCGCGCGACGGGTCCGGCCAGCTTGAACAGCGGGCGCTTGGCGCCGGTCAGCGCCCGCACCTCGGCGAGCATCTGCGGCCACCCGTGATTCTGGAACCCGAGGATTTCCTGCGCCTCGGCGGTGTCCATCCAGTCGGTGGCAAACCAGTCGACGTCGCTGTCGGGGTTGCCGGGCCGGCCCGGGGACAGGCCGCCGGTCATGCCCATCGCCTCGGCCACCTCTTCGGCCACCGTGCCCTGCAGCTTGCGGTGGGTGGTGTTGTCACCGCCGATCAGCAGGATCTTGCCGATCGCGCCGTCGCGCACGGTCGCCGCCGAGAAGGCCGAGGCCACATCGCGCACGTCGACGGTCTGCAGCCGGCCGTCGGTGGGGAGCAGGGACTCGAAGTACAGCATTTCCTCGGGCTGTTTGAGGCTGATGCCGACGCTGATCACCCCACCCAGGCGTAGCACCGACCAGTCCAGATCGCTGGACCGGACCAGCTCCTCGGCCGCCAGTTTCTGGCTGCCGTACAGGTCTCCGGGCGTGGCGGGGGTATCGGCGCTCAACACCCCGGTCACGGTGTAGGGATTACGCGGGCCGTAGACCGCGATCGACGAGGCGTGCACGAACCGCGGCGGGGTCGGCAGCTTCGCCGCCGCGGCCAGCAGGTTGGCGGTGCCCCCGACGTTGACCTTGCGGGCCAGAGCCCGGCGCCCGTAGCAGAACGGGGCGATGACGGCGGCCAGGTGCACGATCGCGGTCGGTGCCACCTCGGCGACCAGCCGCTCGATCGCCGCCGGATCGGTGAGGTCGGCGTAGCGCACCTCGACCCCGGACAGCTCCGCGGCGGCCTTGCGGTTGGCCGGCACGTCCAGATCGGTGGCCACCACCCGACGGCCCTCGCTGGCGATCTGGCGGACCGTCGCCGAACCCACCAGACCGAATGCACCGGTCACCAGAACGGTCATGTCACTCCCTCAGCGCGAAAATGGCGTTACCGCAGTCTCGCATACCCGGAGCGGCTGATTCTGAGAGCGGTGTATTGACGGGGGCCTAGGGCGCGCGGATGCCCGATTTCCGCGGTGGGTACTTTTGGCGGGGTGGCCGGTCCCCGGCGCCCGTCGCCGTACAGCCCCTACGGAGTGTGATGAGCCGATCGCCGATGACGGTCAGCGGCCGGATCCGCGAAGGCGTCCGCACCCTCGATCCCGGCTATTTCGCGTTGGTGATGGCAACCGGGATCATCTCCATCGGCATGCTCGCCCACGGCATGACGGCCGTCTCGGTGGTGCTGCTGTGGCTGGCCGGAATCGCCCACGTCGTGCTGACGCTAGCCACCATCGCGCGAATCATTGCTTTCCCCACCGAGTTCCGTGCCGATGTCGCCGACCCGCGACGTGGCTTCGCCATGTTCACCTTTGTCGCCGCGACCGACGTGGTGGGCGTGCGATTGAACGACGACGGACATACGACGGCGGCGTGCGTGCTGCTGGCCATCGGCGTCGTGGCCTGGTTGGTGCTGGGCTATCTGGTCCCCGGGCTGGTGGTTGCCGGGCGCCGGTACCGATCGGCGCTGCGCAAGGTCGACGGCACCTGGTTCGTTTGGGCGGTGGCCAGCCAGTCGGTTGCGGCGCTGGCCGCCGTGGTGGCGCCGGAACTGCACACCGGCGGCCAGGAAATGGCGCTGCTGGCCGTTTTCTGCTGGTCGGTGGGGATTTTCCAGTATCTGGTCACCGCGATCCTGGTTGCCGCCAGGATGCTGATCCATCCGCCGGGGGTCAACGACCTGACCCCGCCGTACTGGATCGCCATGGGCGCCACCGCGATCACCGTGCTGGCCGGCGCGCATATTGCACGGCTGGCGGAATCGCCGGTGACCACGGTGGCGGGTGGACTGATCGCGGGCGCCTCGCTGGCGTTCTGGTCGTTCGGCACCTGGTTGATCCCGCCACTGATCGCCGCGGGCATCTGGCGTCACCTGGTGCGGCGGGTGCCGTTGACCTACACGCCGGCACTGTGGAGCATGGTCTTCCCGCTGGGGATGTACGCCGCCGCCGGGCGTGAGCTCGGCGAGGCCGACGGGCTGTCGCTCATCACCCGGATCGGTGATTGCGGAAGCTGGATTGCGTTGGCGGTCTGGACGGTAACGTTCGCCGGCATGGTTGTGGCGCTGACCCGCGCTCTGCTGGAGCTGCCGGCCCACCCTTCTCGCCGACCGTGAGCGTTACTACCCGGGAAGGTTGTTTGACGCTCACGTTCGGCGAGATGATGGGCGTGTCGGACCAGGGACGCGCACGCTCACGGGACCAGCGGGAGTGCCGTCAGCGCGCCTGGCGTTCCATCTCGTGGAACATCTCCGTGTAGTACGGCAGGCAGTGTTGGGTGGCCTCGGCGGTGGTGAATACCGGAACGTAACCCAGATCGCGGCGGGCCTTGTCCGTCGAGAAATAGTTGTTGACCGAGAGTCGTTCCACCGCAGTCGGTTCCAGCGGTGGGGCCATGATGCCGAACTTGAAATGCAGCCGCTGCCAACCGGTCAGCGCCGCGTGTACCGGCTTGCCGGGAACCCGCAGCTTCGGCCACCGGCGACCGCACGCCTCGATCACCGGTCGGGCGAACTCGAACATGTTGATCGGGTCGCCGTCATTGATGAAATACGCCTGCCCGGGTGCGGTACCGCCGGGCACCAGATGCTCTGCGGCCAGCACCATTCCATGCGTCAGGTTGTGCACGTAGGAGTTGTCCAGCTTGGCGTCCTTGCCGCCGATCAGCACCCTCACGTGCCCGGCGATGACGCTTTCGAACAGCTTGCGGAACATCGTCTGATCGCCCTGACCCCAGATCCCGCTGGGCCGCACCGAACAGGTCAGCATCCCCTCGACGCCGTTCTGGGACAGCACGAGCTTCTCGGCGGCGACCTTGGTCTCGGTGTACAGGTCGTTGAAACGGTCGGTGTAGGGCAGGGTTTCGTCGCCGCCGGAAATCGGCTTCCCGCCCATAACCACACTGTTGGAGGCCACGTAGACAAACCGCGCCGCCCCGGCGTTCTGCCCGGCGGTCAGCAGGTTCTGCGTCCCGCCGACATTTACCTTGAAGTTGCGCTCGCGGTACTCGGGGGTGACCGACGCGCCGCCCATCAGCTCGATGATGGCCGCGGTGTGGAAGATCGTGTCGATCCCGGCGGTCGCGCGTGCGACGTCGTCGGGATCGGTGATGTCGCCGACCACGCTCTCCAGGTTGGGCTGGTCCTCCAGCGGCGAGGGGGCGCGGTCCAGCGAGCGGACCTGATGCCCGGACTTCAGAAGTTCGCGGACCAGATTGGCGCCGAGGAAGCCGGAGCCGCCGGTTACCAGTACCCGGCCGAGCTCGGTGGTCAGTGCGGGGTCACCCATGCGCCGAGCATAACTGAAACGTGTTCCAGTTTGAAAGTGGTGCGGGGCCCTCAGACCTCGTCGTCGCCGCGGTCCTCGTCGGCGGCGGCCAGCGCGTCCTCGATGCGCCGCCGGGCTCCGGCCAGTGCCGCCTCGCAGTGTTTTGCCAGCTTTTCGCCCCTTTCCCACAATCGCAACGACTCGTCGAGGGAGCCGACCCCGCGTTCCAGGGTGGTCACCACCTCGATCAGCTCGTCGCGGGCGGCCTCGTAACCCAGGGAACTAATGGGTATCGCATCGGGCTCACTGCTCATCGGTTTCTCCTGTCGATAGGTCGGGGCCGTCGCTGCGGGCGGTCACCGCGCCGTCGGCCAGCCGGATCCGCAGCGGAGTGCCGGACGGGGCGTCGGCGGCCGAGCGCAGCACCCGGTCACCGGCGGTGACGACGGCGTAACCGCGGGCCAGGGTCGCGGCCGGGCCCAGGGTGGCCAGCCGCGCCGCCAGATGCCCGACGCGCTCGGACTCCACCGACACCCGCCGGTCGATATCACGACGGATCGCCGCCCGCGCCCGGCCGATCTCCTCGGCGCGGGCGGCCACCGCGGCCAGCGGGTCGGCGAGCACCGGGCGGCGGCGCAGCCCGGCGACGACGGCGTCCTCGCGGTCCACCCAGTTGCGCAGCGCCCGGGTGCAGCGCCGGTGCAGGTCGACGATCAGCGCGGACTCGGCGGCGGCGTCGGGCACGATGCGCTTGGCGGCGTCGGTCGGGGTCGCGGCGCGCAGGTCGGCGACCAGGTCGCACAGCGGGGTGTCGGGTTCGTGGCCGATGGCACTGACGATCGGGGTGCGCGCCGCCACGATGGCCCGGCACAGGGTCTCGTCGGAGAACGGCAGCAGGTCCTCCACGCTGCCGCCGCCGCGGGCGAGCACGATGACCTCGACGGCCGGGTCGGCGTCGAGCTCGGCCAGCGCCGCCACGATCTGCGCGACGGCGGTGGGGCCCTGCACCGCGGTGTTGCGGATGGCGAACCGCACCGCCGGCCAGCGGGTGCCGGCCACCGACACCACGTCGCGCTCGGCGGCGCTGGCCCGGCCGGTGATCAGCCCGACGGTCCCCGGCAGGAAGGGAACCGGCCGCTTGAGCCGCGGGTCGAAGAGGCCCTCGGCCTCCAACAGCCGGCGCAGCCGCTCGATGCGGGCCAGCAGTTCACCGATGCCGACGGCGCGAATCTCATTGACCCGCAAGGAAAACGTGCCGCGTCCGGTATAGAAGCTGGGTTTGCCGCAGACGATTACCCGGGTGCCCTCGGTCAGCTTCACCGGGGCGTTGACCACCAGATCGCGCGAACAGGTCAACGGCAGCGACATCTCGGCGGCCGGGTCACGCAGCGTGATGAACACCGTCTTTGTGTTCGGGCGCACCGTCATCTGCGCGATCTGGCCCTCGACCCAGACGCTTCCCAGCTTCTCGATCCAGCCGGCCACCCGGATCGCGACCGACCGGACGGGAAACGGGTGTTCGGCGGATTGGCCCTGGGCGGCCGGGGTGCTCACTTGGCGCTGGCGCGGGTGATCCGATTGGCCAGCAGGGTCTGGAACGGAGCGCGGGCGCGCCCCGCCTCCTCGTAGCTCAGCAGCTGCTCGAGCTCGTCGACCGACAGCGACTGCAACCGCGAGCGCAACTGAGCCAGGGTCAGCTCGTCGTAGTCGATCTCGGTGGCGACCGCAGGTGCGGCCTTGCCGGCGGGTGCGGCGGGCTCGTCGGGCTGCTCGGCGGCCACCGCGGCCCGCGCCTCGTCCTCGGTCACCGAGTACAGGGCGAAGCGGCCTTCGGTGAGGCGCTCGCCGTTGCCGGCGCCCTCCGGGGTTACCGGGTCCTCGTCGAACGTCGCCCAGGGCGGCTGTTCGTCCTTCGGCGGGAACAGGGAATCGAGGGTCTCGTCGCCGCGGATCGCCAGCTCGGCGACGTCCTGCTGCATCTTCATCACCAGCTGGGCCACCTGGCTGGCCAGGGTCATCGGGTACATGAGGATCGTCTGTGGCAGTCGCCTGGTCTCCTCGATGGCGATCACGGTCGCCCCGACCAGCAGTCGAACCCCATATGGTGCAGTAGACATGGCTGCAAGACTACGACGGCCGCCGTCCGGGGTCGGTCCCAGTGCACGAGTCGTGTCGGCGGCGGTGCGGAAAGTAGGCTGGAGGCATGCCGCCATCAGTGAACATGGGTATTCCCGGTGCATCGCGCTCGGTGGCCGCCCCCACCAACGGCAAGCGGGTGCTGCTTGCCGAACCCCGCGGGTACTGCGCGGGCGTGGATCGCGCCGTCGAGACCGTCGAGCGGGCGCTGGAGAAGTTCGGTGCACCGGTCTACGTGCGCCACGAGATCGTGCACAACCGCCACGTCGTGGAGACGCTGGCCAACGCCGGTGCGGTGTTCGTGCACGAGACCGACGAGGTGCCCGAGGGAGCCACCGTGGTGTTCTCCGCGCACGGCGTGGCCCCGACCGTGCACGAGTCGGCGGCCGAGCGGGATTTGAAGGTCATCGACGCGACGTGTCCGCTGGTCACCAAGGTGCACAACGAGGCGAAGCGGTTCGCCCGCGACGACTACGACATCCTGCTGATCGGCCACGAGGGCCACGAGGAGGTGGTCGGGACCGCCGGTGAGGCCCCCGACCACGTCCAGCTCGTCGACGGGCCCGACGCCGTCGATGCCGTCGTGGTGCGTGACGAGGACAAGGTGATCTGGCTGTCGCAGACCACGCTGAGCGTCGACGAGACGATGGAGACGGTCAGCCGGCTGCGGGAGAAGTTCCCCAAGCTGCAGGATCCGCCCAGCGACGACATCTGCTACGCCACCCAGAACCGCCAGGTCGCGGTGAAGGCCATGGCCACGGAGTGCGACCTGGTGATCGTGGTGGGTTCGCGCAACTCGTCGAACTCGGTGCGGCTGGTGGAGGTGGCGCTGAACGCCGGTGCCGGATCGGCCTACCTGGTCGACTACGCCGCCGATATCGATCCGGCCTGGCTGGACGGGGTGACGACGGTCGGGGTGACCAGTGGGGCGTCGGTGCCGGAGGTGCTGGTTCGCGGGGTGCTGGAGCGCCTGGCCGATCACGACTTCACCACTGTGGTGCCGGTGACGACGGCCAACGAGACGCTGGTGTTCGCGCTGCCGCGCGAGATCCGGGCCCGCCGGACCTAGCCCCGGTCAGTCCCGGCTGTGCCGTGACGGGCGGGGGTGGTAGCCGTCGTCGCCGGGTTCCTCGCCGCGGTAGCGGACCCGGGACACCGGGTGATGCGTGCCACCGGGTGCGGGACGCTGACGGGGTTCCGGGCGCTCTTCGGCATACGGGTTGGGGCGCGGCCGCGGCCGACCCTGCTCACGGGGGCCGTCGCGGCGGGGATCCTCGCCGCGATATCCCGGGCCGCCCTCGTAGCGCGGCCGGTCGGCCAGGTACTCACGACGCGGCCCGTCGCCGCTGGGCCGGCGCCCGTCCTCGGCGGCCGGGCGGCGCCGCGGCGGCGGTGCGTCACGGTAGCGCGGCGCGTTCGGATCGCCCTCACGCGGCGGCCGACGGCGCGGCGGCGGCTCGGAATAGCCCTCGGGAGCCGGGCGGCGCCGACGGGCCACCGCCTCCTCGTAACCCTCCGGCGCTGGGCGACGGCGTCGGGCGACGGCGTCCTCGTAACCCTCGGGAACCGGCCGGCGGCGCCGCGGCGCGTTGGGATCGGCCGGTGGGCGGGCGTGGGCGGCGTGTTCGGTGCTGCGCTGCGGACGGCGCCGGGGCGGGGTCTCCTCGCGGGCCGACCGGCCGCGCCGCGCCGCGGTCTCCTCGTCGTCGCCACCGCCGCGGATCGCGCCCATTGCCTTGGCTCCGGCGGCGCCCGCCAGGCCCAGCAATGCAGCGACCTTGGCGCCGACGCCGGTGCCGGCGGCCGTCGTATCGGTCTCGGCGGCGGCGCGCGCGGGCCGGCGCGACGCCGAGCCGAAGTACCAGCGGGCCATGCCGATCAACAACACCACGACCGAGGTGGTGAACATCAGCAGAAAACGCTCGATCAACGGATAGCCGCAGTTGATCAGGATGTCCTTGATGCCCTTGATCTCGTCGCGGTGGAACAGGTAGTACGTGCCGGGAACCGCGACGAACAGGATCAGCGGCGGTTGGACCACCGCGGTGAACACGCTGGACTGGCGCACCACGAGGACCGCGGCCACACAGCCCAGGAAATACAGCACAGCAAATACCGAGGAGAGGTTATTACCGTCGATAACGGCGTCGTACACGATTCCCAGCAATGTCGCGCCGACGGCGGTCAGCACCGCGGCCCACCACGGCACGCCCCGCAACGACGGGTATGCGGAGAGCTCCTCGGGCGCCATTTCGGAGCCGGATCGCTGCGCTGACACAGGTAGACAGTAACGGCTGCGCCTGAGGGCAGCCGTCATGGATGGCGCGCGCATGTCGTCGGCGGGGGATACCCCGCGCCGGAGACCGGTAAACTTTCGACCCCGTGAGCCTGAACCTCGGAATCGTCGGCCTGCCCAACGTCGGCAAGTCAACCTTGTTCAATGCGTTGACCAACAATGACGTGTTGGCTGCGAACTACCCGTTCGCCACCATCGAGCCCAATGAGGGCATGGTGGCGCTGCCCGATCCGCGGCTGGCGCAGCTCGCCGAGATCTTCGGTTCGGAGAAGCTGGTGCCCGCCCCGGTGCGCTTCGTCGACATCGCCGGCATCGTCAAGGGGGCGTCGGAGGGGGCCGGGCTGGGCAACAAGTTCCTGGCCAACATCCGCGAGTGCGACGCCATATGTCAGGTGGTCCGGGTCTTCGCCGACGACGACGTGGTGCACGTCGACGGCCGGGTGGATCCGCGCTCGGACATCGAGGTGATCGAGACCGAGCTGATCCTGGCCGACATGCAGACCCTGGAGAAGGCGGTGCCCCGGCTGGAGAAGGAAGCCCGCAACAACAAGGAACGCAAGCCGGTGCTCGATGCCGCGCTGGCCGCCCAGGAGATCCTGAACTCGGGCAAGACACTGTTCGCAGCAGGCAAGGCCGTCGACAGCGCCGCCCTGCGCGAGCTGAACCTGCTGACCACAAAGCCCTTCCTCTATGTCTTCAACGCCGACGAGTCGGTGCTCGGCGACGAGGACAAGATCGCCGAGTTGCGCGAGCTGGTAGCGCCGGCCGACGCGGTGTTCCTCGACGCCAAGATCGAGGCGGAGCTCGCCGAACTCGACGACGAGTCGGCACTGGAGCTGCTGGAGTCGATCGGGCAGACCGAACGCGGTCTGGATGCGTTGGCCCGCGCCGGTTTTCACACCCTGTCGCTGCAGACCTATCTGACCGCAGGTCCGAAAGAGGCCCGCGCGTGGACCATTCACCAGGGTGACACTGCGCCCAAGGCCGCCGGGGTGATCCACACGGACTTCGAGAAGGGCTTCATCAAGGCCGAGATCGTGTCGTTCGCCGATCTGCTGGAGGCCGGTTCGATGGCCGCCGCCAAGGCCGCCGGCAAGGTCCGGATGGAGGGCAAGGACTACGTCATGGCCGACGGGGACGTGGTGGAGTTCCGGTTCAACGTGTAGGTCCTGTTACGAAAGTAGCCGGTGTTGTTTGTGGGGTATCGGCGTGCGGTCGGGAGTGCATCGGGCCGGTTCTTGGCCGTCGAGAGTGCGTTGAGCGTGATCGGGAGTGCGGTGAACGGGGTTCGGGCGTCGACAGGGCGTCGACAGTGCGCTCAGCCGTGGTTTCTGGATCGGCAGTGCAGTGAGCTTGCTCGTAAACCCCGATTCGGGCGAAAACGCCACGCCCAGTGCACTCCCGATCCGAAAACCACCTCCCAGTGCACTCCCGATGGTGGCGGACGCCCAGATCGCCGCGATCTGCCTGGCGCGCGAAGCGTCCTGCGCGACGAGGAACGTGAAGGACTTCGATCACACCGGGGTCGCGGTGATCGATTCCTGGCGCCGGTGACCGGCGGACGGTCTTGCACGACGAGCGGGTCTTGAGTCAGTCGTCGTAAAAGTCGATGCCGTGCCCGTGGCCTCTGGGGCAGGTCCCCCATTCCTGTGGCCTCAGGGTAGGGCGCGCACCGGCCTGCCGCGCCGATCCGGCTGGTTCAACGCCCGCAGCTCGAGCGCGATCCGGTCGTTCATTCCCGGTGAGCGTGTAGCATGCGTGCTACGTTAGATGGCGTGAGCGCAGACCCTCAGATGGAAAGCTTGTCGCAACGGGAGTTGCGCAACGAGTCCGGGCGTGTGCTCCGGGCGGTGAGCGAGGGACGCTCGTTCGTTGTGACGAACAGCGGTGTGCCCGTGGGAAAGATCGTGCCGATCGACGCCCCCGCGCCGACGCTGACCATTGTCCGCCCGGCGAAGCGAGACGGAGGATGGGCGGCCCTGGCCATCAAGAGAAAGCCTGCGACGCAGAGTGTTTCGGAGACTCTTGACGATCTGCGCGCGGACCGGCTGTGACGGGCCGCCTGGTCATCTATGTCGACACCTCCGCTCTTGGAGCTCTGCTGATCGAACAGCCGGAGAGTGCCGCACTGGTGGAATGGCTCGATCAGACGTCGGCGGTGCTGGTCTCCAGTGATCTCACCGAGACGGAGTTGCGCCGCATCGCCGTCCGAGAAGGCCTCGAACAGGCTGACGTCACCCTTGTCCTCGACGGCGTCGCGCTCGCCGCCCTTGACCGGGCCGTGTACCGCAGCGTCGGCCTGTTGCCGATGCCGTTCCTGCGCACGCTCGATGCGGTGCATCTGGAGTCCGCGGTGCGCCTCGACGCCGCGGCGATTCTCACCTACGACCATCGGCTTGGGGATGCAGCCCGCTCGTTGGGACTCGACGTGATCGCACCGGGCGCGACGGGCGCTGCCTGACTGCGGGCCGAAAGACGTCCCATGACGACGGCGAATTCGCACTTCCAGCCCGATGGGCGCAGCGCGTTGTTGACGTGACGACGCGGTAGCCGGAGGCTGTGAAGATGGTCGCCGTCGTGCAGGTCAACCTCATCGTGGCGAATCTTGCGCGCAGCCGCGAGTTCTACGAACGGCTCGGGGTCGCGTTCATCCCGAGGAACCGTCATGGCGCGGGGCCGGCGGAGGCCTGGGTTTCGGTCGATACGGGTATCTCCGTGGTGTTGCATTCGACGGGGTTCGCGTCGTGGTGGGACGAATCCGAACCGCAACCGTCGCCGGGTGGGCCGCAGATGGATTTTGAACTGGACAGCCCGGCGCAACTGGACGCGGTGGTCGACGGACTTCGGGTCGACGGTGTGGTGGTGCTCAAGACCCCCGCGGATATGCCATGGGGTCAGCGTTTCGCGATCGTGTGCGACCCCGACGGGCACCGTGTCGGGCTGAAGGCCGCGCTCGCCACCGTGAACGAACAGCGGGGGTTGGTCTGATGATCGCCATGCCCCTTGTCGAACGGGCCCTCACCGCGCTGGCTCGCCAGCTCGGTAAACCCACCGGGTTTGCAGGCCGAGTTGTCTCACGGCTGCTCAATCGTGGGAATCGCTCGATTGTCGTCGCGGCGGTCGCCGCCGCGGGTTGTGTACCAGGAGTCCGGGTCGCCGACATCGGGTTCGGGGGAGGCGTCGGACTCGAGCTCCTACTGGATTGCGACGGCACGATGGTCCACGGCATCGAGATGTCGGAAACGATGCTCGCACAAGCGAAGCGCCGGTTCTCCGATCCGATTTTGAGCGGGCGTTTGCAGCTCAATTCCGGTCGGATGGAGAGCCTGCCTCTCGACGACTCCGCGCTGGACGCAATCATCTCGACGAACACGATCTATTTCGTCGCGGACCTCGCCGCGGCTCTGCGTGAGCTGGCCAGGGTGCTGCGACCGGGTGGCCGGCTGGTGCTCGGGGTCGGTGATCCGCATCAGATGGCCAAAATGCCTTTTACCCGACATGGATTCCGGTTGCGCCCCATCGACGAAATCGTGCAGGTCATCCGCGAGGCGGGTTTTGGCCAGGTCGACGACAGGCGCGTCGGCGCTGGCGACGGCGCCTTCCATCTCCTTGTGTGCGAGTTGCCGGGCTGAAGGGGCGACTACCGAGTACGTACGTAGATCCGACGCCGGGGCGCCATTCGCGGTCGTATAGTCCGACTGTGCAGGTTCTCCTGTTCGTACTGGGTCTCGTTCTCTTTCTGCTCGGTCTGCTGACCGGGCTGTTGAATCCGGCGGTGAAGAACCCGCGGATGGGTGTGGCCAGTCACCTGCAGGGCATCACCAACGGCCCCCTTCTCATCGTCATCGGTCTGCTGTGGCCGTATGTCCATCTCGGGCACGTCTGGCAGATCGTTACCGTGGCGCTGCTGACCTATGGCACCTACGCCAACTGGCTGGCAACGCAGTTGGCGGCGATCTGGGGTGCCGGCCGGAGGTTCGCGCCGGCAGCCGCGGGCGAGCACACCGCGTCGCCGGCGAAGGAGGGCGTCGTCGATTTTCTGCTTGCCTCGCTGGCGCCCGCGATCATCGCAGCGACGGTCATCCTGATCGTTGGTGTGTTGCGGTGACGCCTCGGGTGCCGACCGCGCATAGCAAGTCCGCCGGCGTTGCGCAGCTACGCTGTCATTCGTGAGCTCCAGCGGGGACTGCTCGGGTGTCCCGGACAAGGTGGCTGAACTCGCCGGGACGGGGACCGTCGAGCTTGTTTGGCGAAACGAGCTGGGCGGAACAACCTTTCGTCTGACCGACGAATGTCGAATGAGATACATCAAGTGGCAACCCGATATCGGCCTCGATCCGGCCAGGCGTGCGGATGTGGACCTGATCGCGGAGGCGGAGAAGCTCCGTTGGGCCGGCCGATTCGTGCCGGTGCCGGGTGTCCTCGACTGTGGTTCGGATAGCCAGGGGGCCTGGTTGATCACCGAGGCCATCGATGCGACGCCGGCCTTCGCCGATAGGTGGCGGGCGAATCCGGAGGCCGCGGTGCGGGCCATCGCCACTGGTCTGCGACGCCTGCACGACGCGCTTCCGGTGGCCGGCTGCCCCTACGGCGGGTCCTGGTGCGGACCTGTGAAACCTGGGGGACAGGGGCAGTTGGTCGTGTGCCACGGAGATCCCTGCGTGCCGAACACCCTGCTGGATCACGACGGCGCGTTCGCCGCGCATGTCGACCTGGCCAGGCTCGGGGTGGCGGACCGCTGGTCAGACTTGGCAATCGCGACTTACAGCATCAGCTGGGACGTGAACTTCGGCAGGAGCTACGACGACCTGTTCTTCGAGGTCTACGGCGTGCAGCCCGACATCGATCGCATCCGGTTCTACCGTGAACTGTGGGACGCGGAATGACCGCTTTCCCTTTCACAACGAGAAACTTGCTACTACTGTCCATAGTAGTGATGCCGAGGGGATTGGCTGATGCGGTGGCGCGGGGTTAGTCATGTCGAGTTCGCGGTGCTGGACTACGACGAGTCGATTGCGTTCTACGACGCGATGCTGGGCTGGCTCGGCTACAGCAGCTTCTCGTCGATGAACATGGAGTACCAGTCGATCTACTACATGACGCGGTACGTGAACCCGCACAGCTACATCGGAATTCAGCCGGCTCGCACCGGGGAGAAGCTCACCCACAGCGATCAGGCCGTCGGCATCAACCACATTGCGTTGTGGGCTTGCAGCCGCAGGGAAGTGGACCGCTTCTATCGGGATTTCCTGCTGCCGCAGGGGATCCCGGTGACCGACGTGCCCAAGGACTACCCGCAGTACGTTCCCGGGTACTACGCGGTGTTCTTCGACGATCCGATCAACGGCATTCACTGGGAACTGGCCTGGGTCCCGAAGATCCCGTCGCCGCGTCAGCTGTTGGCGTTCTACCGCGCGATGCGCGGATTCTCCCGTGCCCGATCGGATCTGGCGGACACCGTCCTCGGGGTCACCATGCAGGCGAAGCGGAAACTGCCTCGGCGCTGAACGCTCGCCCACCGCGTCAGCGGCTGACGAACTCCACGACGACCTCACTGAAAGCGTCGTTGTCGTCACCGGCGGCGGTGTGCCCGGCGGCGGACAGTTCGACGAATTCCGTCTGCGGGACCTTCGCCAGGAAGTCGCGGACCCCCTCGGCGCTCACCACGTCGGAGAGTCGGCCGCGGATCAGCATGATCGGGATCTGCAGCCCGGCCGCGGCCTGCTCCATCCGCTCGACCCGGCCGAACGGGTTCTCCTTCGGCACGGTGATGAACGCGGGATCCCAATGCCAATGCCAGCGATCCCCGCGCAATCGCAGGTTCTTCTTCAAACCCTCGTGACTGCGCGGCTTGGTGCGATGGGGCAGATAGCGGGAGATCGCCGCGGCGGCGTCCTCCAGGGACGCGAACCCGTCGACGTGGCCGGCCATGAATTCGCGAATGCGCCGGGTGCCGGATTCCTCGACCCGCGGCACCACGTCGACCAGCACCAGCTTGTTCACCTTGGTCGGCCCGGCCTCGGCGGCGACCATGATGCCGGTCAGCCCGCCCATCGACGCCCCGATCAGGGTCACCGGCCGACCGATCGCGTCGAGGATGTTGAAGACGTCGCCGGTCAGCGACCCGATGGAGTAGTCGGCGCCCGGTGCGCGGTCGCTGTCGCCGTGCCCGCGGGTGTCCACGGCAACCACGTGGAAACCCCGATCGGCCAGAACCTGCCCGGTCTTCTTCCAGGAATGACGGTTCTGGCCGCCGCCGTGCAGCATGAGGACGGCGGGGCCGTCACCGGGCCAGGAGTCGCCGACCAGGGTGATGTTGTCGACGCCGCGGAACTGCACCTGCTCGGGCGCTGGGCCCGCGGCGTTGTCCGTGGGGGTGCCGTCTGCCGCCACGTGCGGACTCCTCTCGACGAACTGCTAGGGAACGACGTTACCGCGGCGGCTTCGACGCGCGACTGCGGTACCGTCCTCAGCGGTAGCCGGTAGGTTGGCGACGTAATTTGTGCCACCAGACCCGGACGTGGCGGCTTGCGCGAGCCGACCTGGTCCGCCGAGGAGAAGATATGGCCGACGACGAGCTCGACGCGGATGAAGAGTCCGACGCGGCGGTACTGGAGGCCGCAGAGTCCGACGACGAGCCGGACGCGTCTGCACTGACGGCCGACGACGACGATGCGGCCGTCCTGGAAGCCGCAGAGTCCGACGACGAACCCGAAGCCGCTGCACTCGTTGTGGGCCACGACAACGATGACGACGACGGGGCGGCGGATTCCGGCGGGGAGGAACCGGACGACAAACGGCAGAAGGCGGCGCGACGGCCGAGATCGGCGCTGGCCAAAACCGCCATCACCTTCCTGCTGATCGCCCTGGCGCTCGGCGGTGTGGCCGGTTACCTCGGCTACGTGCGGTATCAGGAGCATGTGGCCCAGCAGCAGCGCGATCGTTTCCTGGCCGTGGGGGAGCAGGTCGCGGTCGACCTCACCTCGGTCCGGTTCGATTCCGCCGAGGCCGATCTGCAGCGCATCCTCGATCACGCCACCGACAACCTCTACAACGATCTGTCCAAGCGCACCGGGACCTTTCCGGAGGTGGCTCGGGCGAATCAGGGCATCGCCTCGGGCAAGGTGATCTCTGCGGGGGTGGAATCGATCGACGACACCCGCGCGCAGGTGCTGGTCGCGGTCAACGTCGTGTGGACCAATCAGACTCTGCCGCAAGAGAAGACCGATCCGTGGCGGATGCGGGTGATGCTGCGTGAGGTCGCCCCCGGTGACGTGAAGGCCTCGCGAGTGGAGTTCGTCCAATGATCGGCCGCCGCTGGAAGAACCGGCCCGAGTCCGCCCCGTCGCCCGAAACGGGTGCGGAGGTGGAACCCGAAATCATCGAAGTGGAATCCGAAACCCTTGAGTCGGACGAATCCCCCGATGTCGATGAAACAGTCGAAGCGGACGACGAATCCGATGAGTCGGAAATCGATATCGATGACGCGGCGCAAGACGACGACCCCGACCCCGCCGACGAAGAGGCGCCCGAGGACCCGTCGCACCAGGACGGCCCACCGTCTCGTCGTGCCCGGATCGTGGTGCTCGGCGTTCTGCCGGCCGTGATCATCGCCCTGGCGGGTGGCGCCGGATACCTCAAGTACGAGAACGCCAAGTATCGGGCGACCGAAACCGCCCGCGTGGAAGCCGTTGACACCGCCAATGATTCGATCGCCAAACTGCTGAGCTATCAACCGTTCGCCGTCGCCGAGCAGCTGGCCTCCGCGCAGGACCTGCTCACCGGCGATTTCCGCACCATCTACTCCAAGGAGATCAACGACAAGATCATCCCGGAGACCCAGAAGCAGAAGATCTCCGCCGAGGCGAGAGCGCTTGCCTCATCGGTGATCTCGGCGAGCCCGAACCGGGTGACCACGCTGCTGTTCGTCAACCAGATGTATGCCGTCGGGGACGGGCCGGAAACCCTGGTCTCCTCCCGGTTCGAGGTGACCCTGGACCTGGTGGGCGGCCGGTGGCTCATCTCGGACATGCGCCGGGTCTGAGGTGACCGTCGAGCCGCTCGCCGCGGTCGACGCGCAGACCTACTGGATGGCGTCGAAGATGCCCAGCGACCAGTTCCTGCTGTACGCCTTCGACGGCGTACCCGCCGATTTCGATGTCCTCATCCGGGAGCTCGCCGGACGCGCGGAAAGCTGCCCGGATCTGAAGTTGCGCATCGTCGACGACAACCGGTGGCGCTACCCGCGCTGGGCCCCGGCGCCTGTGCGCGACGGTCGGTTCCGCCGCCACGACGCCCCCCTCGACTGGCCGGGCTGCCTGGATGCGGTGGCGGCGCTCGCCGTCGACCAGCTCCAACCCCGTGAATCAGCCTGGCGGGTGAACCTTTTCGCACCGGTTTCCGGGGTCCCGAGAGTGTCGGGACCGGCGACGGTCGCCGTCGTGCAGATCGCGCACGCCCTGGCCGACGGGACCCGGGCGGCCGAGCTTGCCGGCTGGCTGTTCGGCCGCCCGCACCAGCCCGGCCCGATCCGGTGCACCCGGCGCGGCAGCCTGCTGCTGCGCAGCATCGCCGCCGGCCGGGTCCACCGCGACCTGAGCGCCGCGATCGCCGCCGGTGACCTGAGCCCGGCGCCGCCGCCGCGGCCACCGCTGCCCACCAACGCCTGCCCGCCCGGGCCGCACCGCATTCGCACGCTGATCGCCGATCGCGCGGCCCTGGCGGGGGAGAGCACCGTCACCGTCGCCGCGCTGTCGGCGATCTCGACGGCGCTGGCCGGCTATCTGGCCGACCGCGGCGCCGACGCGTCCGGACTCGCCGCCGAGGTGCCGCTGCGCAAATCGGGAAACACAAACGCTCGCAACCACTTCCGTAACGTCGGCGTCGGACTGCATCCGGATCTGCCGCGGCAGGAACGGGAGCAGCGGATCGCCGCGGAACTGGCCGCCGCCCGCCGTCGCGCCGATCACCCGGCCGCCCTCGCCGAGGACCGGGCGCTGGCCGCGGTGCCGCCGGCACTGCTGCGCTGGGGTACCGACCGATTCGATCCGGCGGCCCGTGCGCCGACGGTCACCGGCCACACCGTCGTCTCCAGCATCAACCGCGGCCCCGCCGATCTACGCCTGGGCGGGTGCCCGGTGCTGTTCACCGCGGGGTATCCGGCGCTGTCGCCGATGATGGGCCTCACCCACGGGGTGCACGGGCTCGGGGACACCGTCGCGCTCAGCGTGCACGCCGCGTCGTCGATCGATCTGGACGACTATCTGTCCAGATTGGCCCTCGCCCTCCCGTCGGCGTGACACATGGCCTAGATTCTGTTACATGGTTGCCACTAACTATGCGCTCGATTTCGGTCTGCTCCTGCTGCGTGTCGTGCTCGGCCTGACCATGGCCGCCCACGGTTACAACAAGTTCTTCGGCGGAGGGCGGATCGCCGGCACCGCCGCCTGGTTCGAGAGCATCGGCATGAAGCCGGGTGTCCTGCACGCCCGGCTGGCCGCCACGACCGAGATCGCCGCCGGACTGGGCCTGGCCGCCGGGCTGCTCACCCCCGTCCCCGCGGCCGGGTTCGTCGCGCTGATGCTGGTCGCCGCCTGGACCGTGCACCGCCGCAACGGCTTCTTCATCGTGAAGGAGGGCTGGGAGTACAACCTAGTCTTGGCCACCGGGGCCGTCGCGATCGCGGCCACCGGCGCGGGCCGGTTCAGCCTCGACTACCTGCTGTTCAAGGACACCTGCGACCTCTCCTACCTGCTGTACGGCTGGTGCGGCCTGGCGATCGGGCTGGGTCTGGGCCTGCTCGGCGGTATCGGCCAGCTGGCGATCTTCTACCGCCCGCCGGCCAAATAGCCCACTGCGACTAGAACACGTTCTAGTCTGAGGGTATGGGATTCCGCAAGCCCGAACTTCCCGTCGTCGACGTCGACGAATGGAGCCAAGGCAGCTGGGCGGAGAAGATCCGCCCGATGGCCCGGCACTGGGCGGAGGTCGGCTTCGGCACCCCGGTGCTGATGCACCTGTTCTATGTCGGCAAGATCGCGCTCTACATCCTCGGCGCCGTGCTGGTGGTGCTGTCCACCTCGGGTATCGACGGCATCACCGCGGTGGGGCAGTGGTGGACCGAGCCGATCGTCTTCCAGAAGGTCGTGCTGTACACGATGGCGTTCGAGGTCATCGGGCTTGGCTGCGGCTTCGGTCCGCTCAACCACCGCTACCTGCCGCCGATGGGCTCGATCCTGTACTGGCTGCGCCCCAACACCATTCGCCTGCCACCGTGGCCGGGCCGGGTCCCGCTGACCGCCGGGGACAACCGTGGCCCGGTCGACATCGCGCTCTACGGCGCGCTGCTCATCCTGCTCGGGGTGGCCATGTTCTCCGACGGCACCGGATCGGTGCCCGGCCTGTCGACGGACATCGGAGTGCTGCCGATGCTGCTGGTGTGGGCGATCCTGATCGTCCTGACACTGGCCGGCCTGCGCGACAAGGTGATCTTCCTGGCGGCCCGCGGCGAGGTGTACGGATCCTTCACCGTCGCCTTTCTGTTCGCCGGCTACGGCGTAGACATGCTGATCGCGGCCAAGCTGATCTGCATCATGATCTGGATGGGCGCGGCGGTCTCGAAGTTCAACCGGCACTTCCCGTTCGTCATCTCCACCATGATGTCCAACAGCCCGGTCGTGCGGCCCCGGGCGCTCAAGCGCCGGTTCTTCGAGCATTTTCCCGACGACCTGCGGCCCGGCCGGCTGTCCCGGTTCGTCGCACACTTCTCCACCGCGGTGGAACTGCTCATTCCTCTCGCGCTGCTGTTCAGCCACGGTGGCTGGCCGACAGCCATCGCCGCGTTCGTGATGATCTGCTTCCACCTGGGCATCCTGACCGCGATCCCAATGGGCGTACCGCTGGAGTGGAACGTCTTCATGATCTTTTGCGTGCTGGAATTGTTCGTCGGCCATTCCGGCATCGGTCTTGGCGACTTGACCACCGTCGGGCCGTTGCTGCTGACCGCGGTGCTGATCACCGTCGTCGCGGTGGGAAACATGTTCCCGCGCAAGGTTTCCTTTCTGCCCGGCATGCGCTACTACGCTGGGAACTGGGACACCTCGCTGTGGTGCCTCAAACCGTCGGCGTCGGCGAAGATCACCGAGCACATCGTCGCGATCGCCGCGATGCCCGCCGCACAGTTGGAGAAGTTCTACGGCAGCCCGGAAACCGCGCAGGTGCTGCAGTACCTCGGCTACGCGTTCCGCTGCTTCAACACCCACGGCCGGATGATGTACACCCTGGCCCACCGTGCCAAGCGCGGCCCGTCGGGCACCGACGCGGAGGACGAGTACGTGATGACCGACGGGGAACGACTGTGCTCGACGGCGATCGGCTGGAATTTCGGCGACGGCCACATGCACAACGAACAACTCATCGCCGCCCTGCACCAGCGCTGTCATTTCGAACCCGGCGAGGTCCGGGTGGTACTGCTGGATGCCCAGCCCATTCACGTTCAGGCGCAACGCTATCGGCTCGTCGACGCCGCCACAGGTGAGTTCGAGAGTGGCTACATCAGCGTCGCCGACGCGGTGAACCGCCAACCCTGGGACGACGCGGTGCCGGTGCATCCGGACCCGAGGTGGACGGCGTCGTAGGCTGGCCCGACCGACAACAGCAGGAGGCTGCATGAGCGACACCCCAGAACCCGGCGCACTGGTCGACCGGCGCGGCAACGTCATGGTCATCACGATCAACCGGCCCGACGCCCGCAATGCCGTCAACGGGGCGGTCAGCACGGCCGTCGGCGACGCGCTGCAGGCCGCCCAGGACGATCCCGACGTGTGGGCCGTCGTACTGACCGGGGCCGGCGACAAGTCGTTCTGCGCGGGTGCGGACCTGAAGGCGATATCCAAGGGTGAGAACCTCTTTCACCCGACGCACCCGGAGTGGGGCTTTGGCGGCTACGTCAGCCACTTCATCGACAAGCCCACCATCGCCGCGGTCAACGGCACCGCACTCGGTGGCGGTTCGGAGCTCGCCCTGGCCAGCGACCTGGTCATCGCCGAGGAGCGCGCCCAGTTCGGGCTGCCCGAGGTCAAGCGCGGACTGCTGGCGGCCGCCGGCGGGGTGTTCCGCATCATGGACCACCTGCCCCGCAAGGTCGCCATGGAGCTGATCCTCACCGGTGAGTCGCTGACCTCGGCCGACGCCCTGCGCTGGGGCCTGATCAACCAGGTGGTGCCCGACGGCACCGTGCTCGACGCCGCCCTGGCCCTGGCCGAGCGGATCACCGTGAACGCCCCGCTGGCCGTGCAGGCCAGCAAGCGGGTCGCGATGAGCGTCGACGACGGCGAGATCGCCGGCGAGGCCGCACGCTGGGAGCGCTCCAACCGGGAGATGTTCGCCCTGTTGCGCACCGAGGACGCCATGGAGGGGCCGATCGCGTTCGCGCAGAAACGCCCGCCGGTGTGGAAGGCCCGCTGACCGGAGCCGAAAGCCACGCTGGAAAATCACAACGGGCCGGCCCCTCGAAAGAGGGTGCCGGCCCGTGGTGATTGCGTCAGTTGTGCGGCTGTTCCCGCTCGCTGCTCGGAGTGGCCTCCGAACCGCTGCTCGGGGTGGCTTCCGAGGCGCTGGTCGGAGTGCTTTCGGAGGTGCTCGTCGGCGTCGCCTCCGAGCTGGTGGTGGTCGTGGTGGTCTCGGCGGCCGCGATGGCACCCTGCGAGGCGGCCGGATCCAGCACGGTGTCGATCATGTAGATCTGCGCATTGGCCGCGGTGATGCCGCCGCAGACGACCTTGGCGTCATCGACGGTGATGTTCCCACCGGAACCGGTAATGGTGAGCTGCGGGCCCTCCTGCGAGGTCATCTTGCCGGCCACCGACTTCGGGGTCAGCAGACCCAGCGCCATGTGGTAGTAGACCAGCGAGGTCAGCTCGGCGGCGTTGGTCTTCAGCGACGCCAGCTTGGCCGGGTCCAGCTTCTCGAACGCCTCATTGGTGGGCGCGAACACCACGTACGGGCCGTTGTCCAGCACGGCGGCCACGTTGACCTCGGGGTTCATCGAGCCCGACAGCGCGGAGCTGAAGGTCGACAGGTCGGGGTTGTTGGCGATGGCCTGCGAAGCCGGAACGGTCGCCATCGACGGGAACGACGCCGAGCCCGACGGGTGGGCGGCCTTGTAGGCGTCGCAGCCGGGGCCCTCGGGGTCGCGCGGGGGCTTGACCGTGGTGGTCGGATCGTCGGCGTAGGCGATGCCGGCGGTCGGGATGGCCACGGCCAGCGCGGCGACGGCGGCGAACGCGCCGAGGGTCTTACGGGAGGTATTCCACATACTCGTACTGTCTCCTTATTGGTACGTACCTTCTAGGTACGTCGGAACGACGCCCATGGAGTGTTACGGCGTACGCTCACTGAATTTTGTTGACCGGCTCACGCCGATTCCCACCGATGCGGCTGCTCGGGAGCGCATCGAAGCACTTCAAAGGGTAGCCGCAGCCTGCGGCGGAGCCCAAAACGAGCAGCTAAATGCCGGTGGCCCCGGCTTCCCCTCGGCTCCGCGGCCACTCGCTTCGCTCCCGTCCACTCCGCCGAGCCTCGCCGAACCACCCGGCTGAGACGGCTGCGGAGGGCCGGGCTCTACCATTGCCCGCATGCCCGAACCCCTCATCCTGGCCGTCGGCGGCCGAGCCCCACAGTTGCATCCGGAGTCCTGGGTCGCGCCCAACGCCGCGATCATCGGCGACGTCGCGCTCGCCGAGGGGGCCAGTGTCTGGTACGGCGCCACGCTGCGGGCCGAGGCCGAACCGATCCGGATCGGCTACGGCACCAACATCCAGGACGGGGTGACCATTCACGTGGACCCCGAATACCCCGCAACGGTGGGGGCCGGGGTCAGCGTCGGGCACAACGCGGTGCTGCACGGCTGCACCGTCGGCGACGGCGTGCTGATCGGCATGGGCGCGGTCGTCCTCAACGGAGCGGTGATCGGCGACGGCTCGTTGGTGGCGGCCGGCGCACTGGTCCCGCAGGGGATGGTCGTACCGCCAAACTCGCTGGTCGCCGGCGTGCCGGGGCGTATCCGTCGGGAACTGTCCGAATCCGAGATCACCGCCAACCGCACCAACGGGCAGGTCTACCAGCACCTCGCCGAGATGCACCGCGCCGCCGAACCCGTCACCTGACCTCGGCGAGCGTCCCGCCCTCCTCGTCGACCGTGGGGGCTACTTCCCGCCGGGGTTGGCCAAGCCTCACGTTCGACGATGGGATGGCGACGAGCGCTCAGGAGTCGGTGAACTTGGGGGCGCGGCGTTCCTGGAAGGCCTTGATGCCTTCGTCCAGGTCGGGGGCGTCCAGCAGCAGGTATTGGCCGGCGGTCTCGCGGTGCAGGGTGGCATCCAGGTCCCCGAGGGTGGCCGCGTTGATCGCCGACTTGGTCCGCGCGTAGGCCACCGCGGGCCCGGTCAGCAGCCGGTCGATGACCTTGGTGGCCTCCTCGGCGAGCTCCTCCGGCGGGTACACCGCGGCGATCAACCCGTGCTCGCAGGCGTCGGCGGCCGGCAGTCGCTCGGCCAGCAGCGCCATCTTCATCGCCCGGGCGCGCCCGATCGCGGCGGCGACCAGCGCGGTGGCGCCGCCGTCGGGCATCAGGCCGATCTTGGTGAAGGCCAGCAGGAAGTACGCCTCGGTGGAGGCCAGCACCAGGTCGCAGGCTAGGGCCAGCGACACCCCGATGCCCGCGGTCGGCCCGTGCACGACGGCCACCACCGGACGCGGCATGGCGACGATGGCCTGGATGGCGCGGTTGCCGTGCAGCAGGGTGTCCATCGGGTTGTGCCCGTCGCCGGTCTCCTCCTTGCCGATCCCGGCGCCCGAGCAGAAGCCGCGACCGTTCCCGCCCAGGCGTACCACCCGGACCCGAGGATCGGCGGCGGCGGCCTCGAATGCGTCGGCGACCCCGGCGAGCACCTCCGGGGTCAGCGAGTTGAGACTGTCGGGGCGGTCCAGCGTCACCGACAGGACGCCTCCGGTCAGCTTCACCTGAAGTCCGTCTACGGGAGTGAGGGCGTCGAGCCCGGTTTTGGATTGCGCCATAGTGCTACACGATAGAACTCTCTATCTGTCGCCAAAAACCGACCCACCGGTGGGTTGGTAAAAGGGGGAAAAAATCTCACCTGTATGGTCAGCAAAAAGACGAAAGGTGGCCATCGTGGCGGGACCGTTGCACGGTTTGCGGGTTGTGGAATTGGCCGGTATCGGTCCTGGTCCGCACGCCGCACTGATCCTCGGTGATTTAGGTGCCGACGTCGTTCGGGTGGATCGGCCGTCTAAGAGCACCACCCCCTCCGGGGATGCCATCCTGCGCAACCGCCGGTCGGTCACCGCGGATCTGAAGTCCGACGAGGGTCGCGAGTTGGTGCTGCGGCTGGTCGCCAATGCCGACGTGCTCATCGAGGGCTTCCGGCCCGGTGTCACCGAGCGGCTCGGGCTGGGACCCGACGACTGCGCGGCGGTCAACCCGAGGCTGATCTACGCCCGGATGACGGGCTGGGGTCAGCAGGGGCCGCGGTCCCAGCAGGCCGGCCACGACATCAACTACATCTCGCTCAACGGCCTGCTGCACGCCGTCGGGCGCAAGGGCGAAAAGCCGGTCCCTCCGCTGAACATCGCCGGTGACTTCGGCGGAGGCTCGATGTTCCTACTGGTAGGCATCCTCGCCGCACTGTACGAGCGGCAGGCATCCGGCAAGGGCCAGGTGATCGACGCCGCCATGGTCGACGGGTCCAGCGTGCTGATTCAGATGATGTGGGCGTTCCGCGCCAACGGACTGTGGTCGGACGAGCGCGGGACCAACATGCTCGACACCGGCGCGCCCTACTACGACACCTACGAGTGCGCCGACGGGCGCTACATGGCCGTCGGTGCGATCGAACCGCAGTTCTACGCCGAACTGCTGGCCAAGCTGGAGCTGGATCCGGCGACATTGCCCGATCAGAACGACGTCAGCGGCTGGCCGCGGTTGCGCGAGGTGTTCACCGAGACCTTCGCCCGCCATGATCGTGGCCACTGGGCGAAGGTGTTCGCCACCTCCGATGCCTGCGTGACACCGGTACTGGCGTTCGGGGAGGTGCTCGACGAGCCGCACATCGCCGAGCGCGGCACCTTCTACGACTCGGTGGTCAACGGCCTGCAGCCGTCGCCGGCACCGCGGTTCTCCCGCAGTGTCACCGACACTCCGACGCCGCCGCGGATTCCGGGGCAGGACGTCGAGGCCGTGCTCGCGGAGTGGACCGCGCGGGACTGACTCCGCGCAACGGAAGAGTTTCGCGGCCAGAAGCTTCAGGCCGGCACCGCATCGCATCGGACCGGGCCATCTCAGAAAGGGAAGCAGTGGGAATCAGAACGAAATTCACCGAGGTGTTCGGCATCGAGCACCCGATCGCCCAGGGCGGTATGCAGTGGGTCGGCCGCGCGGAGCTGGTGGCGGCCGTCGCCAACGGCGGCGGGCTCGGCTTCATCACCGCGCTGACCCAGCCGACGCCGGCCGATCTGGCCAACGAGATCGCCAAGACCCGGGATCTCACCGACAAGCCGTTCGGGGTGAACCTGACCATCCTGCCGTCGATCAACCCGCCGCCGTACGAGGAGTACCGGCAGGTCATCGTCGACTCCGGGGTCAAGATCGTCGAGACCGCCGGCTCCAACCCGGCGCCGCACCTGCCGATGTTCCACGACAACGGCATCAAGGTGCTGCACAAGTGCACCGCCGTGCGGCACGCCGTCAAGGCGCAGTCCCTCGGGGTGGACGGCATCAGCATCGACGGGTTCGAGTGCGCCGGGCATCCCGGTGAGGACGACATCCCCGGCCTGGTGCTGATCCCGGCCGCCGCCAAGCAGATCGAGATCCCGATGATCGCCTCGGGCGGCTTCGCCGATGCCCGCGGGCTGGTCGCCGCGCTGGCGCTGGGCGCCGACGGCATCAACATGGGCACCCGGTTCATGTGCACCGTGGAGTCCTGCATCCACCAGAACGTCAAGGAGGCGATCGTCGCCGGCGACGAGCGCGGCACCGAGCTGATCTTCCGGCCGCTGCGCAACACCGCCCGCGTCGCGTCCAACACGGTCTCGCGCGAGGTCGTCAAGATCCTCGACGACGGCGGCCAGTTCGAGGACGTCCGCGACCTGGTGGCCGGTGTGCGCGGCCGCCGGGTGTTCGACGAGGGTGACCTGGATGCCGGTATCTGGACCGTCGGCACCGCCCAGGGCCTGATCCACGACATCCCCACCTGCGGTGACCTCATCGCGCGGATGGTCGCCGAGGCCGAGGACATCATCACCAACCAGCTGGCCGGTCTGGTCACCCGCTAGACCCGGCAACGCAAAATGCCTGCCCTGCCGGGAAACGGCAGGGCAGGCACCTTTGCTCAGAGCACCGCGTGGCGCGCTAAACGGGCAGGCCCGGCTGGCATCGGCTCACCGCACACGCGTCACGGCGTGCAGCGGGTGAGCCGACCGCTCAGCTGGCGATGGGCTGGGTGTCTTCGAGTTGCTCGGAGGTGTCACCCTCGACGAGAAAATCGCCGTGGTAGAGGGCCTCGAAATCGACCTTGATGACGTCTGCGTTGGTGTCGTCGATCCACATGAAGTTGAGCGTATGGCCCGGCTCTAAGGAATCAGTGAGTCACGATTCGGAAAACATTGGCAATTATTACCCTGCGGTAGGGAAGCGGCCCCTTTTCTGCCGCACGCATCTGTTGACGTCGATAACTTACCGATGTTAACTTTGCCCATCGCAACCGCCGCCGACCGGAAGGCACGACGTGCTCCATCGCATCGCGCACCTCGCCCTGCGGGCCCCGAAAGCCGTGCTCGCCGCCGCGCTACTGATCTTCATCGGCGCCGCCGTGTTCGGCTTCCCCGCCGCCAAGAGCCTCTCGGCCGGCGGGTTCCAGGACCCCACCTCGCAGTCGGCCGCCGCCAGCGAGATCATGACCAAGAACTTCGGGCAGAGCGACATGCAGCTGCTCTACACCATCACCGGCCCCGGCGGGTACGACGGCCCGGCCGTGCGCGCCGCCGGCACCGACATCGTCACCGCGATCAAGGAATCCGGCCGCTCGCTGAGCGTCCTGACGCCGTGGACCTCGGCGGGACCCGTCGCCACCACCATGATCGGCGACGACGGCAACACCGCGCTGATCGTCGCCAGCCTCGACGGCGGCGAGAACAACGCCCAGAAATACGCCCGCCAGCTCGCCGAACGGATCGACACCGAGGTGCTGCCGAAGCATCCCGACGTCACCGCCAAGCCCGGCGGCTCGGCGATGATCTACGCCGAGATCAACTCCCAGACCGAACGCGACCTGCTGCTGATGGAGAGCATCGCCGTACCGCTGAGCTTCCTGGTGCTGGTCTGGGTGTTCGGCGGGCTGCTCGCCGCCGCGCTGCCGATGGCCGTCGGCGGCCTGGCCATCGTCGGGTCCCTGTCGGTGCTGCGGCTGATCACCTACACCACCGACGTGTCGATCTTCGCGCTGAACCTCACCACCGCGATGGGCCTGGCGCTGGCCATCGACTACACGTTGCTGATCATCAGCCGCTACCGCGACGAGATCAACGCCGGCGAGCCGCCCGAGCGGGCGCTGGTGCGCACCATGGCCACCGCCGGGCGCACGGTGCTGTTCTCCGCGGTGACAGTCGCCCTGTCGATGTCGGCGATGGCCCTGTTCCCGATGTACTTTTTGCGCTCGTTCGCCTACGCCGGGGTCGCCGTCGTGGTGTTCGCGGCGCTGGCCGCCATCATCGTCACCCCGGCGGCCATCGTGCTGCTCGGACCGCGCCTGGACGCCCTGGACATCCGCCGGATGCTGCGCCGGCTGACCGGGCGCCCGCAGCCGGCGGTCAAACCCGTCGAGCAGGTGTTCTTCTACCGCTCCACCAAGTTCGTCATGCGCCGGGCCATCCCGATCGGCGCCGCCGCCGTCGTCCTGCTGCTGTTCCTCGGCGCCCCGTTCCTCGGCGTCAAGTGGGGTTTCCCCGACGACCGGGTGTTGCCCACCTCGGCCAGCGCACATCAGGTCGGCGACCAGCTGCGCGACGAGTTCCCGTCGTACTCGCCGTCGGCGGTGACCATCGTGTTCCCCGACGCCGAGGGCCTCAACGAGGGGAGCCTGGAGACCTACGCCTCGCAGATCTCCTCGAAGGTCGCCGACGTCACCGCCGTCACCGCGCCGACCGGCACCTTCGTGCACGGCCTGCGCACCTCGGCGCCGACGACGTCCACCGGATTCGCCGCCGGCAAGGCGTTCCTCACCGTCGCGAGCACCGCACCGTTGTACTCCGAGGCGTCCTACCATCAGCTCGACGCGCTGCGCGCCCTGCCCACCCCCGATGACCGACCGATCCAGCTGACCGGGCTCAGCCAGATCAACTCCGACAGCGTGCACGCCATCACCTCCCGGCTGCCGCTGGTGCTCGGCGTCATCGCGGTCATTACCTTCGTGCTGCTGTTCCTGCTCACCGGCTCGGTGGTGCTGCCGCTGAAGGCACTGGTGCTCAACGTGCTGTCGCTGTCGGCGGCGTTCGGCGCGCTGGTGTGGATCTTCCAGGAGGGACATCTCGGTGCGCTGGGTACGACGGCGACCGGCACCCTGGTGGCCAACATGCCGGTGCTGCTGTTCTGCATCGCCTTCGGGCTGTCCATGGACTACGAGGTGTTCCTCATCGCGAGGATCCGGGAGTTCTGGCTGGCCAGCGGCAAGACCAGCGCGGACAACGACGAGTCGGTGGCGCTCGGCCTGGCGCGCACCGGCCGGGTGATCACCGCCGCCGCGCTGGTGATGTCGATTTCGTTCGCCGCGCTGATGGCCGCGCAGGTGTCGTTCATGCGGATGTTCGGCGTCGGGCTGACGCTGGCCGTGCTGGTCGACGCCACCGTGGTGCGGGTGGTGTTGGTGCCGGCGTTCATGAAGGTGATGGGCCGGTGGAACTGGTGGGCGCCCACGCCGCTGGCCGCGCTGCACCGCCGGTTCGGCATCAGTGAATCCGGGGACGAGCCGGCCCCCGACGAGCCCGCCACCGACAAGAAGGCCCGCAACAAGGCCGGTGACAAGAAGGCCCGCGCCAAGGTGCAGGATGCGGATCCGGCGACGGCCCAGGCGCCGTCGTGACCGGGCCGGCCCGTCGCCGGCGCAACGCCCGCGGGTCCGGCGAGCAGCTGCGCGAGGAGATCCTCGACGCCGCCACCGGGCTGCTACTGAAAAGCGGTCACGCCAAGGCGATGTCCATCCGGGCGGTCGCCCAGCACGTCGGGGTGACCCCGCCGTCGATCTACCTGCACTTCGCCGACAAGGACGCGCTGCTAGACGCGGTGTGCGCCCGCTACTTCGAATCCCTCGACGAGCGGATGCAGGCCGCCGGCGCCGGGGCCGCGGGCCCGCTGGATGCGCTGCGGGCCCAGGGCCTGGCCTACGTGCGCTTCGCCGCGGAGAACCCGGAGCTGTACCGGATCGCGACGATGAGCGAGGTCCGGCCGGGCAGCGACACCGACGCCGCGCTGGCCAGCTCGGCGTTCATCCACCTGCGCGACTCGGTACAGACGCTCATGGACGTGGGTATCTACGCCGCCGACGACCCGACGGTGGTCACCCTGGAACTGTGGGCGGCCGCCCACGGCGTCGCCGCGCTGATGGTGTCCAAGCCGTACCTGCCGTTCGGCGGAGTCGAGGAGTTCGCCGACCGGGTGCTCAGGTCGGTGTGCGCGGGCCGGATCGTCCTCGACGTCGTCGGCCGCGACGCCACCGGCGAGCAGTTCCTGGACTGGGTGGCCGGTGCACGAGGCATGATGCGCAAGGCATGATGAAGGACGCCGACGGGCCGCAGTGACCCGCGGCGGTCCGGCACCTAAACCAGGAGCATGCAGATGAGCACGACCCAGACGGTTCACCACCCGATGTTCGCCCGGCTGTGGGTCGCCATGTCCTCGCACGAGACGGAGCTGATCACCCGGCTGCGCCGGGAGAACCTGGACGGGCTGACCGGGCGGGTGCTGGAGATCGGCGCCGGTGCGGGCAACAACTTCGCCTACTACCCCGACACCGTCGAGCAGGTGGTGGCCATCGAGCCCGAAGAGCATCTGTTCGAGCACGGCCAGCGGGCCGCGGCGGCGGCTCCGGTCCCGGTGAGCGTCACCGAGAAGACCGGCGAGGCACTGGCCAACGACCCGGCCGGCGAGGAACCGTTCGACGCGGTGGTCTGCTCGCTGGTGCTGTGCACCGTCAACGATCCGGATCTCGTTGTGAGCCAAGCGCTCTCCCACCTCAAGCCCGGCGGTGAATTGCGCTACCTGGAACACGTGGCCAGCGCCGGGGCGCTCGGGCGGGTGCAGCGGGCGGCCGACGCCACCGTGTGGCCGCGGCTGTTCGGCAACTGCCACACCCACCGCGACACCGAATCGGTCATCGAGGCCGCCGGATTCGAGGTGCAGAGCCGTCGCCGGCTGTGGACCCTGCCCCGCTGGGCACCGCTGCCGGTGTCCGAATTCGCCATCGGCCGCGCCGTCCGCCCGGCGTAGCGCAGACTCAGTCGGCGAACGCCGCGTCCAGATACGCCACCGCGTCATCGCGCCCCAGACCGACCGAGCGGGTCGCGGCGACGAACGCCTGCGCGGCGGCGGCCATCGTCGCATCGGCGGCATCCGGACGGGCGACGAAACTGCCCTTGCGGCCCCGGGTCTCCACCACCCCGGCCGACTCCAGCTCCCGATAGGTCCGGGCCACCGTGTTGACCGCCAGATCCAGGCGCCCGGCCAGGTCACGCACCGTCGGCAACCGGGTGCCCGGGGCGAGCCGGCCGTCGCGGACCGCGGCGACGACCTGGGTCCGCAGCTGCTCGAAGATCGGCACGGTCGACGACGCGTCGACCTGCAACCACTCCACCGACTCCACCCGACGAGTATCACACCGGTGAGGGCTATTTTTGGAGCGTGCATATCGCGGTGTTGTCCGGAGCGGGGATCTCGGCCGAAAGTGGCGTCCCCACGTTCCGCGACGACCGCAACGGCTTCTGGGCCCGATTCGACCCCTACGAACTGTCGAGTACCGACGGCTGGCGCCGGCACCCCGAACGCGTCTGGGCTTGGTACCTGTGGCGCCATCACCTGGTGCTCGAGGTCGAGCCCAACGACGGGCACCGCGCGGTCGCGGACTGGCAGGACATCGCCGAGGTCACCGTCATCACCCAGAACGTCGACGACCTGCACGAACGCGCCGGCAGCGGCAACGTCCAGCACCTGCACGGCAGCCTGTTCGAATTCCGCTGCGACCGCTGCGATTCACGCTACGACGGCGACATCCCCGACATGCCCGAGCCCGAGCTGGAGGCCGCCCCACCGGCCTGCGGCTGCGGTGGACTGATCCGCCCCGACATCGTCTGGTTCGGCGAGAACCTGCCCGAGGGCCCGTGGGACGCCTCGGTGCAGGCAGTGCAGGACGCGGACGTGATGATCGTGGTCGGCACGTCGGGGATCGTCTACCCGGCCGCCGGCCTGCCCGAGCTGGCGCTGCGGCGGGGGATACCGGTGATCGAGGTGAACCCCGAGGAAACACCACTGTCGGGCCAGGTCACCGCGGTGGTGCGGGAAAGCGCCGGCGACGCGCTGCCCACCCTGCTGCCGCGGCTGATCGGGATGCTGGGCTGATCGGTCGCGGTTGTCAGCCGAATTCCAGCAGCACGGTCACCCCGCGCAGCGGATCCAGCAGCGGGGACAGCCGCGTCGCGGCCAGCAGTGCATTGGTCACCGATCCGCGCCCGGGTGCGTGCCGGACGTCGCGGACCGTCCGTACCCCGGGGATGTCCACCAGGGTCGCGGCTTCTGACGGTGACATCGAAAACGGCATCGCCGGAACGGTGTAACGCCACGAGGTTTTCAGCCAGCCGCTCCGGGCCAACGCGGTGAACCACGACGGCGGCAGGTCGAACATCATGGCGCCGCCGGGAAAACGGCTGGCGCACTCCCGGATCAGGTCCAGCGCGGCGTCGGGCTCCAGATACATCAACAGACCCTCGGCGGTGATGAACACTCCCGGGCCCGGGTCCAGGCCGTCCATCCAGCGGTAGTCCAGGGCCGACTGGGCACACAGCTCGACCCGGTCCGATGCCGGCAGCAGCCGTCGGCGCAATTCGACGATCGGTTCCAGATCGACGGTCAGCCAACGGAACTGCGGATCGGTGACGGCCGTCTCGACGCGCCAGAAACTGGTCTGCAGCCCCTCGGCGAGGGCCACCACCGTCGCCTTGGGGTGGCGGGCCAGGTAGGTCAGAGTCTCCCGGTCGAAGGTCAGCGCCCGGATGGCGAAATCCTGGCGGGTGCGGCCGAACCGGGAGAAGTCGTAGTCGATGCTCTCCAGCAGCTGCACGGCCATCGGATCCTCGATGATGGCGTCGGGCCGGCCGGCCTCGCGGGCCCGGGAGTGCAGCGTCAGCAGGGCGGTTTCGGAAACGCCGGTCAAATCGGCGGTGGTCTTCTCGGTCATCCCCACCGAGACTACCGGGCGAGCACTTTGGCCAGCGTCCGCAGATTGCGGGTGGTGGTCGAGGACTTGTAGGCGCGCTTGCCCATCGTCTTGCCGATCGGCGAGTCCAGCGTGGATCCCCGGGGCACCTGCCAGTACAGCACCCCGTCGCCGGGCGCGATCTGTTCTTCGGGGCCCGCGGTCAGCGCGGCGAGTTCGTCGAGCACGGCGGGGTCGGCGACGAAGGTGACATAGGAGTGGGAGCCCTCGACCTCGCGGGGGAACGGGAAGGCCGCCGATATCGCGGCGAGTGTGTCGACGTCGTAGACCAGCACCCAGGCGTCGTAGCCGAAGGCCTCTCGCAGCGACCGCTCGGCCGTCGCGCGTACGTCCGCAGCGTCGGTCCCGGATTCCAGCAGCACATTCCCACTCGCCAGCACGGTGGCGACGCCGGTGAACCCGGCATCGGTGAAAACTCCGGCCACATCGGCCATTTTGAGGTTGACCCCGCCGACGTTGACGCCGCGCAGGAAGGCCACGTATCTGGTCATCGCGACTCCTTCTCCCACGATGCTAGTGGGGTCGCCTGCGGGTCAGTAGGCTCGAAGCATGAGCCGCGACGTGTTCGACGACAAGCTGTTGGCCGTGATCGGCGGGAACTCGCTGGGGGTGCTGGCGACCATCAAACGCGACGGCCGCCCGCAGCTGTCGAATGTGTCGTATTACTTCGATCCGCGGGAGACGACCATCGCGGTGTCGATCACCGAGCCGCGGGCCAAGACGCGCAACCTGCGCCGCGATCCGCGGGCCTCGATCCTGGTGTCGGCCGACGACGGCTGGGCCTATGCGGTCGCCGAGGGGGATGCGGTGCTCAGCGCCCCGGCCGCCGACCCGAACGACGCCACCGTGGAGGCGCTCGTCGAGCTGTACCGCAACATCAGCGGTGAGCATCCGGACTGGGACGAGTACCGCCAGGCGATGGTGACCGACCGGCGGGTGCTGCTGAGGCTGCCGATTACGCACCTGTACGGGATGCCCCCGGGGCGCCGCTAGCCGCTCTTGCGGCGGAAGTTGCGGCGGTTCTCCACCGGGCCGTGGGCCTTGTTGTGACCGGCGCCGGCGTCCTGGTGCGCGGTACCCGAGGCGGACTTCTCGTTCTTGCGTTCCAGCGCTTCGCGGAACTTGCGCTGGGATTCCGGCTCGGGCATCTCATGCTTGGCCATAGGCGCAGCCTAACGCGACGTGCTCCCCGATTCAGCCCGGAGGGCCGCGTGTCCCGATGAATCGGCGACGGTCGGGCGAGCCAGCAACCGGGCCCCGCACAGCGCGGCGAGCATGACGGCGGTGCAGTACACGCCGTCGTCCTTGAGGCCCCACTTGATCGACACCAGCAGCGCCAGCCCCGCCAGGCACAGCAGGGTCCCGACGGCGGCGCTGCGCGGCCCGGGTTCGCGCACCACGCCGCCGTCCCAGCCCGGCAGAGGGCGGCTCTCCAGCGGTCGCAGCGCCACGAACAGCACCCCGACGGCGACCAGCATGATCAGCGACTGCAGGACGCTGAGCTCCGCCAGGTACGGGTGTCCGGGATGCCGCGGCAGGCCCGCGTAGTCGAACGCCAGGTGCATCAGCAGCAGGGCCGGCATGTGCCACAGGTACAGCGTCATCGCGCCGGAGTTGCCGATCGCCGTCAGCTGCCACACCCGGGGCCGCTGCGCCCAGCGGTTAATGGCCGGGGCCGCGGCGATCGCCAACAGGCACAACACGATTGCGTGTCCGGCCAGCAGCAGCGACGGCGGCGTCATGTTTGGCAGCCGCATGCCGTCGATACCCACCAGGCTCAGCTCGTAGGGGCCGAACCGCAGTAGGGCGAGGTCGACGACGAACATCATCGCGGCCAGCATCAGGGCGTGGCGGCCGCTGAGCAGCTTGCGCCGGTAGGCCACGCCGAACATGCCGGGAATCAGCCAGACCGCCATGTTCAGGTACCCGAGCATCGCGGTGCCCTCGACGTTGATCCGCACCGCGTCGACGACGGCGACCATCAGGTAGCCGATCGTGACGGCGACGGCCAGCCGCCGGACCGTGGTGATCCGGGCCAGCAGCGGGATCGCGGCCAACACCAGCACGTAGGCGCCGAGGAACCACAGCAACTGGGTGGAGATGCCGGCGATCGGGCGGTAGACGTAGTCGGGCAGCAGCCGGTGCAGCACCGTCAGGCACACCGCCCAGAACGCCAGGTAGTAGAACACCGGCCGGAACAGCCGGGTGCACCGGTTGAGCAGGAACCCACCCCAGGACGAACCGGGCGTCCAGGATCCGACGCTGGCGGCGGTACCGGCGAAGAAGAACAGCGGCATGATCTGCAGGACCCAGGTCAGCGCCTGGAACACCGTCGAGGTGGTGAGCAGGTTGTCCCAGTGGAACACCTGGCCCTCGATGGCGCTGGTGGCCATGATGGTGTGGCCGAGCACCACGCCGATCAGCGACACGATGCGGATGACGTCGATCGCGCGGTCGCGGTCGGGCGGGGTCTGCGCGGCGACCTCGGCGGGGCTGGGGAAACGCGTGAATGCGGGCATGGGAGTCAACCTATGGCGGTCTCCGTTGAGTAATTGTCCCCAGTGTGACAGCTCGCCGCGGTCGCGTGAGCCCGGATCTAGACTGGCGGAATGTCTCGCCTGCAGCTCACCCAGGATCCCGACGCCGACGCGTTGTTGACCGCCGACCCGTTGGCGCTGTTGTTGGGGATGATGCTGGATCAGCAGATACCCATGGAGGTGGCGTTCGCCGGGCCGAAGAAGCTGTATGACCGGATGGGTGGGCTGGACGCGGCCGCGATCGCCGACGCCGACCCGGCGACGTTCGCCGCGTTGTTCGCCGAAACCCCGGCGGTGCACCGGTTTCCGGGGTCGATGGCCACGCGGGCCCAGGACCTGTGCCGGATCATCGTCGACGAGTACGACGGCGACGCGTCCCGGATCTGGACCGCCGGTGATCCCGACGGCCGGGAGATCCTCAAGCGGCTCAAGGCGCTTCCCGGGTTCGGCGACCAGAAGGCCCGGATCTTCCTGGCCCTGCTGGGCAAGCAGTACGGCCTGACCGCGCCGGGCTGGCGCGAGGCGGCCGGGGACTACGGTCGCGACGGTGTGCACATGTCGGTGGCCGACGTGCGCGACCGCGCGTCACTGGATGAGGTGCGCAGCTACAAGAAGCAGATGAAAGCCGCCGCCAAAGCCGCAAAGGGCTGAGCTCCCGCCGACCGTGGGGGCTACTTCTTGCGGGGGTTGGCCCAGCCTCACGTTCTGCGATGGGGAAGCCCTAGTTCAAGGGCCGTCAGGGGATGACGGCCGAGCCGATGGTCGGCATGAACTGGCACTGCTTCTCGGTGGTGGTGACCTGCCCGAAGATCGTCGACATGATCGAACCCGAGCCGGTGTCGACGATCGCGGTCAGCGTGGTCGGGCCCTGCGGGTTGATGTCGGCCTGCGGCTTGAGTGTCGCGGTGCCGGACTTGCCGGTGGTCAGGTTCACCCAGGTCACGTTCAGCGGCAGCTTCTGCACCTCCGCGGGGGCGGAGGTGCCCACCGCGGTGAACACGTAGGCGGCCTGGCCGGGGCCGGGGCCCGGGGTCGGGATCTTCGCCGGGCCGGCCACGGTCAGTGCGGTGGCCAGCGAGTTGCCGCCGTCGGCCAGGCAGCCGTTGCCGATCGAGGGGTACATGAAGTCCTGGGTCACCGGCGCGTCGTCGGCGGCCGCCGGGGCGGCGGGAGCCGCGGCCGGGGCGGGGGCGCCGTCGGGGGCCGGGGTGGTCGCGGCGACCGGCTGCACGGCATTGGGTGCCGGAGCAGGTGCCGGAGCGGGTGTGGGGGACGGCGTCTCGGCGGCGGCCTGCGGGGCCGGGTCCGTCGGGCCGGCGGCGTTGGCCGGGTTGATGCCCGGCGGCAGGTGGCTCTCGGCGCCCGCGACGACGCCGGCGGGAATCTCGTGCGGTTGCGAGGCGGGCACGCCCGGGGGCATGACGTCCGGGCCGCTCAGGTGCGCCTGCGGCTCGACGAACGTGTTGACGGCGTTGGCGACGTTCTTGGTGTCGTCGCTGGCGCCGTTCTTGGAGGTGAAGGCGCGGGCGGCGGCCATCAGCAGGGACGCGGCCCCGCTGGGATCGGCCGCGGCCTGCTGGATGATCGGGCTCAGCCCCTCGATGGCCGGCAGCCCAGGAGCCTGCTCGCTGCCGATCGGCGCCGCCGGGGCGGGGTCGGCCGACGCGACGCCGGTGTTGGCGAGCGTGGACGCCGCGCCGAGGACGACGGCGGCCGTCGTTGCGAGCAGGTTCCTGGTCCGGGACATCGGGGTATCCAATCCGGTTGTAGGGGTTGCTATTCCGAGGTGACTGATCAGGGCAGGCCGGAGATCAGGTTGAGCGCGCCGGCGGCCGGCAGGCTCGGAACGGCCGCAGCCGCAGCGGGCGCGACGGCGGCGGGAGCGGCGACGGCCGGAGCCGCAACGGTCGCGGCGGTGGTCGCCGGGGCGGTCACCTGGTTGACGACGGGGGACAGCCCACCCAGGGTGCCCGGGACGCTGACGGTCTGCGGCAGCGGAACGGGCAGGCCCGGCACCTGAGGCAGGTTCACCTCAGCCGACGGCAACAGCGCGGCGGCGCCGGTGGTCGCCGGGGTGGTGGCAGCCGGAGTCGTGGCGGCCGGGGTGGTCGCCACCGGGGTGGTGAGGCCGGGGATGCCGAGAGTGGCCGGGGTCGTGGCGGCCGGAGTGGTCGCCGCCGGGGTGGTGGCGGCCGGGGTCAACCCGGTGGTCGCCGGGGTGGTGGCCTTCGGCGCGCCACCGGCCAGCGTCGAGCTGACGGCCTGCAGCAGGGCCGGAGCCTTGCTCGGATCCAGGAACTGCTGGATCACACTCAGGTCGGGCACGGCCGGGGCCGGTGCGGGCTCCGGGTCGGCCTTGGCGATACCGCCGGCGAGCAGGGCTAACGACGCACCCGCCAGGACGGCGGACCCGGCGAACAGCGATTTGATACGTGACATTGACTCTCCCAGTTCGTGGTTTTTGGCGGTCTGCAGCCGAAGCTACGGCGTTACTGGTGGGACTCAAGTGACACGTGTGGCATTTATGGGACCGTTACTGAAGCGAGAGACGACCGACACAGCGCGCCCCGCTTACACTGCACCGGCTTTCGCGTCCATCGAGACCGGCACACCGACCCGATAGGGTTTGACGTATCGACACGCAAACCGCCCCGGCACCGGGCCGCGCCTCGCTGCTGGTCCGGCTCGGCCCGGCGCTGCTGGTGCTCAGCGTGGCCGCGCGGCTGGCCTGGACCTACCTGCTGCCCAACGGCGCGAACTTCGTCGACCTGCACGTCTACCTCGGCGGCGCCGAGGCGCTGAACCACCCCGGCACCCTCTACGACTACGTCTACGGAGACCAGACCCCGGACTTCCCGCTGCCCTTCACCTATCCGCCGTTCGCGGCGTTGGTCTTCTACCCGCTGACCCTGCTGCCGTTCGGCGTGGTGGCGCTGGGCTGGACCCTGGGCACCATGGCCGCGCTCTACGGCGTGGTGCGGCTGAGTCAACGACTGCTCGGCATCGGCGGCGGACAACGCACCGCCATGGCCTGGACCGCGCTGGGCATCTGGTCCGAACCGCTGCGCAGCAACTTCGACTACGGCCAGATCAATGTGCTGATCACCCTCATGGTCTTGGCCGCGGTCTACACCGACGGGTTCGGCGAGCAGTGCAGTTCTGCGAGCACGAGGCCCGGCGGCATCTGGTCAAGCCGCAACTGGCTCACCGGGCTGCTGATCGGTGTGGCGGCCGGAATCAAGCTCACCCCGCTGGTTGCGATCCTCTACCTGCTGGGCCGACGACGCTGGGCGGCAGCGGCTTTCACCGTCGTCACGTTCGCCGCAACGATCGGCGTGTCGATCCTGGTGATCGGGGAGCAGGCGCGCTTCTACTTCACCCACCTGCTCGGTGACGCCAAACGCATCGGCCCGGTCGGCACCTCGTTCAACCAATCCTGGCGCGGCGGACTGTCGAGGATCCTCGGTCACGACGTCGGAAACACGCCGCTGCTGCTCATCGCGATCGCACTCACCGCCCTGCTGGCCTGGCGGGCCTGGCGCTCGGTGGCCGAAATCCCCGGCGAACCGGACCGGCTCGGCCTGATCCTGGTGGTCACTCTGTTCGGGCTGCTGCTGTCGCCGATCTCCTGGACCCATCACTGGGTGTGGCTACTGCCGCTGCTGATCTGGCTGTTCAACGGCCCCTACCGCTACCTCACCGAGGCGCGGGTGCTCGGCTGGATCTGGGTGGTGCTGATCGTCGTCGGCATCCCGTGGCTGCTCAGCTTCGCCCAGCCGACCATCTGGGAGGTCCACCGGCCGTGGTACCTGGCCTGGGCGGGTTTGGTGTACATCGTCGCGACGCTGGTGACCCTGGCGTGGATGGCCGCGGCGCCGTTCAGGTTCCCGGGCGGTTCACGCTCGCCGAGATGTCACGCGCCATAGCGACGTCCTTATCGGTGATCCCGCCGGCCGAATGCGTCACCAGAGTGAAAGTGACGGTGCGCCCACGGATATCGATATCCGGATGGTGATCGGCGGCCTCGGCCAGTACGGCCACCCGGTCCACCGCGGCGATGCCGTCGAGAAACGAGTCGAAGGTGATCGAGCGACGCAACATGCCGTCGTCGTGCACCCAACCGGGCAGCGACGCCAGTGCCGCATCGATCTGCGCGTCGGTCAACACAGTCATGTGCAAACCCTACGCCCGGTAGCGTGCCCCGGGTGATCGTCGTGGCCGGGGCACTCATCGCCGACGGCGCCCTGCTGGTCGCCCAGCGCGCCCGGCCCCCGGAGCTGGCCGGGTGCTGGGAGCTGCCCGGCGGCAAGGTCGCCGACGGGGAGACCGACCAGCTGGCGCTGGCACGGGAACTGCACGAGGAACTGGGCATCACGGTCACCGTCGGGGAGCGCCTGGGCGCCGATGTGCCGCTGAATGCGACGACGGTGCTACGCGCCTACCGCGTCACCTGGACCGCCGGCGCCATGTACCCGCATGACCACCGATCGTTGCGCTGGGTCAGCGCAACCGAACTCGACGGGCTGGACTGGGTGCCCGCCGACACGGCCTGGTTACCGGAACTGCGCCGGGCGTTGTCCACCCAAAAGGCTGCCGATCGTCAGTAGTGCAGCGGATCCGGGCGGACCTGGATCGGCGCCGTCCGGTGTGCCAGCGCATACAGCGGGTGGGTGAGTACCGGGTGGCGGCAGTGCACGCAGGTGTCCACCGGCTGGTCGCGGTTCGATCCGGTCAGGTGGTGACATCGCCGGCAGTGCACCATATAGAACGCGCCGACCCAGTTGGCCAGCCCGAGGAACAGGGCGCCGACCGCCAAGGCGCCCACCACGGTGATTGTGAAGAGTCCAACGACTTCCAAACCGGTCATGACCTGCACCTCCAATGGACACTTCAACGCTACGCCTGCCCTCCGATCGTTGTGGGCGGCTTCAACGCCGGATTTCCGGGAACCCCAGCGAAAACGCCGCTACGTCCCGCGGGAATCGCCGAGCGGGTCGGTGCGCTCGATGATGACGAGTTCCCCGGTGTCCGGGGACACCGAACAGTCACCGGGGGCGACCCGTCGCACCTCCACCAGGCCGGCCAGCGTTGCGGACGCATCGCGTAACGAATGTGCCTTGGGCACAAGGCCATCCGGGGCCGAGATGCGCAGCAGCCGCGGAGTGGTCGCCAGGTCGTAGTGGAACGCGCGCAGCATCGACACGCAGGCGATCACCATGATCACCGAGAACGGCACGGCGGTAGCGATCGCCGCGGTCTGCAACGCGGCCAGCGACCCGGCGCCGCCGACGATCAGCAGAATCGCCGCCGCGATGCCCTCCAGGAACGACCAGTAGACCCGGGTGGCCACCGGCGGTTCCAGCTCACCGCCCGAGGACAGGATGTCGATCACCAGCGACCCGGAATCCGAGGAGGTGACGAAGAAGAAGACGATCACGAAGATCGCCAGCACGCTGGACACCGTCGCCAGCGGCAGACCGCCCAGCAGTTGGAACAGCGACGTGTTGGTGTCGACGGCGCCGTCGACGAGCATGTCGCCGTGGTTGCGCTGGCGCAGGATCGCCGAATCGCCGAACACGGTGAACCACAGCGAGCCGATCACCGTCGGCACCAGCAGCACACCGGCGACGAACTCGCGGATGGTTCGGCCCCGGGAGATCCGGGCGATGAACATGCCGACGAACGGCGCCCAGCTGATCCACCAGCCCCAGTAGAAGATGGTCCAGCTGCCCAGCCACTGGCCGTCGGTGAACGGTCCGGTGCGCAGCATCAATTCGGGCAGCGAGGTGAGGTAGTTGCCCAGGTTCTGCACCCAGGCCTGCATCAGGAACAGGGTCGGCCCGGCCAGCATGACGAATCCGGCCAGCAGCCCGGCCAGCATCATGTTGATGTTGGACAGCCACTTCAGGCCGCGGCTGACGCCGCTGACCACCGAGAACGTCGCCAACGCGGTGATCGCGGCGATCAGGATCACCGTCCACCAGTTGGTGACGGTGATCCAGCCGAGGTACTCCAGCCCCGCGGCGATCTGGGTGATGCCGAAGCCCAGCGAGGTGGCGACGCCGAACAGGGTGCCGACGATGGCGATGACGTCGACGGCGTGCCCGATCCAGCCCTCGACACGTTCCTTGCCCAGCAGCGGCTCCAGCAGCCAGCGGATCGACAGCGGCCGTCCGCGCCGGTAGGTCATGTAGGCCATGCCGAGGCCGACGACGATGTAGATGGCCCAGGCGTGCAGGCCCCAGTGGAACAGGGTCAGCGCCATCGCCTGGTTGGCCGCGGCATCCGTGGCGCCCTCCACGCCCAACGATCGCGGCGGCCTGATGTAGTGCGAAAGTGGTTCGGCGACACCGTAAAACACCAGTCCGATGCCCATCCCGGCGCTGAACAGCATGGCCAGCCACGCCAGGAAACTGAAATCCGGTGTCTCGTCGTCACGGCCTAAACGGATGGTGCCGACGCGCGACACCCCGCAGTACACGGCGAACACCACGAACCCCGTCGCCACCAGGACGTACCACCAGCCGACCCCGCCGGTGATGACACGGTTGAGCTTGCCGAACGCGTCGGCGGCCGAGGCCGAGTAGACGACCGCGAACGCGATGAGCCCCACGATGATGACCGAGGCGGGGACGAAGACGGCCGGTTCGATGCTGCGCCAAGGCCGCAGCACCCGTTCGCGCAGGGAGGGTGCCGGGTCGCGGTGCGTGCGCGGGCTCACGAGTCCTCCTCGTGTTCGTCATCGTTTCGTGTGCCAGGTCAGTCCTGGTAAAACCGTCGGTGTGCGACGACGTCGACCCTAACGCGAGCGGGCTCAGCGTTTGCGGGACTGCTTGAAAACCCGCTCCAATTCCTTGCCCGTGATACCGGCCTCCGACGCCCGCCTAACTTTGCTGACCACCACCGGGCAGCGGCCGCAACGGGTGCTGGAACGGCAGCATTTCTTCTTCGGCTTGAGCTTGGCGAGCTTGCTGGGTTTCACGGGCCGGGGGTCTCGTTTTCGTGATCGGGGGCCCGCGCTGCGACAATTGGGCCGTGACTGCTGCCCCCAACTTTAGAAACGTCGCGATCGTCGCTCACGTCGACCACGGCAAAACCACTCTCGTCGACGCGATGCTGCGGCAGTCCGGCGCTCTGCACCACCGGGGGGACGACGCCACCGAGCGCATCATGGACTCCGGTGACCTGGAGCGGGAAAAGGGCATCACCATCCTGGCCAAGAACACCGCGGTACACCGGCACAACCCCGACGGCACGGTCACCGTCATCAACGTGATCGACACCCCCGGCCACGCCGACTTCGGCGGCGAGGTGGAGCGCGGCCTGTCGATGGTTGACGGCGTGGTGCTGCTGGTCGACGCCTCCGAGGGCCCACTGCCGCAGACCCGGTTCGTGCTGCGCAAGGCCCTGACCGCGCACCTTCCGGTGATCCTCGTCGTCAACAAGACCGACCGGCCCGACGCCCGCATCGCCGAGGTCGTCGAGGAATCCCACGACCTGCTGCTCGACGTGGCCTCCGACCTCGACGAGGAAGCCCAGGCCGCCGCCGAGAAGGCCCTGGACCTGCCGACCCTGTACGCCTCGGGCCGCGCCGGCATCGCCAGCACCAGCCAACCCCAGAACGGCGAGAACCCCGACGGGGAGAACCTGGACCCCCTCTTCGACGTGCTGATGGAGCACATCCCCGCACCGTTGGGCGACGCGGAGGCCCCGCTGCAGGCACTGGTCACCAACCTGGACGCCTCGGCGTTCCTGGGCCGCCTCGCACTGATCCGCATCTACAACGGCCGGCTCAAGAAGGGCCAGCAGGTCGCCTGGATGCGCGAGGTCGACGGCGCCCCGGTGATCACCAGCGCCAAGATCACCGAGCTGCTGGCCACCGAGGGCGTCGAGCGCACCCCGACCAGCGAGGCCGTCGCGGGCGACATCGTCGCAGTCGCCGGGCTGCCGGAGATCATGATCGGCGACACCCTCGCCGACCCCGAGCATGCGCACGCGCTGCCCCGGATCACCGTCGACGAGCCGGCGATCTCGGTGACCATCGGCACCAACACCTCGCCGCTGGCCGGCAAGGTGTCCGGGCACAAGCTGACCGCCCGGATGGTGCGCAGCCGCCTGGACGCCGAGCTGGTGGGCAACGTGTCGATCCGGGTCGTCGACATCGGCCGCCCGGACGCCTGGGAGGTGCAGGGCCGCGGTGAGCTGGCGCTGGCCATCCTGGTCGAGCAGATGCGCCGCGAGGGCTTCGAGCTGACCGTCGGCAAGCCGCAGGTGGTCACCCGCACCATCGACGGCAAGGTGCACGAGCCCTTCGAGGCGATGACCATCGACTGCCCCGAGGAGTTTGTCGGCGCCATCACCCAGCTGATGGCCGCGCGCAAGGGCCGGATGGAGGAGATGACCAACCACGCCGCCGGATGGGTCCGGATGGACTTCATCGTGCCCAGCCGCGGCCTGATCGGCTTCCGCACCGACTTCCTCACCCTGACCCGCGGCACCGGCATCGCCAACGCCGTGTTCGACGGCTACCGGCCCTGGGCCGGGGAGATCCGGGCCCGGCACACCGGCTCGCTGGTGTCTGACCGCTCGGGCTCGATCACCCCGTTCGCCATGATCCAGCTGGCCGACCGCGGGCAGTTCTTCGTCGAGCCCGGCGAGGACACCTACGAGGGCCAGGTGGTGGGCATCAACCCGCGCGCCGAGGACCTCGACGTCAACGTCACCCGGGAGAAGAAGCTCACCAACATGCGGTCCTCGACGGCCGACGTGATGGAGACCCTGGCGAGGCCGCTCACGCTGGATCTGGAGCAGGCGATGGAGTTCTGCGCCTCCGACGAGTGTGTCGAGGTGACCCCGGAGATCGTGCGGGTGCGCAAGGTCGACCTGGACGCCAACACCCGGGCCCGCAACCGCAACCGGGCCAAGCAGGCCGCCAAGGCGTAGCGGACCCGTCGGTGTCCCGCTGCGAGCCGCCGCGACGGCCGGTACCTCCAGGTCGGGGGGCCCGCCGCGGTGCCGATACCCTGATAGCCGTGCCAAACGTCGCCCGCCGCGCTCGTGGAGCCGCGGCGATGGTGTCGGTGGCGCTGCTGGTCGGGTGCACCGTCAACCCGCCGCCGGCCCCGCAGAGCACCGATACGCCGGTGAGCACGGCCACCCCGAAGCCCAAGGCTACGCAGATCATCGTCGGTATCGACAACATCGGGCCGGGGTTCAATCCGCATCTGCTGTCCGACCAGTCACCGGTCAGCGCCGCGATCAGCGCCCTGGTGCTGCCCAGTGCGTTCCGGCCGATCCCGGACCCCAAGACGTCGACCGGGTCGCGCTGGGAGATGGACCCGACGTTGCTGGTGTCGGCGGAGGTGACCTCGCAGGAACCTTTCACGGTGACCTACAAGATCCGCCCCGAGGCGTCCTGGACCGACAACGCCCCGATTGTGGCCGACGACTTCTGGTACCTGTGGCGCCAGATGGTCAGCCAGCCCGGGGTGGTCGACCCGTCGGGCTATGACCTGATCACCGGGGTGCAGTCCATCGAGGGCGGAAAGACCGCGGTGGTGACGTTCTCCCAGCCCTATCCGGCGTGGCGCGAGCTGTTCGCCGACCTGCTGCCGGCCCACATCGTCAAGGACATTCCGGGCGGCTTCGGCGCGGGGCTGGCCCGGGTGATGCCGGTGACCGGCGGCCAGTTCCGGGTGGAGACCATCGACCCGCAGCGTGACGAGATCCTGCTGGCCCGCAACGACCGGTACTGGGGGCCGCCCGCGGTGCCGGACCTGATCCTGTTCCGCCGCGCCGGTGCGACGGCGGCGCTGGCCGATTCGATCCGCATCGGGGACACCCAGGTCGCCCAGGTGCACGGCGGGGCGGCGGCGTTCGCGCAGCTCTCGGCCATCCCGGATGTGCGGACCAACCGCATCGTGACACCGCGGGTCATGCAGCTGACCCTGCGCGGCGGTCAGCCGCATCTCGACGACCTGTTGGTGCGCAAGGCGATCATGGGGCTGCTGGACACCGACCTGCTGGCCGCCGTCGGCGCCGGCAGCGACAACACGGTGACACTGGCGCAGGCACAGGTGCGCTCGCCCTCGGATCCGGGTTACGTGCCGACCGCGCCGCCCAAGATCGGCAAGCCGGCGGCACTCGAGCTGCTGGCCAAGGCCGGCTACACGGTGACCAACGAGTCCAAGCCGGCCGAGCCGGGGGCGACGCCGACGCGCGGCACCATCAGTAAGGACGGCAAGCAGCTGACGCTGGTGATCGGGGCGGCGGCCAACGACCCGACGGCGGTGGCGGTGGCCAACACCGCGGCCGACCAGCTGCGCAACGTCGGGATCGACGCCTCGGTGTCGGCGCTGGACCCAGTGGCGCTCTACGGGGACGCACTGGTGAACAACCGGGTCGACGCGATCATGGGCTGGCATGCCGCCGGCGGGGACCTGGCGACGTCACTGGCGTCGCGGTACGGCTGCCGGTCACTGGAGACAACGACCGTGGTCACCTCCGGGGCACCGCAGATGACGACCAGCCCGGTCTCGACGACGACGGCAACCTCGGCGCCGAAGACCACGCCAACACCGAAAACCACTGTCTCCCAGCACACTCCCAGTACAACGACAGCGACCGCGCAGACCAGTGCCTCGGTGCCCGCGCCGTCACCGGGGGAGCTGGTGCAGGCGCCGTCGAACCTGACCCAGATCTGCGATCACGACATTCAGCCCAGCATCGAGGCTGCGCTGCGCGGTTCGGGCAGCTTGGACGAGGTGCTGGCGGCCGTGGAGCCGAAGCTGTGGGACCTGTCGGTGGTGCTGCCGATCATCCAGGACACCACCATCGTCGCGGCCGGCCCGTCGGTACAGGGCGTGAGCCTGACGGGTGCGGTTCCGGTCGGCATCGTCGGCGACGCGGGCACCTGGACCAAAGTTCCCCAGTAGCACACGGTAATTCGAGTTACGGGGACTGGGATGCCGCTGACCAGCGGTTCACCCGCCATTTCGCCGCCGTACCCCCTTGCGAATGCAAACAATACTCGGCGGTAACGGTTGCATATGCAATCAAATCAATAACGAGAACATGTTGCAATTGCAAACATTTTTCGTACGAACGATGGGTTCCGTCTGCGGGCTCCGGAGGAATTGTCAATACCTGTGGATCGGGGTGTTTCAGGCGACCTCCGTCCCGGCGTGCTGATCGTCGTCTGAGGGCGGTGTCTGCGGCGTGATGTCGGCGGGACGCTCAAGCAGCTTGCCTTTGTGGAAGGCCGCGCCAGCGCGCACCAGGGCAACCAGGTGCGGGGCGTTGACAGCCCGCCAACGGGCCGCGGCGGCATCGATCAGCTTGTAGGCCATGGCCAGACCGGCCACCCGCGATCCCGGCCCCTTGGTCACCTTGGTCCTCAAACGCACTGTGGCGAAGGTGCTTTCGATCGGATTGGTCGTACGCAGGTGGATCCAATGTTCGGCCGGGTACTTGAAGAACTCCAGCAGCACATCGAGGTCGTCGGTGATCTTGGCGACCGCCTTGGGGTACTTGGCGCCGAAATCGACCTCGAACGCTTTCACCGCGAGCTGGGCCTTGTCGATATCCTCGGCGTTGTAGATCTCCTTGAGTGCCGCCAGGGCCGACGGGTGTGCTGATTTCGGCAGTGCGGCAAGAACATTAGCCTGCTTGTGGAACCAGCACCGCTGCTCTTTGGTGGCCGGGAACACCTCACGCACCGCTTTCCAGAACCCGAGCGCACCGTCACCGACGGCGAGCACGGGGGCGGTCATGCCGCGCCGTTTGCAGTCGCGCAGCAGATCGGCCCACGACTCGGCCGATTCACGGTAGCCGTCGCTGATCGCCACCAGTTCCTTGCGCCCGTCGGCGCGCACACCGAGCATCACCAGCAGGCACAGCTTCTCCTGGTCCAGACGGACCTTGAGATGGATGCCGTCAACCCACAGGTAGACGTAGTCGGTGCCCGACAGATCGCGGCGACCGAACGCGGCGGCCTCGTCTTGCCACTGCGACGTCAGCCGGGTGATCGTGGATGCCGACAGCCCGGCACCGGAGCCGAGGAACTGCTCCAGGGCCGGGGTGAAATCGCTGGTCGACAAGCCATGCAGGTACAGCAGCGGCAGGACCTCACTCATCTGCGGAGACTTGCGCGCCCAGGCCGGCAGGATCGCGGAGGAGAACCGCTTGCGTTCGCCCGTGTCCAGGTCGAGGCGGCGGTCGTTGACCCGCGGAGCTTTCACCTCGACTGCGCCGGCCGCGGTCAGCACCTCACGGGCTTGGTGGTAGCCGTTGCGCACCACCAGTCGGTGACCGTTGTCATCAAGCTGGTCGGCGTACTGAGCCACGTAGGCAGCGACCTCAGCCTGCAACGCCGTGGCCAGCATCTGCCGAGCGCCGTCGCGAACGATCTCATCGAGCAATGAGCGTCCGCCGGTTTCGTCGTTGGTCTCCTGGCCATCGTGAACTACGGTGAGCATGGGCGTACCTTCCCAACCAGCGCGCCAACGCCGGTCTTGATCGAATACCTGATTCCGTAATGATCATCCTCGGGAAGGTGCGCCCATTTTCACGCCCCCACACCGAGGCTCATCCACAGGTATTGATCATTGCTCCGGGCTCCGCTAGGCTTCGATAGAGTGACGGTCCCATCGCTTAGGGAGGGATATGGGATATGGCGGTTAATCCATTTGATGATGACAATGGCAGGTTCATTGTCCTGATGAATGACGAAGAGCAGCACAGCCTGTGGCCGAGCTTCGCGGATGTTCCGGCGGGCTGGCGTTCGGTATTCGGGGAAGCCGATCGTGCCGCCTGCTTGGAATTCATCGAACAGAACTGGCCGGATATTCGACCAAAGTCCTTGCGCGACAGACTAGAGCGTGCCGGAGCCACTGGGGCCTAACAAAATAAAGGGGGATACGGGGTGGAATCAGGGGGAGAATTCCAACCGTTGACGCGGGGACAGCTGGACATCTGGCTGTCGCAGCAGACCGGTTTGGTAGGCACTGAATGGCAGCTTGGCCTGCTCGGCAAGATCGACGGCCCAGTTAAGCACGATCTGCTCGAACTGGCGATTCGGCAGGCATTGAGCGACGCCGAACCTGGCCGGGCCGTATTTTTCGAATCCGGGGGCGAGGTCCGTCAAAAGGCATTCGACTATGCTGATTTGAAGCTGGACCTGCACGATCTAACTGGATCGGAAGATCCAGCGCGTGATGTTCGCGAATTGGCGGCCTCAATTCAATCCGTGCCGATGTCATTGTCGGGACCGTTGATTAAATTCGCGCTGTTTCAAACGCAGCCCGACGAATTTTATCTATTTGGCCTGGGGCATCATATGGCGGTAGACGGACTCAGCATGGCCTTGGTGAGCCGTCGGATCGCATCTGTTTACACCGCCCTCGCATTAGGCAAGCCTATCCCAACAAGTGCTTTCGGATCATTGCGAGACGTTGTCGATGCCGAGGCGGAATACGAAGCATCGGACGATTATCAAGAGGATCGGGCGTACTGGAGCGCCAATCTTCCTCCGGACAGCGGGTTGGACGCCCGGCTGTCCGGCTCCGCGGGCAGCCGGGATGCGTACTCGTCCTCTGCCACCGCGCAACTGGACTCCGTTGTAATCAAGAAGATCGGTGAGCTGAACAAGAGTCTGCGAGTCCGGCGCTACTCGGTGATCACCGCGGCGTGTGCGCTATTGGTGCGGGCCTGGTCAGCTAACACTTCCGAAGTCGCCCTCGACTTCCCGGTCAGCAGGCGGGTGCGTCAGGAAACCAAGACGCTGCCCGGCATGTTCGCCGGAGTTGTGCCATTGGTACTGAAGACGCCACCGGACTGCACGGTGGCCGAACTGTGCCGACACGTCGATGCTCGGATCCGGGAACTGCTCCAGCACCAGCGGTTTCCCGTACACACGCTAGAAAGTGCACAGGGCGGTCATTCCGGATTCTCGCATGTCACCAATCGGGTCGCAGTCAACTTCATCCCGGGCAGACTCACCCTGGATCTGGCCGGCACACCTGTTACCGCTAGTTACACCAACCACGGGCCGTTGGGACATTTCGGTCTCTTCTTCCTCGGCTCCGGCGACGAGCTGATTCTCAGCACCGCGGGTGCGGGCCAACCATTCGCCGACTTCGAGGTGGCGGACCTCGCAGACCGGTTGCAGCACATCGTGCGGGCGATGGCAGACGACCCGGACCGCTCGCTGTCGTCGTTTGACACCTTACGCGGGGGTGAGTGCGAGCAGCTGGAGTCATGGGGTAATCGGGCGGTGTTGGGCACCCCGGTTTCTTCTAGTGGGGTGTCGATTTCGGGGTTGTTTGCCCGTCAGGTTGTGGCGGGTCCGGATGCGGTGGCGTTGCGTTTTGACGGTGTGTCGGTGTCGTATCGGGGCCTTGATGAGGCGTCGAATCGGTTGGCGCATGTGCTGATTGCTCGTGGTGCTGGTCCGGGTGCGCGGGTGGGGTTGTTGTTGCCGCGTTCGGCTGATGCGATCACTGCGATTCTGGCTGTTTTGAAGACCGGTGCGGCGTATGTGCCTGTTGATCCGGGGCACCCGGATGAGCGGGTCGGGTTTGTGTTTGGTGATGCGGGTCCGGTGGCGGTGGTGACTACTGCTGGGTTGCGGGATCGGGTCGCTGGGTTCGATGTGCCGATCATCGATATCGAGGACCCGGTTATCGCCGAGCAACCGGTGACTCCGGTTGAGGGTGGTCCGGTTGTCGATGATGTGGCGTATCTGATTTACACGTCGGGGACTACGGGTAAACCTAAGGGTTGTGCGATTACTCATCGCAGTGTGGTGGAGTTGCTTGGTCCGCTGCAGGCGGAGTTGGGTTCGGGGTCGGGGCAGGTGTGGTCGCAGTGCCATTCGCTGGCGTTTGACTTTTCGGTGTGGGAGATCTGGGGTGCGTTGTTGTGCGGGGGCCAGGTCGTGGTGGCCCCTGACGAGGTGGTTCGTGCTCCTGAGGATCTGTACTCGTTGTTGGTGGCTGAGCGGGTCAATGTTTTGAGCCAGACGCCGTCGGCGTTTTATGCGTTGCAGGCGGTGGATGCTGCCCATCCCGAGAGGGGGACGCAGTTGGCGTTGGAGGCGGTGGTCTTCGGTGGGGAGGCGCTGGATCCACAGAAATTGGGTGGCTGGATGCAGCGTCATCCGGAATCGCCGCGGCTGATCAACATGTATGGCATCACCGAGACGACGGTGCATGTCACTTTCCGGGAGGTGGTGGCTGCTGATACCGACAGTGTGGTTAGCCCGGTCGGTGTTCCGCTGACTCACTTGAGTGCGTTTGTGTTGGATGGTTGGTTGCGTCCGGTGCCGGTGGGTGTGGTTGGTGAGTTGTATGTGGCTGGTGCTGGTGTTGGTGTGGGTTATGTGGGTCGTTCGGGGTTGACGGGGTCGCGGTTTGTGGCGTGCCCGTTTGGTGGTGAGGGTGTTGGGTCTGGGTTGCGGATGTATCGGACGGGGGATTTGGTTCGGTGGAATGCGGCCGGTGAGTTGGAGTATGTGGGGCGTGCCGATGAGCAGGTGAAGGTTCGTGGGTATCGGATTGAGTTGGGGGAGATTGAGGCTGCGCTGTCGGCTTGTGATGGGGTTGATCAGGTTGCGGTGATTGTTCGGGAGGATCGGCCGGGGGATAAGCGCTTGGTGGGTTATGTGACTGAGTCGGCTGCGGGTGTGGTGGATCCGGTTGGTGTGCGTGCGGCGCTTGGGCAGCGGTTGCCGGGTTATATGGTGCCTTCTGCTGTTGTGGTTTTGGATGTTTTGCCGTTGACGGTGAATGGGAAGTTGGATAAGCGGGCGTTGCCGGCGCCGGATTATGGTGGGGGGCTGGGGTATCGGGGGCCGTCGTCGGCGACTGAGGAGTTGTTGGCTGGGATTTTCGCTCAGGTTTTGGGTGTGGAGCGCGTTGGTGTGGATGACTCGTTCTTCGACCTGGGTGGGGATTCGTTGTCGGCGATGCGTGTTGCGGCGGCGGTGAGTGCTGCTTTTGATACTCAGCTTGCGGTGCGGACGTTGTTTGAGGCGCCGTCGGTGGCGTTGTTGGCGCCGCGTATTGGTGTGGGTTCGGGTGGGCGTCCGGCGTTGATGGCTGTTGAGCGTCCGGATGTGGTGCCGTTGTCGTTTGCCCAGCAGCGGTTGTGGTTTGTGGGGCAGTTGCAGGGGCCGTCTGCGGTTTACAACATGCCGGTGGTGTTGCGGCTCTCGGGTGGTTTGGATACTGCGGCGTTGGGGTTGGCGCTTGGTGATGTGGTTGCTCGTCATGAGAGTGTGCGCACGGTGTTCCCGATGGTCGATGGGGTGCCGCGTCAGGTGGTGCTTTCGCCGGAGGATGTTGATTTCGGTTGGCGGGTTGTTGATGCCTCGGGGTGGTCGCAGGAGCGTCTTGGTGAGGTGATTGCCGATATCGTGGGGTATCGGTTTGATGTCGCTGCTGAGGTTCCGTTGCGGGCGCAGGTTTTTGATGTCGGTGATGGTGAGTTTGTGTTGGCGGCGGTGTTGCATCACATTGCCGGTGATGGGTCTTCGATTGCGCCGTTGGTGCGTGATCTGGGTGTGGCATATGCGGCGCGCAGTGCTGGGCAGGCGCCGGGGTGGGCTCCGTTGGGGGTGCAGTATGCCGATTACACGTTGTGGCAGCGCCACTGGTTGGGGTCTGAATCTGATCCTGGCAGTGTGATTTCTCGTCAGTTGGGGTATTGGCGTCAGGCGTTGGCGGGTTGCCGGAGCGGTTGGAGTTACGGATCGGCCGTATCCGGCGGTTGCTGATTATCGGGGTGCCAGTGTTGCGGTGGAGTGGTAAGCGGCGTTGCAGGAGCAGATCGCTCGGGTGGCGCGTGAGCGTGGTGTGACCAGTTTTATGGTGGTTCAGGCCGGGTTGTCGGTGTTGTTGGCGAAGTTGGCCGGGACCACGGATGTGGCTGTGGGTGTGGCTATTGCGGGTCGCCAGGATCCGGCGCTGGAGGAGTTGATCGGGTTTTTCGTCAACACGTTGGTGTTGCGAGTTGATTTGTCCGGTGATCCGGATGTGGCCGAGGTGCTGGATCGGGTCCGGGCTCGCAGCCTGGAGGCCTTTGAGCATCAGGACGTGCCGTTTGAGGCCGTCGTTGAGGACCTGAATCCAGTCCGCAGCCTGGCTCATCACCCCCTAGTGCAGGTGATGTTGGCCTGGCAGCGTGGTGGGGATCTGCCGGCTGCAGGTCTGGCGTTGGGGGATGTGGGTATCGAGCCGTTGACGGCTGAGACTCATTCTGCGCGTGCTGATCTGACCTTCTCGTTGGAGGAGAACTGGAGCGCCTCGGGCGCTCCGGTGGGACTTTTCGGGTCGGTGGAGTTCCGCACGGATGTGTTCGACCGAACGACCGTTGAAACGCTGATCGACCGCCTACGGCGGGTTTTGGAGGAGATGACCGCCGATACTGCGGTGGCGGTTTCGGCGATCGATGTCCTCGATGACGTTGAGTACTCGTGGCTCGACGAGGTCGGTAATCGGGCGGTGTTGGGCACCCCGGTTTCTTCTAGTGGGGTGTCGATTCCGGGGTTGTTTGCCCGTCAGGTTGTGGCGGGTCCGGATGCGGTGGCGTTGCGTTTTGACGGTGTGTCGGTGTCGTATCGGGGCCTTGATGAGGCGTCGAATCGGTTGGCGCATGTGCTGATTGCTCGTGGTGCTGGTCCGGGTGCGCGGGTGGGGTTGTTGTTGCCGCGTTCGGCTGATGCGATCACTGCGATTCTGGCTGTTTTGAAGACCGGTGCGGCGTATGTGCCTGTTGATCCGGGGCACCCGGATGAGCGGGTCGGGTTTGTGTTTGGTGATGCGGGTCCGGTGGCGGTGGTGACTACTGCTGGGTTGCGGGATCGGGTCGCTGGGTTCGATGTGCCGATCATCGATATCGAGGACCCGGTTATCGCCGAGCAACCGGTGACTCCGGTTGAGGGTGGTCCGGTTGTCGATGATGTGGCGTATCTGATTTACACGTCGGGGACTACGGGTAAACCTAAGGGTTGTGCGATTACTCATCGCAGTGTGGTGGAGTTGCTTGGTCCGCTGCAGGCGGAGTTGGGTTCGGGGTCGGGGCAGGTGTGGTCGCAGTGCCATTCGCTGGCGTTTGACTTTTCGGTGTGGGAGATCTGGGGTGCGTTGTTGTGCGGGGGCCAGGTCGTGGTGGCCCCTGACGAGGTGGTTCGTGCTCCTGAGGATCTGTACTCGTTGTTGGTGGCTGAGCGGGTCAATGTTTTGAGCCAGACGCCGTCGGCGTTTTATGCGTTGCAGGCGGTGGATGCTGCCCATCCCGAGAGGGGGACGCAGTTGGCGTTGGAGGCGGTGGTCTTCGGTGGGGAGGCGCTGGATCCACAGAAATTGGGTGGCTGGATGCAGCGTCATCCGGAATCGCCGCGGCTGATCAACATGTATGGCATCACCGAGACGACGGTGCATGTCACTTTCCGGGAGGTGGTGGCTGCTGATACCGACAGTGTGGTTAGCCCGGTCGGTGTTCCGCTGACTCACTTGAGTGCGTTTGTGTTGGATGGTTGGTTGCGTCCGGTGCCGGTGGGTGTGGTTGGTGAGTTGTATGTGGCTGGTGCTGGTGTTGGTGTGGGTTATGTGGGTCGTTCGGGGTTGACGGGGTCGCGGTTTGTGGCGTGCCCGTTTGGTGGTGAGGGTGTTGGGTCTGGGTTGCGGATGTATCGGACGGGGGATTTGGTTCGGTGGAATGCGGCCGGTGAGTTGGAGTATGTGGGGCGTGCCGATGAGCAGGTGAAGGTTCGTGGGTATCGGATTGAGTTGGGGGGAGATTGAGGCTGCGCTGTCGGCTTGTGATGGGGTTGATCAGGTTGCGGTGATTGTTCGGGAGGATCGGCCCGGGGATAAGCGCCTGGTGGGTTATGTGACTGAGTCGGCCCCGGGTGTGGTGGATCCGGTTGGTGTTCGGTCGGTGTTGGGTGAGCGGTTGCCCGGTTATATGGTGCCTTCTGCTGTTGTGGTGCTTGATGTTTTGCCGTTGACGGTGAATGGGAAGTTGGATAAGCGGGCGTTGCCGGCGCCGGATTATGGTGGGTCTCTGGGGTATCGGGGGCCGTCGTCGGCGACTGAGGAGTTGTTGGCTGGGATTTTCGCTCAGGTTTTGGGTGTGGAGCGCGTCGGTGTGGATGACTCGTTCTTCGACCTGGGTGGGGACAGTATCTTGTCGATGCAGATGGTGTCTCGTGCGCGTTCCGCGGGTGTGGTGTTTCGGCCCCGTGATGTGTTTGTGGAGCAGACGGTGGCGCGGTTGGCGCTGGTGGCCACTGTTGGTGGCTCCGGTGGTGTGGATGATGGTGGTTTGGGATCGGTGGTTGCGACGCCGATCATTCGGTGGTTCAACGATGTTGAGGGTTCGTCGCGGGAGTTCAATCAGGCTTTGGTGATTGAGGCTCCGGCTGGGGTGGGTGAGGCCGATGTGGTGTCGGTGTTGCAGGCTTTGATTGATCATCACCCGATGTTGCGGGCCCGTGTTGTCGACGGTGAGAACGCCACCGAGGGCGGTGCTGGGTCGTTGTGGGTTCCCGAGGCGGGTGCTGTTGATGCCCGGGAGTGCGTGAGCACGGTCGAGGTGTTGTCTGATGAGGCTGTGGTTGGGGCTCGGTCCCGGTTGAACCCGGGCGCCGGGGTGATGGTGTCGGGGGTGTGGGCTACTGCTACGCGGCAGTTGGTGCTGATGATCCATCACCTGGTGGTTGATGGGGTGTCGTGGCGGATCCTGCTTGAGGATCTCAATATTGCGTGGGTGCAGCACGGCAACGGTGAGCCGGTGGTGTTGCCGGCGGTGGGGACGTCGTTCGCTCGCTGGTCGGAATTGCTTGCAGAGTATGCGGAATCCGATGCGGTGGTCGGGCAGGTTGAGCGGTGGCGTCGTGTTGCCGCGGTGCCGGTGGCGTTGCCGGCAGTCGATCCTGATCGTGACACGTTTGTCAGCGAGGGCCGGTTGTCGGTGTCGCTGGATGCCGAGACGACCCGGCAGGTGCTGACGGTGGTCCCGGCGGCTTTCCACGCCGGGGTTCAGGACATTTTGTTGATCGCGTTCGGGTTGGCGTGCCGGGAGTTTTTGGCCGGTCATGTCGGGCCGGTGGGCATTGATGTCGAGGGTCACGGACGCAACGAGGAACTGTTCGCCGGTGTGGACCTGTCCCGCACGGTGGGGTGGTTCACCACGAAGTATCCGGTGGCGTTGGATGTCGATGCGGTTGCCTGGGATCGGGTGGTCGCCGGTGATCTGGTGTTGGGGTCGATCGTCAAGGGACTCAAGGAACAGTTGCGTGGGTTGCCCGATGGGTTGACCTATGGGTTGGCTCGTTACCTGAATGCTGATGTTGATCTTTGCGGTCCTGATCCGGTGATCGGGTTCAACTATCTGGGCCGCCTCGGCGGCGGTGAAGTGGCCGATGGTCTGTGGGATATCGATCCGCAGAGTTTTGCGATTGCGGAGACGGCTGCGGCGATTCCGATGTCGTTGGCACATACCGTGGAACTCAATGCCGGAACGTTGGAGACCGAGGCCGGTCCGCGCCTGCAGGCGAACTGGTCCTGGGCGCCCTCGGCGCTCACCGGGGATCAGGTCGGCAGACTGTCGCAGCTGTGGTTCGAGGCGTTGACCGGTATCTGCGGCCTGGTTCGTCGTGGCGGTGGCGGGTTGACCGCGTCGGACATCGCTCCGGCGCAGCTGACCCAGTCTCAGATCGATGATCTGGACCGTCGCTACGGTGTGGCCGATATTCTGCCGTTGACTCCGCTGCAACAGGGACTGCTGTTCCACACGGTCCTCACCGATGGTGCCGAGGGTGGGCTTGAGGACCTGTACTCGGTGCAGCTGGATGTCGGTTTTGCCGGGAACCTCGACACCGGACGCCTTCGCGATGCCGTGCAAGCGGTGATCGCCCGGCACCCGAACTTGGCGGCTCGGTTCATCGATGAGTACGACCAGCCCGTACAGGTCATTCCTGCTGACCCTGAAATCGTTTGGCAGGACATGGATATCGATGCCGGGACGGACTCCGAGGTGGAGGATCAGGTCCAGCGGATCTGCGTTGCCGAGAGGGTTGCGGTCTGTGATCTTGGTGGCCCGGCGTTGTTCCGGGTCGCTTTGCTGACCATTCCCGGTGACCGGTACCGGTTCATCATGACCAACCACCACATCCTGATGGATGGCTGGTCACTACCGGTGTTGATGCAGGAGATCTTCGCGGTCTACTTCGGTCACCCGCTGCCGCCCCCGGTGCCGTACCGACGGTTTGTGACTTGGCTGGCTGAGCAGGACCATGAGGGCGCGCGGGATGCATGGCGCTCGGTGCTCGATGGGTTCGAAACTCCGACCTTGGTCGCCTCGTCGAGAAAGATGGGTGTGGGCCCGCGTGGGGTGGAGCATTTCCAGGTCTCGGCCGAGACCACCCAGGCGGTCACCGAGTTGGCGCGCACCCATCACACCACCGTGAGTACGGTGCTGCAGGCCGCGTGGTCACAGATCCTGATGGGTTTGACCGGGCAGCGCGACGTCGCGTTCGGGACCGTGGTCTCGGGTCGACCGACGGATCTACCCGGTGCCGATGTGATCGTCGGTTTGATGATCAACACGGTGCCCGCCCGGGCCACCGTCGATACCGACACCACCGTCGCGGGTCTGCTCGAGCAACTACAGGCCACCCGCAACGACACCCTGGAGCATCAGTACCTGGCGCTGACTGACGTCCATCGCGCCACCGGCCACGATGAACTGTTCGACACGCTGTTCGTCTACGAGAACTATCCCCTGGACCCCGGCGCCTTCACTGGCGCCACCACCGACCTCACCGTCACCGGATTCAATATTCGGGAGCGTAATCACTATCCGTTGACCCTGGCCGTCCTACCCGGAACACAACTCGGCCTCCGATTCGAATACGACACCACCCAATTCACTACGAAGACGATCACGCGACTCGCACAACGATTCCAGCGGGCGTTGGGCATTTTGAGCACCAAGCAGGGGGAGAACAATGAGCACTGATTCGGACCAGCGCCTGCTGGCGTTGGATCTGCTGGGAGACGACGAATTCGACGAGCTGTATGACTGGGGCAACCGGGATGTGTTGTTCGACGGGGTTGTCTCCGGTGCTGAAGCTGGGGTGTCGATTCCGGAGTTGTTTGCACGCCAGGTGGCAGTGATCCCGGATGTGGTGGCGTTGCGCTACAACGGTGCGTCGGTGTCGTATCGGGAGTTGGATGAGGCCTCGAACCGGTTGGCTTATGTTCTTGTGAGCCGTGGTGCTGGTCCGGGTGCGCGGGTGGGGTTGTTGCTGCCCCGCACAGCCGACGGTGTGATTGCCATACTGGCGGTGCTCAAGACCGGGGCTGCCTATGTGCCGGTGGATCCCGCGCACCCGGATGAGCGGGTGGCCTTCGTCTTCGACGACGCCGAACCCATCGCCGTGATCACCACCGCCGACCAGAGGGACCGGCTGGCCGGAAGAAACGTCGAGATCATCGACATCGACGACCAGGCAGTCGCACAGGCGCCTGCGACCCCGCTGAAAAATGGACCGGCTCAGGACGATATTGCCCACATTATTTACACCTCGGGTACCACGGGCAAGCCCAAGGGCTGTGCTGTTACGCACCACAATGTGACCCGGCTGCTCGAGGGCCTCGATTCGGGTCTTCCGCGGCCCGGGGTGTGGGCGCTGTGCCACTCGTTGGCATTCGACTGGTCGGTTGCTGAAATCTGGGGTGCCCTGCTGCACGGTGGGCGTTTGGTGGTGGTGCCCGAGGAGGTGACCACTTCCCCGGAGGAGTTCCACGCGCTGTTGGTGGCGGAGAAGGTCACTGGACTCAACCAGACGCCGTCGGCAGTGGGGGCATTGTCCCCGGAGGGCTTGGAGTCGATGGCGTTGGTAGTCGGCGCCGAGGCGTGCCCGCCGGAACTGGTTGACCGATGGGCGACACCGGGCCGGGTGATGCTCAATGTCTACGGACCGACCGAAGCAACCATCTACAGCACCCTGAGTGCGCCGTTGTCTGCGGGGTCGGCCACGGTGCCGATCGGTACGGCGCTGCCTGGGTCGGCGTTGTTTGTGTTGGATGGTTGGTTGCGTCCGGTGCCGGTGGGTGTGGTTGGTGAGTTGTATGTGGCTGGTGCTGGTGTTGGTGTGGGTTATGTGGGTCGTTCGGGGTTGACGGGGTCGCGGTTTGTGGCGTGCCCGTTTGGTGGTGAGGGTGTTGCTTCTGGTTTGCGGATGTATCGGACGGGGGATTTGGTTCGGTGGAATGCGGCCGGTGAGTTGGAGTATGTGGGGCGTGCCGATGAGCAGGTGAAGGTTCGTGGGTATCGGATTGAGTTGGGGGAGATTGAGGCTGCGCTGTCGGCTTGTGATGGGGTTGATCAGGTTGCGGTGATTGTTCGGGAGGATCGGCCCGGGGATAAGCGCCTGGTGGGTTATGTGACTGAGTCGGCCCCGGGTGTGGTGGATCCGGTTGGTGTTCGGTCGGTGTTGGGTGAGCGGTTGCCCGGTTATATGGTGCCTTCTGCTGTTGTGGTGCTTGATGTTTTGCCGTTGACGGTGAATGGGAAGTTGGATAAGCGGGCGTTGCGCCGGATTATGGTGGGTCTCTGGGGTATCGGGGGCCGTCGTCGGCGACTGAGGAGTTGTTGGCTGGGATTTTCGCTCAGGTTTTGGGTGTGGAGCGCGTCGGTGTGGATGACTCGTTCTTCGACCTGGGTGGGGACAGTATCTTGTCGATGCAGATGGTGTCTCGTGCGCGTTCCGCGGGTGTGGTGTTTCGGCCCCGTGATGTGTTTGTGGAGCAGACGGTGGCGCGGTTGGCGCTGGTGGCCACTGTTGGTGGCTCCGGTGGTGTGGATGATGGTGGTTTGGGATCGGTGGTTGCGACGCCGATCATTCGGTGGTTCAACGATGTTGAGGGTTCGTCGCGGGAGTTCAATCAGGCTTTGGTGATTGAGGCTCCGGCTGGGGTGGGTGAGGCCGATGTGGTGTCGGTGTTGCAGGCTTTGATTGATCATCACCCGATGTTGCGGGCCCGTGTTGTCGACGGTGAGAACGCCACCGAGGGCGGTGCTGGGTCGTTGTGGGTTCCCGAGGCGGGTGCTGTTGATGCCCGGGAGTGCGTGAGCACGGTCGAGGTGTTGTCTGATGAGGCTGTGGTTGGGGCTCGGTCCCGGTTGAACCCGGGCGCCGGGGTGATGGTGTCGGGGGTGTGGGCTACTGCTACGCGGCAGTTGGTGCTGATGATCCATCACCTGGTGGTTGATGGGTGTCGTGGCGGATCCTGCTTGAGGATCTCAATATTGCGTGGGTGCAGCACGGCAACGGTGAGCCGGTGGTGTTGCCGGCGGTGGGGACGTCGTTCGCTCGCTGGTCGGAATTGCTTGCAGAGTATGCGGAATCCGATGCGGTGGTCGGGCAGGTTGAGCGGTGGCGTCGTGTTGCCGCGGTGCCGGTGGCGTTGCCGGCAGTCGATCCTGATCGTGACACGTTTGTCAGCGAGGGCCGGTTGTCGGTGTCGCTGGATGCCGAGACGACCCGGCAGGTGCTGACGGTGGTCCCGGCGGCTTTCCACGCCGGGGTTCAGGACATTTTGTTGATCGCGTTCGGGTTGGCGTGCCGGGAGTTTTTGGCCGGTCATGTCGGGCCGGTGGGCATTGATGTCGAGGGTCACGGACGCAACGAGGAACTGTTCGCCGGTGTGGACCTGTCCCGCACGGTGGGGTGGTTCACCACGAAGTATCCGGTGGCGTTGGATGTCGATGCGGTTGCCTGGGATCGGGTGGTCGCCGGTGATCTGGTGTTGGGGTCGATCGTCAAGGGACTCAAGGAACAGTTGCGTGGGTTGCCCGATGGGTTGACCTATGGGTTGGCTCGTTACCTGAATGCTGATGTTGATCTTTGCGGTCCTGATCCGGTGATCGGGTTCAACTATCTGGGCCGCCTCGGCGGCGGTGAAGTGGCCGATGGTCTGTGGGATATCGATCCGCAGAGTTTTGCGATTGCGGAGACGGCTGCGGCGATTCCGATGTCGTTGGCACATACCGTGGAACTCAATGCCGGAACGTTGGAGACCGAGGCCGGTCCGCGCCTGCAGGCGAACTGGTCCTGGGCGCCCTCGGCGCTCACCGGGGATCAGGTCGGCAGACTGTCGCAGCTGTGGTTCGAGGCGTTGACCGGTATCTGCGGCCTGGTTCGTCGTGGCGGTGGCGGGTTGACCGCGTCGGACATCGCTCCGGCGCAGCTGACCCAGTCTCAGATCGATGATCTGGACCGTCGCTACGGTGTGGCCGATATTCTGCCGTTGACTCCGCTGCAACAGGGACTGCTGTTCCACACGGTCCTCACCGATGGTGCCGAGGGTGGGCTTGAGGACCTGTACTCGGTGCAGCTGGATGTCGGTTTTGCCGGGAACCTCGACACCGGACGCCTTCGCGATGCCGTGCAAGCGGTGATCGCCCGGCACCCGAACTTGGCGGCTCGGTTCATCGATGAGTACGACCAGCCCGTACAGGTCATTCCTGCTGACCCTGAAATCGTTTGGCAGGACATGGATATCGATGCCGGGACGGACTCCGAGGTGGAGGATCAGGTCCAGCGGATCTGCGTTGCCGAGAGGGTTGCGGTCTGTGATCTTGGTGGCCCGGCGTTGTTCCGGGTCGCTTTGCTGACCATTCCCGGTGACCGGTACCGGTTCATCATGACCAACCACCACATCCTGATGGATGGCTGGTCGCTGCCGGTGTTGATGCAGGAGATCTTCGCGGTCTACTTCGGCCATCCGCTGCCGCCCCCGGTGCCGTACCGACGGTTTGTGACTTGGCTGGCTGAGCAGGACCATGAGGGCGCGCGGGATGCATGGCGCTCGGTGCTCGATGGGTTCGAAACTCCGACCTTGGTCGCCTCGTCGAGAAAGATGGGTGTGGGCCCGCGTGGGGTGGAGCATTTCCAGGTCTCGGCCGAGACCACCCAGGCGGTCACCGAGTTGGCGCGCACCCATCACACCACCGTGAGTACGGTGCTGCAGGCCGCGTGGTCACAGATCCTGATGGGTTTGACCGGGCAGCGCGACGTCGCGTTCGGGACCGTGGTCTCGGGTCGACCGACGGATCTACCCGGTGCCGATGTGATCGTCGGTTTGATGATCAACACGGTGCCCGCCCGGGCCACCGTCGATACCGACACCACCGTCGCGGGTCTGCTCGAGCAACTACAGGCCACCCGCAACGACACCCTGGAGCATCAGTACCTGGCGCTGACTGACGTCCATCGCGCCACCGGCCACGATGAACTGTTCGACACGCTGTTCGTCTACGAGAACTATCCCCTGGACCCCGGCGCCTTCACTGGCGCCACCACCGACCTCACCGTCACCGGATTCACCGGTACCGAGTACAACCATTACCCGTTGACCCTGGCCGTCCTACCCGGACCTCAACTCGGCCTCCGATTCGAATACGACACCACCCAATTCAACGGCACAGTTGTCACGTCGCTCGCACAGCGATTGGCGCGGGTGCTGTCTGAGATGGCGGCCGACACCAGCCAGGCGTTGTCGTCAATTGACTTGCTCGATGATATTGAGTGCTCGTGGCTTGACGAGATCGGTAACCGGGATGTGCTGTTCGACGGGGTTGTCTCCGGTGCTGATGCTGGGGTGTCGATTCCGGAGTTGTTTGCACGTCAAGTGGCGGCGATCCCAGATGTGGTGGCATTGCGCTACAACGGTGCGTCGGTGTCGTATCGGGAGTTGGACGAGGCGTCGAATCGGCTCGCGAACATCCTCGCGGGACTCGGTGCGCGGCCTGGTGCGCGGGTGGGCATGTTGCTGTCGCGTACGGCCGGCGGGGTGATCGCGATCCTGGCGGTGCTCAAGACCGGCGCTGCCTATGTGCCGGTGGATCCCGCGCACCCGGATGAGCGGGTGGCCTTCGTCTTCGACGACGCCGAACCCATCGCCGTGATCACCACCGCCGACCAGAGGGACCGGCTGGCCGGAAGAAACGTCGAGATCATCGACATCGACGACCAGGCAGTCGCACAGGCGCCTGCGACCCCGCCGAAAAATGGACCGGCCGCAGACGATGTGGCGTATCTGATTTACACCTCGGGCACTACCGGCACCCCAAAAGGTGTGGCAATCGCGCATCGGAACCTTGCCCAGTTAGTTGTCGCGCTGGATCCAGGATGGCCGCGGCCCGGGGTCTGGGCAATGTGCCACTCACTGGCCTTCGACGCATCAACGTGGGAGATATTTAACGCTCTGCTGCACGGTGGGCGTTTGGTTGTGGTGCCTGAAGATGTGACCGCTTCTCCAGAAGAACTCCACGCGTTGCTGGTAACAGAGCAAGTCGACGTGCTTACGCAGACGCCGTCGGCAGCAGGGGCATTGTCCCCAGAAGGGCTCGAGTCGATCACTTTGGTGGCAGCAGCCGAAGCCTGCCCTCCGGAGCTGGTTGACCGATGGGCGACACCGGGCCGCACGATGCTGAACGCTTATGGACCGACTGAAGCGACGATTCTGGGAGCGATCAGCGCACCTCTAACTGCAGGGGCTGTATCGGCCACGGTACCGATCGGCAGCCCACCGCCGGGCGCGGCGTTGTTTGTGTTGGATGGTTGGTTGCGTCCGGTGCCGGTGGGTGTGGTTGGTGAGTTGTATGTGGCTGGTGCTGGTGTTGGTGTGGGTTATGTGGGTCGTTCGGGGTTGACGGGGTCGCGGTTTGTGGCGTGCCCGTTTGGTGGTGAGGGTGTTGGGTCTGGGTTGCGGATGTATCGGACGGGGGATTTGGTTCGGTGGAATGCGGCCGGTGAGTTGGAGTATGTGGGGCGTGCCGATGAGCAGGTGAAGGTTCGTGGGTATCGGATTGAGTTGGGGGAGATTGAGGCTGCGCTGTCGGCTTGTGATGGGGTTGATCAGGTTGCGGTGATTGTTCGGGAGGATCGGCCGGGGGATAAGCGCTTGGTGGGTTATGTGACTGAGTCGGCTGCGGGTGTGGTGGATCCGGTTGGTGTGCGTGCGGCGCTTGGGCAGCGGTTGCCGGGTTATATGGTGCCTTCTGCTGTTGTGGTTTTGGATGTTTTGCCGTTGACGGTGAATGGGAAGTTGGATAAGCGGGCGTTGCCGGCGCCGGATTATGGTGGGGGGCTGGGGTATCGGGGGCCGTCGTCGGCGACTGAGGAGTTGTTGGCTGGGATTTTCGCTCAGGTTTTGGGTGTGGAGCGCGTTGGTGTGGATGACTCGTTCTTCGACCTGGGTGGGGATTCGTTGTCGGCGATGCGTGTTGCGGCGGCGGTGAGTGCTGCTTTTGATACTCAGCTTGCGGTGCGGACGTTGTTTGAGGCGCCGTCGGTGGCGTTGTTGGCGCCGCGTATTGGTGTGGGTTCGGGTGGGCGTCCGGCGTTGATGGCTGTTGAGCGTCCGGATGTGGTGCCGTTGTCGTTTGCCCAGCAGCGGTTGTGGTTTGTGGGGCAGTTGCAGGGGCCGTCTGCGGTTTACAACATGCCGGTGGTGTTGCGGCTCTCGGGTGGTTTGGATACTGCGGCGTTGGGGTTGGCGCTTGGTGATGTGGTTGCTCGTCATGAGAGTGTGCGCACGGTGTTCCCGATGGTCGATGGGGTGCCGCGTCAGGTGGTGCTTTCGCCGGAGGATGTTGATTTCGGTTGGCGGGTTGTTGATGCCTCGGGGTGGTCGCAGGAGCGTCTTGGTGAGGTGATTGCCGATATCGTGGGGTATCGGTTTGATGTCGCTGCTGAGGTTCCGTTGCGGGCGCAGGTTTTTGATGTCGGTGATGGTGAGTTTGTGTTGGCGGCGGTGTTGCATCACATTGCCGGTGATGGGTCTTCGATTGCGCCGTTGGTGCGTGATCTGGGTGTGGCATATGCGGCGCGCAGTGCTGGGCAGGCGCCGGGGTGGGCTCCGTTGGGGGTGCAGTATGCCGATTACACGTTGTGGCAGCGCCACTGGTTGGGGTCTGAATCTGATCCTGGCAGTGTGATTTCTCGTCAGTTGGGGTATTGGCGTCAGGCGTTGGCGGGGTTGCCGGAGCGGTTGGAGTTGCCGGCGGATCGGCCGTATCCGGCGGTTGCTGATTATCGGGGTGCCAGTGTTGCGGTGGAGTGGCCGGCGGCGTTGCAGGAGCAGATCGCTCGGGTGGCGCGTGAGCGTGGTGTGACCAGTTTTATGGTGGTTCAGGCCGGGTTGTCGGTGTTGTTGGCGAAGTTGGCCGGGACCACGGATGTGGCTGTGGGTGTGGCTATTGCGGGTCGCCAGGATCCGGCGCTGGAGGAGTTGATCGGGTTTTTCGTCAACACGTTGGTGTTGCGAGTTGATTTGTCCGGTGATCCGGATGTGGCCGAGGTGCTGGATCGGGTCCGGGCTCGCAGCCTGGAGGCCTTTGAGCATCAGGACGTGCCGTTTGAGGCCGTCGTTGAGGACCTGAATCCAGTCCGCAGCCTGGCCCATCACCCCCTAGTGCAGGTGATGTTGGCCTGGCAGCGTGGTGGGGATCTGCCGGCTGCAGGTCTGGCGTTGGGGGATGTGGGTATCGAGCCGTTGACGGCTGAGACTCATTCTGCGCGTGCTGATCTGACCTTCTCGTTGGAGGAGAACTGGAGCGCCTCGGGCGCTCCGGTGGGACTTTTCGGGTCGGTGGAGTTCCGCACGGATGTGTTCGACCGAACGACCGTTGAAACGCTGATCGACCGCCTACGGCGGGTTTTGGAGGAGATGACCGCCGATACTGCGGTGGCGGTTTCGGCGATCGATGTCCTCGATGACGTTGAGTACTCGTGGCTCGACGAGGTCGGTAATCGGGCGGTGTTGGGCACCCCGGTTTCTTCTAGTGGGGTGTCGATTCCGGGGTTGTTTGCCCGTCAGGTTGTGGCGGGTCCGGATGCGGTGGCGTTGCGTTTTGACGGTGTGTCGGTGTCGTATCGGGGCCTTGATGAGGCGTCGAATCGGTTGGCGCATGTGCTGATTGCTCGTGGTGCTGGTCCGGGTGCGCGGGTGGGGTTGTTGTTGCCGCGTTCGGCTGATGCGATCACTGCGATTCTGGCTGTTTTGAAGACCGGTGCGGCGTATGTGCCTGTTGATCCGGGGCACCCGGATGAGCGGGTCGGGTTTGTGTTTGGTGATGCGGGTCCGGTGGCGGTGGTGACTACTGCTGGGTTGCGGGATCGGGTCGCTGGGTTCGATGTGCCGATCATCGATATCGAGGACCCGGTTATCGCCGAGCAACCGGTGACTCCGGTTGAGGGTGGTCCGGTTGTCGATGATGTGGCGTATCTGATTTACACGTCGGGGACTACGGGTAAACCTAAGGGTTGTGCGATTACTCATCGCAGTGTGGTGGAGTTGCTTGGTCCGCTGCAGGCGGAGTTGGGTTCGGGGTCGGGGCAGGTGTGGTCGCAGTGCCATTCGCTGGCGTTTGACTTTTCGGTGTGGGAGATCTGGGGTGCGTTGTTGTGCGGGGGCCAGGTCGTGGTGGCCCCTGACGAGGTGGTTCGTGCTCCTGAGGATCTGTACTCGTTGTTGGTGGCTGAGCGGGTCAATGTTTTGAGCCAGACGCCGTCGGCGTTTTATGCGTTGCAGGCGGTGGATGCTGCCCATCCCGAGAGGGGGACGCAGTTGGCGTTGGAGGCGGTGGTCTTCGGTGGGGAGGCGCTGGATCCACAGAAATTGGGTGGCTGGATGCAGCGTCATCCGGAATCGCCGCGGCTGATCAACATGTATGGCATCACCGAGACGACGGTGCATGTCACTTTCCGGGAGGTGGTGGCTGCTGATACCGACAGTGTGGTTAGCCCGGTCGGTGTTCCGCTGACTCACTTGAGTGCGTTTGTGTTGGATGGTTGGTTGCGTCCGGTGCCGGTGGGTGTGGTTGGTGAGTTGTATGTGGCTGGTGCTGGTGTTGGTGTGGGTTATGTGGGTCGTTCGGGGTTGACGGGGTCGCGGTTTGTGGCGTGCCCGTTTGGTGGTGAGGGTGTTGGGTCTGGGTTGCGGATGTATCGGACGGGGGATTTGGTTCGGTGGAATGCGGCCGGTGAGTTGGAGTATGTGGGGCGTGCCGATGAGCAGGTGAAGGTTCGTGGGTATCGGATTGAGTTGGGGGAGATTGAGGCTGCGCTGTCGGCTTGTGATGGGGTTGATCAGGTTGCGGTGATTGTTCGGGAGGATCGGCCCGGGGATAAGCGCCTGGTGGGTTATGTGACTGAGTCGGCCCCGGGTGTGGTGGATCCGGTTGGTGTTCGGTCGGTGTTGGGTGAGCGGTTGCCCGGTTATATGGTGCCTTCTGCTGTTGTGGTGCTTGATGTTTTGCCGTTGACGGTGAATGGGAAGTTGGATAAGCGGGCGTTGCCGGCGCCGGATTATGGCGGGTCTCTGGGGTATCGGGGGCCGTCGTCGGCGACTGAGGAGTTGTTGGCTGGGATTTTCGCTCAGGTTTTGGGTGTGGAGCGCGTCGGTGTGGATGACTCGTTCTTCGACCTGGGTGGGGATTCGTTGTCGGCGATGCGTGTTGCGGCGGCGGTGAGTGCTGCTTTTGATACTCAGCTTGCGGTGCGGACGTTGTTTGAGTCGCCGTCGGTGGCGTTGTTGGCGCCGCGTATTGGTGTGGGTTCGGGTGGGCGTCCGGCGTTGACGTCGGGGCTGCGTCCGGATGTGGTGCCGTTGTCGTATGCCCAGCAACGCCTGTGGTTCTTGAACCGCTCGGAAGGCGATATCGCCACCTACAACATGCCGGTGGTGTTGCGGCTTTCTGGTGGTTTGGATGTTGTGGCGTTGGGGTTGGCGCTCGGTGATGTGGTTGCTCGTCATGAGAGTGTGCGCACGGTGTTCCCGATGGTCGATGGGGTGCCGCGTCAGGTGGTGCTTTCGCCGGAGGATGTTGATTTCGGTTGGCGGGTTGTTGATGCCTCGGGGTGGTCGCAGGAGCGTCTTGGTGAGGTGATTGCCGATATCGTGGGGTATCGGTTTGATGTCGCTGCTGAGGTTCCGTTGCGGGCGCAGGTTTTTGATGTCGGTGATGGTGAGTTTGTGTTGGCGGCGGTGTTGCATCACATTGCCGGTGATGGGTCTTCGATTGCGCCGTTGGTGCGTGATCTGGGTGTGGCATATGCGGCGCGCAGTGCTGGGCAGGCGCCGGGGTGGGCTCCGTTGGGGGTGCAGTATGCCGATTACACGTTGTGGCAGCGCCACTGGTTGGGGTCTGAATCTGATCCTGGCAGTGTGATTTCTCGTCAGTTGGGGTATTGGCGTCAGGCGTTGGCGGGGTTGCCGGAGCGGTTGGAGTTGTTACGGATCGGCCGTATCCGGCGGTTGCTGATTATCGGGGTGCCAGTGTTGCGGTGGAGTGGCCGGCGGCGTTGCAGGAGCAGATCGCTCGGGTGGCGCGTGAGCGTGGTGTGACCAGTTTTATGGTGGTTCAGGCCGGGTTGTCGGTGTTGTTGGCGAAGTTGGCCGGGACCACGGATGTGGCTGTGGGTGTGGCTATTGCGGGTCGCCAGGATCCGGCGCTGGAGGAGTTGATCGGGTTTTTCGTCAACACGTTGGTGTTGCGAGTTGATTTGTCCGGTGATCCGGATGTGGCCGAGGTGCTGGATCGGGTCCGGGCTCGCAGCCTGGAGGCCTTTGAGCATCAGGACGTGCCGTTTGAGGCCGTCGTTGAGGACCTGAATCCAGTCCGCAGCCTGGCCCATCACCCCCTAGTGCAGGTGCTATTCGGATGGCAGAACTACGTCGGAGACTCTGATGCCTCGATGCTCCTTGGTGACGTCGAGGTGCAGCCGCTAGGTGCCGATACGAAGTCGGCCAGGGTGGACTTGTTTGTCTCGCTAAAGGAGCGTTGGGACGATACGGGCGCTCCGGTGGGACTTTTCGGGTCGGTGGAGTTCCGCACGGATGTGTTCGACCGAACGACCGTTGAAACGCTGATCGACCGCCTACGGCGGGTTTTGGAGGAGATGACCGCCGATACTGCGGTGGCGGTTTCGGCGATCGATGTCCTCGATGACGTTGAGTACTCGTGGCTCGACGAGGTCGGTAATCGGGCGGTGTTGGGCACCCCGGTTTCTTCTAGTGGAGTGTCGATTCCGGGGTTGTTTGCCCGTCAGGTTGTGGCGGGTCCGGATGCGGTGGCGTTGCGTTTTGACGGTGTGTCGGTGTCGTATCGGGACCTTGATGAGGCGTCGAATCGGTTGGCGCATGTGCTGATTGCTCGTGGTGCTGGTCCGGGTGCGCGGGTGGGGTTGTTGTTGCCGCGCTCGGCGCGGGCGATCACTGCGATCCTGGCGATTTTGAAGACCGGTGCGGCGTATGTGCCGATCGATCCGGTGGTACCGGACGCGCGGGTCGAGTTTATTCTCGGCGATTCGGATCCGACTGTGGTGGTCACTTCCTCAGAGCTGCGGGAAAGACTGTCTAACAGTCGATTTGCTGTAGTTGATGTGGCGGACTCCGCAATCACAGATTCGTCAGTGGCGCCAGTCGATGGTGACCCAGCCGCGGATGACGTCGCTTACATCATCTACACCTCGGGCACCACAGGCACCCCGAAGGGCGTGGCGATCACCCATCGCAACGTCACGCGGTTGTTCGATGGCATGGACATCGGCGTGCGCCTGGATTCCGATCAAGTGTGGGCGCAATGCTCGTCGCTGGCGTTCGACTACTCGGTGTGGGAGATCTGGGGTGCCCTGCTGCATGGTGGCCGGTTGGTGGTGGTACCCGAGGACGTCAGGCGCTCGCCTCAGGACCTCCAGGCGTTGCTCGTAAAAGAGGACGTGGGAGTCCTGAGCCAAACTCCCTCGTCGGTGGGAATGCTGACTCCGGAGGGCATAGAGGCGGCTGCTCTGATGGTTGCGGCGGAAGCATGCCCGACTGAGGTGGTTGATCGGTGGGCGCCGGGGCGAGTGATGCTCAATGGGTATGGTCCGACTGAAGCGACCGTCTTCAGCACCATCGCGCCGTTGTCGGCGGGAATGGGCACGGTGCCGATCGGTTTCCCGGTACCGGGTGCGGCGTTGTTTGTATTGGACGCGCACTTGCGTCCCGTGCCTGTTGGTGTGGTTGGTGAGTTGTATGTGGCCGGTACTGGTGTCGGCCTGGGGTATGTCGGTCGTTCGGGGTTGACAGCGTCGCGGTTTGTGCCATGCCCGTTTGGTGGTTCTGGGTTGCGGATGTATCGGACTGGGGATCTGGTTCGGTGGAACCCGGATGGACAGTTGGAGTATGCGGGCCGGGCCGATGAGCAGGTGAAGGTTCGTGGGTATCGAATCGAGTTGGGGGAGATCCAGGCGGCGCTGATGGCTCATCCGCGGGTAGGCCAGGCAGCCGTAGTCACCCACGCTTCTACCGCTGAAGACGGCTCAGGTATCGGCGATCAGCAGCTGGTCGGTTATGTGGCCCTGGACAAGCAGATGATGCTAGTCCGTGATCGCGAGCGAGAAACCCAGCTGGTCGATCAGTGGCAGGACGTGTACGAGGGTCTGTACTCCGGCGAGAGTTTCACTACGGGCGCATTCGCCGAGGTGGGCGAGGACTTCGACGGATGGAACAGCAGTTACACCGGTGAGCCGATTCCGCTGGAGCAGATGCAGGAGTGGCAGGCCGCTACGTTGGATCGGATTCGAGGTCTGAACCCGCAGCGAGTGCTGGAGATCGGTGTGGGGTCCGGTTTGTTGCTGGGCCATGTTGCGCCCGATTGCGTTGAGTATTGGGCCACGGACTTCTCCAAAGCGACGATCGAGAAGCTACGGGCTTCGGTCGCTGAAAAGCCGTGGGGTGACCTGGTGCGGTTGCAGGTGCAGGCAGCCGATATTGCCGATGGCCTCCCTTCGGGGTATTTCGATGTGGTGATCCTCAATTCAGTCATTCAGTACTTCCCCAGCGCGGGGTATCTGCTGGATGTGCTCGACGTCGCGATGCAGAAGCTGGCACCGGGGGGCGCATTGTTCCTCGGCGATGTCCGTAATCTGTCACTGCTGTCGGCGTTTACCACGAAGGTGGTGTGCACCGATGCCGATGCGGAGCGGGAAACTGCGGCGGTGGTGCGGGAGCGGATACGGCGCGAGATACTCGATGAGCAGGAGCTGTTGTTGTCACCGGAGTTCTTCGCCGCCCTGCCTCAGCGCATACCAGAGATCGCCACCGTGGATATCCAGCTCAAAGACATGGGTGTGGTCAATGAGTTGAGCAGCTATCGCTACGAGGTGGTACTGCGGAAGGCGCCGGTGTATGCGCGTTCTTTGACGAAGATTCCTAGCCAGCCATGGGAGCAGTTCACCGGTCTGGCCGCTGTGGGCGACTATCTCGCATTGCAGCAGCCCGAGGCGCTGCGGGTGGTCGGGGTGCCGCACGCAGGGGTTCTGCCTGATGTGGAACTGGTGCAGGCGTTGGCTTTGGCCGGGGATCGCGTCAGCCTTGCCGATCTGCGTGCCGGTATCACTCCATCCGATGGAGTGCTGACAGATCAGTGCCATCGGCTGGGTGCAGAGCGCGGGTATGCCACGGCTGTGACCTGGTCACCGACCCCGGGTTTAGTCGATGTGATCTACACCAAGATGCTCGACCAGGACGTCGACGGTCGCACCGTGGCGCTGTCGGATCTGTATGTACCGGTCGTGCCGGTGGAGTCGCTGGCAGGATGCGTCAATGACCCAGCTGCAATTGAACGAGTCGCCGAGCTTCGCCGTTTCATCGCTGAACGGCTGCCCGAGTACATGGTGCCGGCCAGCATCATCGCGATGGAATCGCTGCCGCTGACCGTGAACGGTAAACTCGACCGCCGAGCCCTGCCAGCTCCCGAGTTCGTGAGCACCGTGGCGTATCGGGCGCCGCGTGATGCCCGTGAAGAAAAGCTTGCCGAACTGTTCAGCGAGGTTCTTGAGGTCAAGCGGGTTGGCATCGATGATTCGTTCTTCGATCTGGGAGGACATTCACTGTCCGCGATGAGACTGTTGGCTCGGATTCGAGTTGAACTCGGCGCAGATTTTGCCGTCTCGATGCTGTTCAAAACCCCGACGGTGGCGGGTATCGCTGAGCGGATCGACACTGTCGGGGCGGCGCAGGACACCGCGCTGCTACTTCCCATGCAGGTACTTAAGGAAGGCGCTGGCACCCCTCTGTTCTGCATTCACGATGGGTTCGGGCTTAGCTGGCCTTATCGGAGTCTTGGCCAGTATCTCGATTGCCCGATCATCGGGATAAACCAGATCCCTCAGGATGGCGAAAGTGAGTCCGCCTCGGTCCGGGATTTGGCGGTGACTTATGCGAACCGCATTCAGAACCATTGTCCAGACGGGCCATACCGACTCCTCGGGTGGTCCTTCGGGGGCATCGTCGCTCAGGAGATCGCGATCGAATTGCGTCGACGTGGATTCAAGGTCGAGCACCTAGTTCTGGTGGATTCCAAACCGGCGACCGGAGAACGGAATAGGATTGCCAAAATCGCCATTAAATACCTTGGGCGAAACCGTGTTTTTGCCGAGCAATTTGTCATGCAAAGCATTCTCAGTCAGATGGGTGTGGACTTCTCAAACCATCCGCAAGGTCTCGGCTACCAGCAGGCAGCGATACTCGTCGAGCAGCAGGGATTTTCAGCTGACCTTCCTCCTCGGGAGGTGGTCGACCTGATGGTCCGGAGCTTCGTCACGAACCGGGACATGCTGATGGGTCACGTATCCGGGCGATACGACGGAGATGCCATTGCCTTCTCCGCTAGCTTGCGCGCGGACCACGACAGTCTCTTGCCTGGCCTGTCGTTGCGGTGGCCGGCGTTGCAAAGGCGAAAGCGCTTCAATTCCGCCGTCGAGGATTGGCGACCGTACGTGTCCGGCGATCTCACCTCCGGATCCGTCGATTGCACACACCATGAAATGTTCACAGAGCGAGCCCTACGTGAGTACGGGCAGAGCCTTCGATTGTTGCTGGAAGGCTGACCGCGGTGCAACCTCAAGGAATTCGGTGCTTGCCGCAATATGATGTGGGAGTGTCTGTCTCAGTGAAACCAGAAAAACAGTCCGTTGACCTTACCGGCATTTCCGAGACTGCGTTGTTGACGCTCAACTCGCGGGCCCGTGAGGCGCGCAGGGCAGACGGAGTCATTGACGATCCGATGGCGATCCGCTTGGAGGACGCGATGGATGTCGACTTTGCCAAGTTCGGTCACACTCGCCAGGAGATTGCGCTGCGGGCCGCGTCGTTCGACGCCAACACCCGCGCCTACCTCGAACAGCATCCAAAGGCAACAGTGGTGGCGCTTGCAGAGGGGCTGCAGACCAGCTTCTGGAGGCTCGATGCGGCGATTCCGGGTGGTGAGTTCCGCTGGCTCACCGTGGATTTACCCGCAGTTGTGGAGCTCCGTTCGCGGTTACTGCCCATGCTGCCGCGGATCACCATGTGTGCGCAATCCGCTCTGGACTACAGCTGGATGGATCAAGTAGATCCGAGTAACGGCGTGTTCATCACAGCGGAGGGGCTGCTGATGTACTTTCAGCAGGCTCAGGTTCTGGGATTGATCGCCGAATGCGCGCGCCGATTCCCCGGGGGTCGGATGTTGTTCGACCTGCCTCCGCCCCTGCTGGTTAGACTTTCCCAGCGGCGCGGGCTCCGGGCTTCGAAGCGCTATCGCGTGCCCCCCTTGCCGTTCGGAGTGTCGGACACGGAGCTAGTGACGCTCTTGGGCCCGCTGCCTGGCGTACGTGCCGTACAGGCTGCTGGACGAGGTCCCCAGGGGCGCGGCCGGGTGTTCCGGGCCCGGCAATCGATGGGGCGTCGACTGCCGCGTCGGCTGCGGGACTGGCTGAACGACTCGTTGACGCTGGTGGATTTCGCCGATGAGCTTCCCGATCGATTTGAGATAACAAGGCATGCCCAACCGTCGATATGACGACAGGACGGGATCCGCAGGAAGGTGTTGAAGTATGGCCAGATTATCATTGATGGGATTGGTTGTTGCGGCTGGTGCGTTGACGGTGGTGCTAGCGCAAGGCAGTGCCAGCGCCGACCCCGATTATTCAGCTTTGATAAATACGGACTGCAGCTATGAACAGGTGATCAGTGCGGTACGGGTGCAAAACCCAGCTGCAGCTGCGTTCCTCGACAGCAGGCCCGACCAGCAAGATGCATTCCGGACTTACTTTGCTCAGTCGCATGCCAGCCGCGCCAACATCATTGAAATGAACAAGACCAATCCAGCCGCGCAGCAGATCCTGGACGTTGCACAGGGCGCGGTGGCCGCATGCCATAACTACTGAGATGAGCCTGCTTCAGACTGGCACGCCGGTGCCAACGTATAGTTGCTTGGCTAGGCTCGGCTACGGGCTGATCGCCGTGGGGGGCGAGGTGCGGGACGGAGGGGGATCCCATTTTTAAGGCGTTGGGGCGGATATGGGTGCCGCTGGTCATCGTGCTCGTGCTGGTGGCCGGCGGTTTCACCGTGGCGCGGTTGCACGGCGTCTTCGGCTCGGCGAAGCGCCCGTCATACGCCGACACCCCGATTGCCGACAGCAAGTCCTTTGATCCGAAACGTCTGACCTACGAAGTCTTTGGTCCTCCGGGCACGGTGGCCATGATCAGCTACTTCGATGGGGATGGGGAACCTCAGACCTTGCGAGGGGTCAAGTTGCCTTGGACGGAGACGTTCACCATCGCTCAGACGACCGCGGTCGGCAGCCTGATGGCACAAAGCGATGGCGATACCATCGGCTGCCGAATCACCGTCAACGACCAGGTGAAATCCGAGCGGATGACGCATCAACCGAGTGCCCTGACCTACTGCCTGCTGAAAGCCGCATGAGTACCGTGCCGACAACAGGAGCGACGGAGACGAGGCCGCGCGCTGCCAGGCTGACCCGTCGATTCGCAGTCTGGATCATCTTGGCATGGGTCGTGATCGCCGCGCTCCTGACGGTTGCGGTTCCACCGCTGGAGCAGGTTGAGCGCGAGCATTCCGTTTCGCTGAGCCCGGTGGACGCTCCCTCGTACAAGGCCATGACCCGAATGGGCGAGCTATTCCACGAATCCAATTCGGAGAGCGTGGCAGTCGTCGTTATCGAAGGCCAGGACGAACTCGGCGACGCTGCGCACGAGTTCTACAACTCACTGGTCCGGCAGCTGAAGGCAGATCCCGAGCACGTGCAACACGTGCAGGATTTTTGGGGTGACCCGCTGACGGCTGGCGCCGCACAGAGCGCCGACGGTAAGGCCGCCTACGTCCAGCTCAATCTGGTGGGCAAGATGGGTGACGCGACGGGGACCGAATCGGTCAAACTAGTGCAGCGCATTGTCAACGGCACCCCGCCACCACCTGGTGTGCAGGCATATGTCACGGGACCTGCCGCCGTCGTGGCCGATATGGGTGAGAGCGGTAACCGCACGGTTTTGCTGATCACTATGGTGACTTTCGCAGTCATCTTCGTGATGTTGCTGATTGTCCTCCGGTCGGTGACCAGCGTCATCGCCCTACTGCTGATGGTATTCGTTCAGCTTCAAGTCGCTCGCGGAATCGTGGCGTTCCTTGGCTTGCACGGAATCGTCGGGCTGACCACCTATGTGGTGAATCTACTGGTGTCGGTTGGCATCGCCGCCAGCACCGACTACGGAATCTTCTTTGTCGGACGCTATCAAGAGGCGCGCCAAGCCGGGGAGGACCGGGAGAGTGCCTACTACACGGCCTACCGCGGGGTGGCTAAGGTCGTGCTGGCTTCAGGTGTGACTATCGCCGGTGCCATCTTCTGTCTGCATTTCACCCGGCTGCCGTTCTTCCAGCCCCTAGGCGTGCCCGGTGCACTGGGCATTCTGGTCGCCGTCGCCGTCGCACTGACGTTGATCCCAGCCGTGATGGCGGCAGGTAGCCGATTTGGACTGTTCGAGCCGAAACGCACCATCCGGACACGGGGGTGGCGCAGAATCGGGACGGCGATCGTCCGATGGCCCGGTCCGGTCTTTGTAGCATCGTCGTCGGTCGCGCTGATTGGGCTGTTGACACTTGTCGGGTTTAATCCTAGCTACAGCGACAAGGACTTCATCCCGAAGGACATCCCGGCAAGCCAGGGATTGGCCGCCGCCTCGCGACATTTCCCGGAATCGCGCATGGCAGTCCCGGATCTTCTTGTGGTGGAATCCGACCGCGATATGCGCAATCCGGCGGATCTGTTGGTGCTCAACAAATTGGCCAAGGGCGTGTTTGCAGTTCCGGGTATCGCAAATGTGCAGTCAGTGACGCGCCCGGAAGGCAAGCCGATCGAGCACACATCTATCCCCTTCATGCTCAGCATGTCCAACGCGAGTCAACGATTGAGCCTGCCGTTCCAACAGGAACGCATGAAAGACATGCTGAAACAGGCGGACGACATTTCCAACATGATCAATGTCATGCAGCGGATGTACGACACCATGAAGGAGATGGCTGACGTCACGCACCGGATGACAGCTACCACAGTCGAGTTGACGGAGACCACCAAGGAACTGCGTGATCACGTCGCCGACTTTGATGACTTCTGGCGGCCACTGCGCAACTACCTATATTGGGAGCCACACTGTTTCGATATTCCGATCTGTTGGTCGATAAGATCGGTGTTCGATGCGCTCGACGGAGTCGACACGTTAACCGGTGTTCTTGAAGACGTCGTTGTCGACATCAAGCAACTGGATGCGATCATGCCGCAGATGCTCGTCCAGTTCCCGCCGATGATCCAAACGATGCGGAATTCCCGGACGATGATGCTAGCCATGCATGGAACCATGACCGGAATATTCGCCCAGACAGAGGAATCGACCGACAACGCGACCGCCATGGGCAAAGCCTTCGACGCCGCGCACAATGAGGATTCCTTCTACCTGCCGCCTGAGATGCTGCAGAATGACGACTTCAAGCGGGTAATGCAGATCTTCATGTCTCCGGATGGGAAGGCCGCTCGCTTCCTGGTTACCCAACGCTCGGATCCCGTGACTCCAGAGGGAATGGCGCACGTCGAGCCGATCCTTTCAGCGGCCGAGGAGGCGCTCAAAGGAACGCCGTTGGAGAGCTCGAAGGTCGCTCTAGCGGGCACGGCGGCAAGCGTTAAGGATCTCGTCGATGGCTCCCGTTATGACCTGCTGATCGCCGGGGTTGCGGCATTCTGCCTGATTTTTAGCATTATGCTGCTGGTCACTCGCAGCCTGGTCGCAGCGCTGGTCATCGTCACTACGGTGGCTATTTCTCTGGGCGCGTCCTTCGGTATCTCGGTGCTGCTCTGGCAGCACCTGCTCGGCATCCAGATCCACTGGGTGGTGCTCGCGATGTCGGTGATCGTACTGTTGGCGGTCGGGTCTGACTACAACCTCATGCTGGTATCCAGGATGAAGGACGAAGTGGCTGCCGGCATCGACACTGGAATCATCCGGGCGATGGCCGGTACCGGCAAGGTTGTCACAGCGGCCGGCTTAGTGTTCGCCTTCACAATGATGTCAATGGTGGTCAGCGACCTGCTCAGCATCAGCCAGGTGGGCATCACGATAGGAATGGGTCTGCTGTTCGACACCATGATCGTGCGGGCGTTTATCACTCCGTCGATCGCTGCCCTGCTCGGGCGTTGGTTCTGGTGGCCGCAGCGGGTGCGGCGGCGTCCGGCAAGTGCGTTGCTCCGTCCGATCGGGCCTCGACCGCTGGTACGTGCCCTGCTTCTGAGGGACTAGCGGCCGGCGCCCATGAGTACCCAGAATTCCGCACCGTCGTTCATCGCCCGGTTCATTCGCCGATTCGCGGTCCCCATCCTTCTGGCCTGGATAGGCCTGACGCTGGTTCTTACCTTCGCTGTCCCATCACTGGAGCGGGTCGAGCGCGATGCCTCGGTGGCACTGATACCCAAGGACTCGCCCTCGGCACAAGCCTTAGCCCGGATCGGCCGGGACTTCCAGGAATCCGACTCGGACAGCTCTGCGATGATCATTCTGGAGGGCAAGGACCCGCTCGGCCCGGAATCTCACGGATACTACGACAATCTAGTTCGCGCGTTGCAGGACGATCCTGCGCACGTCCAACACGTCCAGGATCTGTGGGGCGATCCGCTCACCGCATCGGGTATGCAGAGCCCCGACGGCAAGGCTGCGTATGTGCAGTTGAACCTTACCGGTGACCAGGGCACGCCAGCCGGCGAGGAGTCCCTCGCGGCGATTCACGCCATCGTCGACAGGATATCGCCGCCGGCCGGCGTCGAAGTCTATGTCACGGGTGCTGCACCGCTCATGTCGGATATGCAGCACAGCGGCAACGACTCGATCATAAAAATCACCGTGGTGACGGTGGTGATCATCCTGACGATGTTGCTGCTCATCTACCGGTCACTGGTCGTCTCAGCGTTACTCCTGACAACCGTCGGAATCGAATTGGGTATGGCGCGTGGGGTAATCGCCTTGCTGGGCGACCACGAGTTGGTTCAGCTCTCGATGTTTTCAGTCAACCTTTTGGTCTCCCTCGGGATGGCCGCGGGTACCGACTATGGAATTTTCTACTTCGGGCGGTATCAAGAGGCGCGGCGCAGCGGTGAGGATCCGGAAAGGGCCTATTTCACTGCGTTCCGCAGCGTAACGCCTGTCGTGCTCGCATCGGGCCTGACGATCGCAGGAGCGCTCCTTTGCCTGAAATTGGCGCGACTCCCATATTTCTCCACGATCGCTGTGCCGTGCGCGGTCGGCATGGTTGTTCTGGTGCTGGTCGGCATCACCCTGGTGCCGGCGGTGCTGGTACTTGCTGGTGGTGCGGGGCTGCTGGATCCTAGGCGCAAGGCTTTGGGGCGGCGCTGGCGGGGAATCGGTACCGCAATCGTGCGTTGGCCCGCGCCCATACTGGTTGCTTCCTGCGCCGTGCTGATGGTCGGGTTGTTGGCTCTTCCTGGTTACCGGACCAGTTACAATGATCGGCAGTACCTACCGAACCACATTCCGGCCAACGAGGGATTCCTGGCTGCAGAACGCCACTTCTCGCAATCCCGGTTGATGCCGGATGTGTTGTTGGTCGAGGCCGACCATGACCTGCGCAATCCCGCAGATTTCCTGGTGATCAACAAGATCGCAAAGGCGGTTTTCCGGGTCCACGGAGTTTCTCTGGTGCAGGGGATCACACGTCCGGAGGGGACGCCGATCGAGCGGACATCGATTCCCTTCCTGCTCAGTCTGCAAACCGCTGGCCAGACCCAGGTGCTTAAATTCCAGCAGGTGCGCAACGATGACATGCTGCTACAGGCCGCGGACATGACGAAGATGATTTCCGTTATGGAGAACCAATATGCGATTACCACAGAGATGGCGAACGCCAGTCATCGGCTGTATGGGGATATGCAGAAGTCGTACCAGTTGCTTGTAGACATGGTCGACAACCTTGCCGCGTTTGACGATGCTTTCAGGCCGGTGCGTAGTTACTTCTACTGGGAGCCGCACTGCTACAACATTCCGATCTGTTGGTCTACCCGTGGACTTTTCGACACGATCGATATGACTGTGGCAACCCGCGAAAACCTGAAGCAAATGGTTGAGGACTACGGAACCCTCGATGCGCTAATGCCACAAATGGTCGCCCAGTTCCCGAAGATGATCACGTTCATGAAGTCCATGCGGGCCATGATGCTGACCATGCACAGCACCATGTCGAGCAGTCTGGATCAGGTCAACGAGATGACCCAGGACGCTACCGAGATGGGCCGGGCATTCGACGAGGCGAAGAGCGACGAATCCTTTTATTTACCGCCGGAAGTCTTCAAGAACAAGGACTTTCAGCGAGCGATGAAGCTGTTCCTGTCGCCGGACGGCAAGGCGGTACGATTCATCATCTCGCATCGCGGTGATCCGGCGACCCCCGATGGGATTAAGCGGGTCGACCAGATCAAAACGGCGGCCGAAGAGGCTGTCAAGGGGACGCCGCTGGCGAATAGTCAGGTCTCTCTGGCGGGTGCGGCGGCGACGGCCAAGGATTGGCAGGACGGATCCACCTACGATCTTTGGATCGCCGGCATCGCTGCCCTCTGCCTCATTTTCATCATCATGTTGATCATTACGCGCAGCCTGGTGGCCGCGTTGGTCATCGTGGGCACGGTAGCACTTTCGCTGGGTGCGTCCTTCGGCTTGTCGGTACTGGTCTGGCAACACATCCTGGGCATCAACCTGCACTGGATGGTGCTAGCAATGTCGGTAATCATCCTGCTGGCGGTTGGATCGGACTACAACCTGCTCCTCGTGTCGCGGATGAAGGAGGAGATTTCCGCAGGGATCAGCACCGGGATTATTCGCGCGATGGGTGGTTCCGGCAAGGTCGTCTCTTCGGCAGGCCTTGTCTTCGGATTCACCATGATGTCAATGGTGGTCAGCGATCTGCGGATCATCGGTCAGGTGGGAACCACCATCGGTCTCGGCCTGTTGGTGGACACGTTCATCGTGCGGTCCTTCATCACGCCCTCGATCGCTGCCCTACTAGGCCGTTGGTTCTGGTGGCCGCAGCGGGTCAGGCCGCGGCCGGCCAGTTTCCTCCTGCGTGACCTGGCGCCTCGACCGGTTGCGCGGGCTCTGCTGTTGGGCGAACGACCGCTTTCGGAAGTCGGCGCCCCGACCACGGAGCCACAGGTCGGCGGTTGAGGTAGGTTCGCAGGCGATGTGGGGGACGGTAGTCGGCTTAGCAATGGTGGGTGCCCTGAATCCGGTGATGCTGGGGGTAATTCTGCTCCTGCTTTCCCGTCCTCGTCCGCTGCCCAGCCTGTTCGTGTACTGGCTGGGGCTCATGACGACGAATTTGCCAGCTATGTTAATCCCGCTAGTCCTATTGCATTTCGTTCCGGGATTCCGATCCTTTGCAGAGGATCTGCATCCAGACCAAAGCCCGGTTGTCCGATATGTATTGCTGGGCTTGGGTGTGCTCACTTTGCTGATCGCCGTAGTGGTGATGGTGCGTCCTTGGGTGAAAGGTCGGGAACGTCAGGGCGCTGCGACAGCCGGTGGGCGGTCGGTGCCGAAGCCCCTCGCAGATGCGGAGATAGGGGCTGAATCATCATCGGGCAAAGCACTACTCGAGGGCTTGATGTCGAAGAACAACGCGGTCATCCGACGGCTGGCGTCGCGCCTCTACGATGCATGGGAAAGCGATAACCTGAAGATAGTGTTTGCCTTCGGTATGCTGACGTTCATCGCGCCAGAGGCGATTTTATTCATCGATACGGCGATTGTCTTTTCAGGTAACTCCATATTTGTGCAGCTTCTTGCCGCCGTGGCGTTCGTGTTGTTGGCCTTTGCGATGTTCGAGATTGTGCTGGTCGGCTATTGGATCGCACCGGCAAAGGCTCGGGCTGTGGTGGAGCCAATACACGAACGAACGCGGAAATATCGCCGGCAGATCCTTGCGACGCTCCTAATCCTGGTTGGCAGCTGGCAGGTCGCTATGGGCCTAGGGGTGGTGTGACCTAAGCTTGGACATTTGGCAAGTCTGAAAACGACCGCTTGGGTGTATCGGTCAGGCCAGGTCGGTTTCCTGCGGGTCCGCGTCGGCGTCGGGGAAGGTCTCGTGCCGGGTGTCGGGGAGGTGCTCGGCGGGGCCGTAGAGGGAGTAGAGCTTCAGGTCGTCGTCGCCGACGGTTTCCTCGAACGTGAAGTCGTCCTTGCCGGGGCCCATGACGACCTTGGTCTTGCCCGATTCCACTCGGCTGAACTGGTCGTGGTCGTCGTGGATCTCACCGCCGACCACGCCGCGGACCCGAACCGTTCACGGTCAACATCGAGGTCGCGACGCTGGCCAACAGGGCTTTCCGCGACACCTTGTGGGCGGGAAAGCACCTGCAGCTGACCGTGATGAACCTCCCGCCCTTGTCGGTCGCCATCGCTCCGTGAGCGACATAGCGGTACAGGCTTAGTTTCGCAGGAATTCATGCATACTCAGCAAAATCTCAGCTAAGGTAAGCCTAGAGTCACCTTGGGGGTGCTCCTTAGGGGCGGGGGCGTGATGAGCTCTGAAAACATCGTTGGTCGGGTCGGTGCGTTGGCGGTTGCGCTGGGTATCGGTGGCGCGGTGGCCGCCGGCGGGTGTGGCATCGCCTTTGCCGACGACGGCCCGACGAATAGTTCTGATCGTGGTGGGCACCATCGCTCCGAGCCCAAGGGGCCGAAGGCGCGCGGTACAGATAGCCCCGACCGTTCGCGGCTGACGGTCCCGCGCGTGGTCGGAACGGTCGCCAACCGCGATGCGACGGCGAGTGTCGATGACACGCGGGTGGCGCCGGATCCCGCTCCGAGCGGCCGCGGTCCCGGCAGTGCTGCGGGGTCGGTGCCCAGTGTGGTGTCCAGGGACCTAGGCTCGGTCCTTCCCGCGGCCGGGCGTTCTTCGCAGCGGACCCGTGATCGATTTTCTCTGGGGGATAAGGGGACTGGACTTCGGAGCGTTGTCGGCGCGCTGCGGGAGCCATCCCTACGGGTGAAGCGTGCATTCTCGCTGCCTGCAGATGCCGGCATCACGGGTGTCGTGGAGTCGGCCGTCGGGTCGGACGTTCTGGATGCCGGGGTTCCGGCTGTGCCCGAGGTGGGTGTGGCGAGAGTGCTCATCCCCGCGGTGGCCCCGGGACAGTCGAGCGAGCGGCAGGCATTGGGTGCTGGGGCGCCGTCGCGACCGGCGGACCGGCTGGCGGGGTGGGTTGGACGGGTCGTAGCTGAGGTGGAGCAGAAGGCTCCTTCTGTCGGCGCGGCGTCGCTGGCTCGGTTGACGGCGGCGTTCGCGAACCCGGCTGGGAGTCAGGGCATCTCCGAGATCGGTGCTGGCACCCCCGTTACTCTGGGCGGCGCCTCTGCAGTCTCCTACCAGGTGTTGCAGGACGAAGAAGGTGAGGCTCCGGCCGGCGCGAGCGCGACGATCGTGACGACCGGAGCTTCGAGTCAGAAGCCGGCACAGCCGATTCGGGATCTGCTGCGCAGTGTGCTTGGCGTTCTAGGCTACAGTCCGGATGCCAGCAATCATTCCGGTGACCTGCCGATCGTCGGGCAGGTGTTCGCTCTCGCATGGGCGGGATACCGGCGGATCGAGTCGTTCCTGGGCAATGACACTCCGACCGTTTCGGCTCAGCCGACGATCACGACGGTGTCCGGTGACGGCACGACGGTGGCCGGGACCCTCGGCATCACTGACGTCAACGGGGATGCGCTGAAGTACACCGCAACCAGTGACAACGGTTCCGTTGAAGTACATTCCGACGGATCCTTCACGGTGACCGAGGTTGACCCCGCCAAGCCGGTGAACCTCGCCGTGACCGCCAGCGACGCCGACAGCGGATTCCACCTCCATGGCCTAACCAACCTGTTGAACGGCGGCGGACACACCGTCACGCAGAGCTACCAAATCAACGTGACGCCAGCGCAGGTTGACCAGAACCAGGCTCCGAAGATCGTTGATTTCTGGCAGTCGGATCCCGACGAAGCAGGCAAGGTCACCGGCTACGTCATCGTCAAGGATCCCGACGGTGACGAGGTGCGGCCGACACTGGCAGCAGAACCCAAGTACGGAGCGGTCACCCTCGACGACCCCGTGGCAACTGATGAACCGGGGACCACACGATTCGGCTACACGTATCAGCAAGACCCGAGTAGCGAGATACCCGAGGCGTTGGCCACGGACAACTTCAGCTTCGGCTTCGCTGACGGTCAAGGTGGAACCGTCACAACGAACCCTATTGAAGTTGCGTTGAACACCAAAGACGGTGCGAAGCCGACCGGAGCACCGCTCATCGGCAACGGGGTCAAATATCAGCCCGGCGAGTACACGGAAGGCGAACACGCCGGTACTACGTTCATCAAGATCACCGAGTACGACGGGGATGGCAATGCCACCGTCCACATCGTTGAGCCGCCGGCCGGTGCGACCGGTGACCCGGTGCTGAACCCCGTCACGGGATCGCTGTACCAGATGGTGGGATCCCCCGATGGCGCAACCCAGAGCCGGGTCGTCATCCTCGACAAGAAGGGGAATTTCAGCGAGCCGATCGACATCGCCGGCACGCCGACCGGAGTCATCGTCTTCGACGGCGCGGGAAACGCGTACGTCACCAGCACGGCAGACGGCACGGGTTCCGGCGGCGCGCCGGAAGGGGAGAGCAACCCCGGGATACTCCGGATGGCCGCATTCAGCGAGCCCGAACCCAGTGGCCCGGTGACACATGTGACGGTCATCGACGGCAATGGAAATCCCGTGGTTACGACGGTTTCCGGAACCGCGATGGGCAACGTCGTGATCGGCACCGAAGGCATGGCCTATCAGGCAACCTGCACCGGTGCCACGTGTGACCAGGCGTCGGCCGGCCACGTCGCGATCTTCAAAGACGGTAATCTGACCGAAACCGTTGACCTAGAGGGAAAGCCGGTTACCCCCCCGGCGCCGCCCGGCTTCCCGGTGAGTCCGGTCGCCGCTGGTCCGCACGGCACCGCGGTCGTCGTCACCACCGCGGGCGAGGGCGACAACGCCAGCAGCCAGGTGTACGCGCTTGGCGCCGACGGCCTTGTGGGGACACCCATCGCCATCGACGGACGGCCGAACTCGCTGCAGACCCCGGTCTTCACCTCCGACGGCACGGCCTATATCAGCACCTCCGTCGGATCTGCTGACGACACAACGATGCGTGTCGCGGTGATCGGTCCCGACGGGACGCAACGCGGTACCACTCAGGTCATTGGGGACTATCCGAACTCTGTGTTCATCGCGGGTGACAAGGCTTATGCCCTCGCCGCGAATGTCGCGACCCACGAGACGTCGCTCTACCCCATCAATGTCGACGGCTCTGTCGGGCAGCCGATCAAGCTTCCACACGTAGTGATGGAGCTGCTGACCGGCCCGAATGGTGCGATCTACGCGCCTTCCGTCGACCAGGATCCCGAGACTAAAGCCTATTCCAGCTACCTCACGATCATCGGTGCCGACGGAGCCAAGCCGACGACTCAAGTCACGGACATGCAGGGACAACCCATTGAGGCGCTTGTGTCCCAGGGAACTTCGGTGGTTTCGGGTGACGGCAATATCTACATGGTGTTGGTGGGGCAGGCGAGCTCCGAAGGCTACTTTCTCGTCGTCGCCGATCACACCGGCACGGTTGTCCGGGTGGATCAGGACATCAATGATCCGGCTGAGGGCCGGATGGTGGTTCCCGACCTGGGGCTGGGTCCGGACGGCCAGCCGCGGGCCAACGGCCTGTTCCTCCTGCGTCCCGATGGGCACGGCAACACCGTTGTCGAGATCGTTCGCCCGGACCAGCCCGTCACGTACCGCACTCTTCCGGGCACGCTAGTGGCAGAGGACCTGGTTATTGAGCCGGGGGCGATGAAGGTGCGGACCAAGACCAGCGACGGGCAGGAGTACACCACGACGCTGTCGTAGCTGGCGGGGCGGCTGGTGATACCGAAGCCGATCCGGGACCGCCTGGGCTTGCATGGGAACGAGCAGGTAGAGATCACTGAACGTGACGGTCGCATCGAGATCGAACTGGCGCCGACCCATGTTGATCTGGTCCGCGACGGTGTCATCCTGGTAGCGCGGCCAGATCGGGCAATGCCGCAGCTCACCGACGATGTCGTTCGTGAAACGCTGGACCGTATTCGCCGGTGATTGCCGCCGATACCAGCGTCCTCGTTGCGGGGTTCGCCACCTGGCATGAAGCGCGCGAATCAGCTATGCGCGTTCTCAAACGGGGTGTTCGTCTGGTCGCGCACTCGGTTGTGGAGACTACGAGCTGGTCCCCTGAACGCTGCCCGGCTTGGCCGGCCGGTGTGGGTCCAGCTGACAGCTGACCCACCGCGACGCCGGCTCAGACCAGGTCGGTCTCCTGCGGGTCCGCGGCGGCGTCGGCGAAGGTCTCGTGTCGAGTGCCGGGGAGGTGCTCGGCGGGACCGTAGAGGGAGTAGAGCTTCAGGTCGTCGTCGCCGACGTTGATGATGTTGTGGAACTTACCGGCGGGGATCAGGGCGATCCAGTCGTCGCCGACGGTCTCCTCGAAGGTGATGTCGTCCTTACTCGGGCCCATGACGACCTTGGCCTTACCCGATTCCACCCGGATGAACTGGTCATGGTCGTCGTGGATCTCACCGCCGACGACGCCGCCGGGCGGGATGTTCATCACGGTGAGCTGCAGGTATTTTCCCGTCCACAGGGTGTCGCGGAAGGCCGTGTTGGCCAGCGTCGCGACCTCGATGTTGGTCGCGAACGGTTCGGGTCCCTTGTCGGTCATCACATCTCCAGGATCGTTTCGGCCATCGTCGAAATCGACCCTATCCGGTGGTGCCGGCCGGACTGGCGGATAAGGGTGTCGATTCCGCGGACCAAGGTCACCGGCCCCAAACGCGGCGCGGCCGCCGCGGCGTCCACGTAACGTGGTGACCGCGGCGGCCGTGTCGCCCCCTCGCCAGAACACTAACTGATAAAAACCTTAGATTTCTAACCGAGAAGTCTAAGAAACATCCTGATTGTTTCAGGTGAAAACATGTCCGGCCGCTGATCAGCGGCTTTGCGACACGGTGACCGAAAACTTATTCCGCCGATGCGGCCCAACCCGGGCCGCGTGTCTTATGCAGGGCCGGCGTCCGGTCAGGCCGGGACCTCGGCGGCCTTGGGCTCCACCGGCGCGGCACCCTTGGCCAGCGTGAACGGCACCGCCACGCTCTGCTCGGGGGCATCGCCGCACCCACCCGGATACAGGAAGCTCATATGCCCGGCCAGTGTCACCGCGTCCCACGAATAGGTGGTCAGCGCGGCGATCTCCTTGCCGTCGTCACAGGCCATCACGTCCGGGCGCTGCACCCGCAGCGTCCAGTAGCCCACCGCCCAGGTCGCCACGGACTCCCACGGCACCTCCTTGCCGCCGGACTGGGCGACATGGACGCACTGCACGAACCCGGCGGCCGGGTCGGCGTCGTCGCACGGGCGAACCGTCCACGTCGCGCTCTCCTGGTCCAGCGTCAGCGTGTACTGACCGGCGAAATCATCGGCCGAAGCCGGGATCGCCAAACCCAGGGACAGCGTTGCGGCGGCGCCGGTGATCGCGAGTGCGCGGATGGTGCGAGACATGGTTCCCCTCTGACGGTTGGGGTGAGTATGGCACGCCTAAGTTCCGTCCGCAGATTCGTCGGCCCCGCCCTCGCCCCTGGTCACTACCCTGGGGGCATGCCCGCCGAGACCGCCCGCCTGCTGTTCGTGCACGCCCACCCCGACGACGAAACCATCAACAACGGGGCCACCATCGCGCACTACCGCGCGGCCGGCGCCCAGGTCACCGTGCTGACCTGCACCCTCGGCGAAGAGGGCGAGGTGATCGGCGACCGGTGGGCACACCTGGTGGCAGATGAGGCCGACCAACTCGGCGGCTACCGCATCGGTGAGCTCACTGCCGCGCTGAACGCGCTCGGCGTCGATGAACCGATGTTCCTCGGCGGGGCCGGGCGCTGGCGCGACTCCGGGATGGCCGGCACCCCGCCGCGCGGGGGCCGCACCCGCTTCGTCGACGCCGACGAGTCCGCCGCGGTGGGGGAGTTGGTGGCCGTGCTGCGCCGGCTGCGCCCGCACGTCGTCGTCACCTATGACCCCAACGGCGGCTACGGGCACCCCGACCACATCCAGGCCCACCGGATCACCACCGCGGCCGTGGCGGCCGCGGCGGCTTCCGGCGGGGACGGCGAGCCGTGGGTGGTGCCGAAGTTCTACTGGACCGTCGCGCCGCGCAGCGCCTGGACGCAGGCCTTGGCCGAACTGGGCCCGGACGACCTGAACGAGGGCTGGTTCGTGCCCGACGACCCCGGATTCGGCTACCCCGACGACCAGGTCACCACGGCTGTGGACGCTGCCGACGGGTTGGCCGCCAAGGCGCAGGCACTGCGGTGTCACGCCACCCAGGTGGTCGTCGGACCGACCGGACGGGCGTGCGCACTGTCGAACGCGCTGGCGCTGCCGATCAGCGGGGTCGAGCACTACCGGTGGGTGTCCGGGTCGGTGGCGCCGGCGGCCGGGGCGGCCTGGGAGAGCTGCCTGCTGGCGGGCCTGGAACTCTGAGCCCGCATTCGTGCGGGTACCTGCTTGTGAGGCGGGCCCGCGGAGTAATGTCAAGGGGGCGAGACGCGGACGGAAGGACTTCCGATGGACCCTGACCTGGATCCCAACCTGCAGCATTGGCAGGACCGCGCCGACAACTTCCAGTGGGTCGTCGGTTCGCTGGTCGCCATGCTCGACAGCATCCCGACCTGACCGCCCCCGATCCCGGCACGTCGAGCCGGTTCCGCATTCTCGTCCTGGTGCTGCTCGCGCTTGACGGTGTCATCGTCGCGTTCACCAGCGCCCTGTTCCTGCCAGAGTTCCTCGGCAAGGTGCCTTTTCCCGTCTCTGCGCTGATCGCCGGTGGCATGAACCTGGCGCTGGTCTGGGCGGCCGGCCAGTGGGCCCCCGGCCGGCTCGCCGCGCTGCCGCTGGGCGCCTTCCTGATCACCATCGCAGCGCTGAGCCTCGGCGGACCCGGTGGCGACGTGCTCTTCGGCGGCGAGGGGTTCCTGGGCGCCGAAGCGCTGCTGCTGGTGGTGCTGGGCACCGGCCCCGGGCTGTGGTGGCTGCTGCGCCGCGGCGCTAGTGGAACTGGTCCTGCCTCATGAGGGTGACCGGATAGGTTCCGCTCGCTCCGCAGGCCGGCGTCACCGTCTGGGTGAGGGTGCCGCGCAGTGTCGTTGCGTCCCAGGTGAAGTCCTCGGTGCCACACTTGTTCGGCAGGGGAGCGCGCGTAATGGTCCAGCGACCGTCGGCCAACTGCGCGTCGGGGATCGGCGGCGGTCCCAGATGCGGGTCGACGCGCAGGGATACGTGCGCGGTGCACTGCGAATCGGTGGTGCAGGTGGAGTCGAAGGACCAGTACCGGGTGCCGTACGAGACGGCCCCCGGATCGTTGACCGTCACCGTGTATCGGCCGTTCATGCCGGGCTTCATCTTCTCGACCGTCACCCCGTAGACCCGGTCTGTCTTGCCGTCAGGGGCGCACGCGGGCGTCAGTGTGCGATCGGCGCGGCCGACGAAGTCGGTGGTCTCGGCGATGAGGTCCCACGACAGTGTCTGTGTGCCACAGTCATTGGGTACCGGAGCACCCGTCATCCGCCAATTCGCGCCGTTCAGCTCGGCGTCGGGCAGCCGGCGATCCGGATGGTCAGCGTCTTCCACGTGCGCCGTGCAGGAATCGGCGGAGCATTGACTGGTGAACGTCCACGTCCTCTGGTCGATCGTCGCGTGGGTGACGGGGTCGTAGACGGTGAACTGGTAGGGGCCGTCCATTGCCGCAGGGGGAGGAGCGACGGCTTGGGAGACCTCCTGTGGCCGGGTGAAATGCAGGACGGCGACCAGGGATCCGCAGGCTGTACCCACCGCGATGAGCACCAGTACCTTCTGGCGTTTGGACATGGCGATCAAGCCGATCACGCTCCTTTACCGAGGGGCTCGTCGCCGTCGTCGGTAGAGGCCCCGTGAGGCAACTCTGACAACTTCACGACCGGTACGCGAATAGCGGTTCCGGCCAGTGGAACTCGTCGATTACTTCGGGATCCGGATGCGGCACAGTCCTGAACATGTCCGCCGGTACGAGCGGGCGCGCCAGCACCGGATTCGTCAGGAGTCGACCATGAACAGGACAGTGCTCACCCTTGCCGCAGTGGCATCGATCGGGATGTCGGTCGTCGGGGCCGGCGCCGCCGCGGCGGATTCCCATCCCGTCGCCAACATCTCGGTCAACGGTCTCAAGATCGTCGCCGACCTCACCGGAGTGCAGGGACTGCAGTGCCAGTTCAACGCATTCACGGAGCCGGCCGGAACCGAATACAAGCTGCCCACCTGGGGCACCTTCATCAACGACCCCAGCAAGCCGACCGCACATTTCGAAACCGTGGACGTGACGCCGGGGCAGTATCAGGTCACTGTCTACTGCTGGAAGCTCGACCACACCTTCGTTACGGTCGAGCAGCACCCCGCCAACCAGTACGGCGCGTCGGACGTCGTGGTGAAATTACCGATCGGGCAGGGGCCGGCCATCATCGGCACCGTCCCCAGCACGGTCAAGCTGCCGAAGATCGAGAACAAGATCGACCCGACGCCGCCGGTCATCGGTCCGCCCACGCCGGTCGAACTGCCCAACGTCGACCTTCCGGCGCTCAATGTGCCGGCGACGCACTGACCGCATTGTCGGTGGACCGTGTCGTCAGTGCCCCCTGCTGTGTGAGCGGACCCGCTTGGGTGCCGGGGAGTCGCCGTCCTTGTCGGTGCGGGCGCTGGTGCGCGGCTTCGGGTCCTTGGGGGTCTCGTTCGCGTCGGGGGTGGCTTGCGTCCCGGTGGCGTTCTGGGACGGCTTGCCGATGATGCTCTTGGGCTTCCCGCTGAAGATGCTGTTGGGCTTTCCGGCGAAGCCATTGATGCTCGCGCCGGCGCTGCGGTCAGTCTGGACGTCGGGGGCACCGCTGGCCGGCGTGATACCCGCGACCAGCGAATCGGCGTCCTCCTTCTCTGCGGGCTTTTCCGCAGCCGTCTTCCGAGCGCCGAGTTGGGTGCCGTTGCCCTTCAGCGTCGGGAGCTTCAGGTCGCGCAGTGACTGCAGTGGACCGGCGCCCCGCAACGACGGGCGGCCGTTCTCGGTGACCACGGCCGGCGGCGGGGTGGTGTCGTCGGTCTCATCGATCTGTGCGCTCTCGATGGCGACCTGTGTGCTCTCGATGGCAACCGTGGGCTTGATCTCGTCCTTCGCCACCTTCACCTGTGCGCCGGACAGGGAGAGCGGGTCGCCGGAAGTGAGGTTCTTCAGGGCCGACCGATCCACCAGGTCCTGGATGCCCTCGGTGATCTTCTTGCCGAAGTCGGCCAGGTTGCCGCTACTGGGGAGCGTGAGGGTGCGGCCGGCGAGGGCGGTCGTGGCCGCGGCCAGGTCGGAGTTCAGCCCGGCGGCTGACGGCGCGAGGTTGGCCCGGCCGATCGGCGGCAACGGAGGCAGGAACTGTGAGATGAAACCATTGGCGGCTTGGACCACCCCGTCGATCAGCGCGGACGGAATATTGGAGAAGTTCAGCTTCACGATGTCCTGGGCCACCTGGAACAGGCTTCGCACGATCGGTTCGCCGGTGTAGTACACGACCCGGATCGGGATGGCGAGCAGGCCGATCCACGGCACCCAGCCGATACCCCAGGCGGCCAGGTTGACGCCCCATTCCACCCAGGGTTCGACCGCGTTGTAGACGTTCATGATCAGCCCGGTACTGGGACTGCTGCCCATCCGCGTGTCGAGATCAGCTGCCGTCAGCGTGGGAAAAGGCTCGTCACTGCTCGGAATGGGAGACAAGCCGCTCGGCGCCGCCGCCAGACTGCTCGGAACAGCCGCGAAGCTCTCGATCAACGAGGCGAGCGGACTGCTTGCCGCGGTGTTGTGCACCGGGATCGACACGGTGACGGGCTGCGGAGCCGCGGGGGTGGAGTTGATCGCCGGGGCGGCGACGACGGCCGTCGCGGTTACCGCGGCCATTCCGGCCGTCAATGCCGAACGCAGTGCATGCATGCTCATTCCCTCCATTGGGCGTGCTTTCCGAGCAAACTACCGGTCATTGGGGCGCAAAGGCCAGTCCGACACCGGTTGGCAGTTGGAGGACCGCTGAACGGACAGCTGCCCAGGTGGGCCCCACGGGGAGTGTCGGCCCGGACTAAACTCGACCCGGTCAAACCGCACGTGTTTCAGATAGTGGGATGGGTGGATGAATCTCAACCGTCGAGGGGTTCTACGGGCGTGGAGCTGAACCCCCAGCCGGTGGCGCTGCCGGTCCCCGGCATGCCCCCGTCGTCCCAGCACCCGCTCGTGACACCCGCCGCGATGCGCCGGGTGCTGCGCCGCGCCCGCGACGGTGTCGCCCTCAACGTCGACGAGGCCGCCATCGCGCTGACCGCCCGCGGCGACGATCTGGCCGACCTGTGCGCCAGCGCCGCCCGGGTGCGCGACGCCGGCCTGGAAGCCGCCGGCCGGCGCGGCCCGAACGGGCGGCTGCCGGTCAGCTACTCGCCCAAGGTGTTCATCCCGGTCACCCACCTGTGCCGCGACACCTGCCACTACTGCACCTTCGTCACCGTGCCCGGGAAGCTGCGCAGCGAGGGCCGCGGCATGTACCTGGAGCCCGACGAGATCCTCGACATCGCCGCCCGCGGCGCCGAACTCGGTTGCAAGGAAGCACTGTTCACTCTGGGGGATCGCCCCGAGGCGCGCTGGCCCGAGGCCCGCCAGTGGCTCGACGAACGCGGCTACGACTCCACCCTGGCCTACGTGCGCGCCATGTCCATCCGGGTGCTGGAAGAAACCGGCCTGCTGCCGCACCTGAATCCGGGCGTCATGAGCTGGACCGAGCTGTCGCGGCTCAAGCCCGTCGCACCGTCGATGGGCATGATGCTGGAGACCACGTCTCGCCGGCTGTTCGAGATCAAGGGCCAGGCGCACTACGGCAGCCCGGACAAGGATCCCGAGATCCGGCTGCGCACGCTGACCGACGCCGGCCGGCTGTCCATCCCGTTCACCACCGGGCTGCTGGTCGGCATCGGCGAGACGCTGACCGAGCGCGCCGACACCATCCACGCAATCCGCAAGGTGCACAAGGAGTTCGGGCACATCCAGGAAGTCATCGTGCAGAACTTCCGGGCAAAGCCCGACACCGCGATGCGCGCCGTGCCCGACGCCGATATCGACGACTTCCTAGCCACCATCGCCGTCACCCGCCTGGTGCTCGGGCCCGCCATGCGGGTGCAGGCGCCGCCGAACCTGGTGTCCGCCGACGAATGCCTGGCGCTGATCGGGGCCGGCGTCGACGACTGGGGCGGGGTGTCCCCGGTGACCCCGGATCACGTCAACCCCGAACGGCCCTGGCCCGCGCTCGACGCGCTGGCCGAGGTGACCGCCGAGGCGGGCTACGACCTGGTGGCACGACTGACCGCGCACCCCAAATACGTTCGCGGCGGCGCGGCCTGGATCGACCCGCGGGTCCGCGCGCACGTCGACGCCCTCGCCGATCCGGACACCGGCTGGGCGCGCGACGTCCGGCCTGTCGGGCAGCCGTGGCAGGAACCCGACGAGGCCGCCGAATCGCTGGGCCGCACCGACCTGCACTCGGCGATCGACGAGGAGGGACGGCTCACCGAAACCCGCAGCGACATCCAGAGTGCCTTCGGGGACTGGGAATCCATTCGCGAGAAGGTCTCCGAGCTTGCCGCCCGCGCCCCCGAGCGCATCGACACCGACGTGCTGGCGGCGCTGCGCTCCGCCGAACGAAACCCCGGCGGTTGCTCCGACGCCGAGTATCTGGCGCTGGCCACCGCAGACGGACCGGCACTGGATGCGGTTGCCGCACTGGCAGATACGCTGCGCCACGATGTCGTCGGCGACGACGTCACCTACGTGGTCAACCGCAACATCAACTTCACCAACATCTGCTACACCGGCTGCCGGTTCTGCGCGTTCGCCCAACGCAAGGGCGACGCCGACGCCTACTCGCTGTCAACCGGCGACGTCGCCGACCGGGCGTGGGAGGCGCACGTCGCCGGCGCCACCGAGGTGTGCATGCAGGGCGGTATCGACCCCGAGCTGCCGGTCACCGGCTACGCCGACCTGGTGCGTGCGGTCAAGGCGCGGGTGCCGAGCATGCACGTGCACGCGTTCTCGCCGATGGAGATCGCCAACGGGGTGACCCGCGCCGGGGTTTCGGTGCGGGAGTGGCTGACCGACCTGCGCGACGCGGGCCTGGGCAGCATTCCCGGCACCGCCGCGGAGATCCTCGACGACGAGATCCGCTGGGTGCTCACCAAGGGCAAGCTGCCGGCCTCGGAGTGGATCGAGATCGTCACCACCGCGCACGAGGTGGGGCTGCGGTCGAGCTCGACGATGATGTACGGGCACGTGGATTCGCCGCGGCACTGGGTCGGGCATCTCAACGTGCTGCGCGGAATCCAGGACCGTACCGGCGGATTCACCGAGTTCGTGCCGTTGCCCTTCGTGCACCAATCCTCGCCGCTGTATCTGGCGGGGGCATCGCGACCCGGCCCGACGCATCGGGACAACCGGGCCGTGCACGCGCTGGCGCGAATCATGTTGCACGGCAGGATCTCCAATATCCAGACCAGCTGGGTCAAGCTCGGCGTCGAGCGCACCCGGGTGATGCTGCGCGGCGGCGCCAACGATCTGGGCGGCACGCTGATGGAGGAGACCATCTCCCGGATGGCCGGCTCGGAAAACGGTTCGGCCAAGACCGTCGAGGAGCTGGTGGACATCGCCGCCGGCATCGGCCGCCCCGCCCGTCAGCGCACCACGACCTACTCCGAACAGGTGCTTTCGGTCTGCGAGGCGCACGCCTAGGGGAGACGTTCGGCATTGCCCCACGGTGCCGCCAGTAACGGGAGGGCGGTTACCGAGTGGTTTTTCCGCCATGCGGTTACTGGCGGTGATGCTCAGGGGCGCGCGTCACGGTGCTGAAGGTGACGGTCGCAGTGGGTCGCCGAGGCAGCCAGCGTGGACGCCCCGGTGTTAAATGCGGTTCTGGTCATATCCCCCCTATATCGCTGTGGCAGCGAAAAATCCCCTGATCTGGTGGATTTTAGTGCTGGAGACCGTTTGCCGGGCAGCTATGGAAGCTCTCCGGAGTGCAACCGGGGGCGCAGCCGGTCCGCGGCCGGCGTGGGTTCCGCGCTGAGGCCGGTGGCCAACGCCTCGGCATAGTGGGCCAGTCCGGGCGCATCGACCCCGTAGGGTGCGCCACCGACGGTGCGCAGGCGCGCGGCGCTGCGGTGCAGCAGCGAGGTGGCGCCGGTGGGATTGCCGCGCTGGATGTGGGTGATCCCGACGGCCAGCTGCGCCAAGCCCTGCCACAGCTCGCGTTCCTGGTCGGGGCAGTTCTTCCAACGCGCCTCGAACACCTCGTGCGCGTAGAACGCCAGGCCGTCGTCGAGCAGCTCCTGGGCCTTGGTCAGGGTTTCCTGCGGTGTCAGCCGCAGGTCGTCGGGCAGCTGCGGGACCCCGGGCGCGCCCGGGGACAGCGGTCGACCGAGGGCATCGCGGGACCGGACCGGGCGACGTGGGGCGTCGTCGGCGCCGGAGGGGCGGTCGGTCATCGCTCCATCGTCGTGCATGGGCCATCCCGGAAGAAAATAGGCCGCGTAAATGTGGAATATCGTGGTGGCGGACTATGGGAGGAGCTACGAACGGAGGCTCTCATGAACTGGTCCGCAGTTGCCGTCGGTGCGATCTTCACCTGGCTGGGCATGGTCCTGGCCATCTCGTTCATCGAGGCGCCGCTGAAATTCCGGGCTCCCGGAATCACCATCCCGTTGGGCCTGGGTATCGGCCGGCTGGTGTTCCGGGCGCTGAACACCGTCGAGGCGATCCTGGCCGTCGTCATCGTCATCTCGGTCAAACTGGGCGGCGCGTCGTGCACCGCCGGCGTCGCCATCGGCGTCGCGATCCTGGCGCTGGTGCTGCAGGTCGGGGCGGTGCGCCCGTTCCTGAAGAAACGCTCCGACGCCGTGCTGGCCGACACCGACGGGACCGGCGCCACCGGGAAACGTTCCCGCGCGCACTTCGGCTACACCGGGCTGGAGATCGTGAAGGTGATCGCCCTGCTCACCGGGGGAGTGGCGCTGCTCGGTGGTATAACCGGGTCGTGATGTCCACCCCGGACGACGGTCCCGAAACCGCAGCCCCCGCCGGCGCGGAGACCAAGCGCGACATCGCCGACCGCGACGACATCTACCTGCTGGTCTCGGAGTTCTACAAGACCGCGATGGTCGACGACCTGCTGTATGAGCCGTTCACCGTGTTGCGCGAGCGCGGCCTGGAATCGCACCTGTCGGTGATGTGCGACTTCTGGGGCACCATGCTGCTGCGGGAGAAGTCCTACCGCGGCCGGGCGCTGAACGTCCACCGCCCGATCCACGCCCGCACCACCCTCGGTGACCAGGAGTTCATCCGCTGGCTGACGCTGTGGAAGGCCACCGTCGACGAGCACTTCGCCGGGCCGGTGGCCGAACAGGCCAAGATCATGGGCCGGCGCACCGCCTGGGCGATGCACCGCACCCTCAACGGTCACGACTCCGAGGAACTCGACCGGTTCGTCGACCGCGAGGCCCTCATCATCCGCTGAGGGCCGAGTCCTACTTCTCCCGGCCGTTGACCACCGTCGCGATCGTCTCGCGCACGGCGGGGTTGCGCAGGAACGGGGTGATGATGTCCACCGGGAGCGGAAAGACGACCGTCGAGTTCTGGTCGGCGCCCAGCTCCAGCAGCGTCTGCAGATAACGCAGCTGCAGCGACGCCGGCTCACGCGACAGGGTTTCGGCGGCCTGGCGCAACTCGTCGGAGGCCTGCAGCTCGCCGCGGGCGTTGATCACCTTCGCGCGGCGCTCCCGCTCGGCCTCGGCCTCACGCGCCATCGCGCGCTGCATCGACTCCGGGATCTCGACGTCCTTGATCTCGACCACCCGCACCTGCACACCCCAGGTCTCGGTCTGGTTCTCGATGATGCCGCGCAGGTCGACGTTGAGGTCTTCACGATGGGCCAGCAGGGTGTCCAGATCGGCGCGGCCCAGCAGCGAGCGCAGCGTCGTCTGGGCGATCTGCGAGGTGGCCACAGCGTAGTTCTCCACGCCCAGAATGGCTTTCACCGGATCGGTGACCTGGAACATCACCACCGCGTTCACCCGCGCCGGCACGTTGTCGCGGGTGATGACCTCCTGCGGCGGGATGGTCAGCGTGACCACCCGTTCGTCGACCCGGATCATCCGGTCGACGAACGGGAACAGAACGACGAGGCCGGGCCCGTACAGCGGACGGGCCCGGCCCATGCGGAATACCACCCCTCGTTCATATTCCCGCAAAACCTTCAATGACAGCACCAGCACCGCGATCACCAGGATCACGACGACGGCCCCGACGAACAGCCACAGGGCGGTCACGGATTGTCCTCTCGTTCGCTGTAGTCGCCGCCCCAGCGGGTCGCGAAGCGGTCGGCGGTCAAAGCCGCCATCGCCTCGGCGCCACTGTGGTGCGGCAGATGGTTCGGCGCGTGCGCGGGGTTGCGCCACAGATGGCGCGCCAGGGGGATGCTCGCGGCGGCGATCAATACGCCCGTCGTCGCCAGGACCAGTACGTCGGCGGTGCTGTGTTCGGCGATCAGCATCGCCACCACCATTACTAGCGCCAAACCGGCCACCGCGCAGGCGATCCCACGGTGGAACTGGCCGGCCTCCGAATATGGCCAGGGATCCACCTCACGGGTGATCTCGCGCCCGTGATCCGACGTCGTGCAGTCGGCCTTCACCGGGCAACTGTTGCACACCGAGGGTTTCCCGCGGTAGCGCATCACCCGGCTGTCCGGATCGAACGACGTCGGCCACAGCAGCTGGTCCTGCGGGCACTGCCACGCGTCGTGATCGGGATGGTAGGTGAAATTGCCGGTGCGCCACTGCGCGGCGCGCAGCGAGACCTTCTTGGCCATCAGATCGAAACCCCAGGCTACCGCCAACAGCCCGAGGCTGTAGGCGACGACCAGCCAGACCGCGGTCGACGGCGGGGTCACGACCCGTCCGTCGCGTCGGCCCCCGCCGCCACTGTCGTCGAGGTGTCCGCTCCGGGCGCGATCTCGTCATAGAGCGGGTGCTCGGGCAGCTCGTCGACCGTCTCACCGTCGCGGAAGTGCCGCAGCGCCAAGAGCGCAATCCAGATGAACGGCAGGATGCCGCCGACGATGAAGATGATGTCCCCGGGCATGCGCAGCCACTCCAGGACGGCGTTGCCCGGTTGGGCGATGTAGCCCAGCGAACGCGCCTCCCAGTAGCCCTCGTTGACCGAGTGGTACAGCTGCAGGATGCCCAGCGGCAGCAGGCTGGCGAACACCATCCAGGCGAGCCCGATGTTGAGGCACCAGAACGAGATTCGCGCCCACTTCTCCGGCCACTTTGCGGCGGGGATGACGTAGCGGAAGGCGAACATCGCCAGGCCCAGCGCCAGCATGCCGTACACGCCCATCATCGCGGCGTGACCGTGGTTGGCCGTCAGCGCCGTGCCGATCTGGTAGTAGGACACGATCGGCAGGTTGATCAGGAAGCCGAAGATGCCGGCGCCCACGAAGTTCCAGAAGCCGACGGCGACTAGGAACATGACCGCCCACCGGTGTGGGAACGGCTGCTTGTTGCCGCTGGTCTGGCGCGATCCCAGTTGCAGGAACGCCCACGCCTCCACGGTCAGGAAAGTCAGCGGGATCACCTCGGCCGCCGAGAAGAACGCACCGAGGGCCATGTGCTCGACCGGGGTTCCGGAGAAGTACAGGTGGTGCATGGTGCCGATGACGCCGCCGGCCGAATACAGGATGACGTCGAGGAAGATCACGCCGAGTGCGATGCGCCGGCTGACCACCCCCAGCATCACGAAGATGTAGGCGACCATCACCGTGGTGAACAGCTCCAGGAAGTCCTCGACCCACAGGTGCACCACCCAGAAGCGCCAGAAGTCGGCGACGGTGAGGTGGGTGTCGGTGCCGGCCAGCAGGCCGACGGCGTAGAACGCCGGGATGGCCAGGCCGGAGAAGAAGAACACCCACGGCATGCTGGTTTTCGCCGAAGTCTTCAGCTTCGACCGGGTACCGCGGTAGATGATCGCGATCCACAGGAACATGCCGATCACCAGCAGTATCTGCCACAGTCGGGGAAGATCCAGGTACTCCCACTGCTGGGACAACCAGTTGCCGGAGCCGACGACGCCGTAGATGGACAGCGCCTCGGTGATCAGCGAGCCGACCACCACCACGACGACCGCACCCAGCAACCCGTAGACGAGCAGGTGCTGCTTCTTGGGTTCCTTGCGGTTGATGAAGGGCGCCAGGAAGATACCGCCGGCCAAAAACGCCGCCGCGGTCCACAGCAGGGCCAGCTGCAGGTGCCAGGTCCGGGCCAGGTTGTAGGGCAGGATCTCGGCCAGATCGATGCCGAAGAAGCTGGTCAGCTCGGCGCGGTAGTGCTGCACCGCGGCGCCGAGCAGGGCCTGGGCCAAAAACAGCAGCGAGACGATGGCGAAGTACCAGATGGTGGCCCGCTGCGATTTGGTCAGCGGCACCTCGCCGGGCTGCTTGAACGCCAGGGTGGGCGCCTCGTCGGCGTGCCAGCCGACCTTCTGGCTCCACCGGCCGTAGACGGCGAACATGATGCCGGTGCCGCCGAGCAGCATGATCAGCGACAGTGCCGACCACACCACCAGCTGGGCGGTGGGGCCGTTGTCGACGCGGGGCTCACTGGGCCAGTTGTTGGTGTAGCTGTAGTTGTGCCCCGGCCGCTCGGCCGCCGATGCCCAGGCAGTCCAGGCGAAGAACGCGGTCAGGTCGCGGATCTCTGCGGGGTCGGTGATCAAGTTGGCCCGCAGGCCGTACTTGGTGGTGGGCTCGCCGAAGAATTCCGCGTAGTGCTTCTGGATGTGCTCGAACGCCTTGGCCTGGCGGTCGGTGAATACCAGATTGCCGGTGTCGGGGTCGTACCGGTTCTTCCGGAATTCCTGCACGACGGCGTTGCGGGCGTCGAGGACACCGGCGGTGCGGAACTGCTCCGCCACGTCCTCGGTGGCCAGGCGCAGATAGTCGGCGGTGTAGTCCGGGCCGAGGTAGGCGCCGTGGCCGACGACCGAGCCGTACTCGTGCAGGCCGCGGGCGGTGAAGATCTCCTGGCCGTGGGTGATGTCGGCGTCGGTGAACAGCTGCTCACCGGATTCGCTGACCACCTGCTTGGGCATCGGCATCGAGGCGGTGTAGGTGCGGTAGGCCAGCAGACCCATCACGAAGAACCCGAAGATCATCACCAGCGCGACGCCCTGGACCCAGCCCTTGCCGATCAGGGTCTCCTGATCGTCGCCGGCCTTGGGCGCCTTCCTGCGGTCCGAGCCGTAGCGGCTGGTGGCTGTATCGGCCATCGGATTCCTCCCGTTGGCGCGCGGCACCCGCCCGTCGGCTCGGCGGCTGGTCAATGTGCGGGGCTGCGCGATTGACGACTAGGGGGCTCAAGTTACCCAACGGGGCTGTCGAATATGGCGATATTGCCAAACGCCGCGCGAGTATTGGGCCGTTCTCATTCGGGAGTTCACGCTAGCGTTGAAAAGTGTTGTCCGGCAAGGTGTGCCGAAACGCATGGGTTTTTTCGCAATATGGAAAATATCTAATTAATCGAGGTATTTTCCGCGGATTGCCAATCGTTTGTGTGCGTATTCCTTGTGGCCGGTGGACTACAGCCGGGCCGCCAACTCGGTGCCCTGACGGATGGCGCGCTGGGCGTCGAGTTCGGCCGCCAGCTCCGCGCCGCCGATCACGTGCGGCACCAGGCCCCGCGCGGTGAGCGCATCGGCGAGGTCGCGCACCGACTCCTGGCCGGCGCAGATCACCACGTTGTCGACGGCCAGCAGCTGCGGGCGGGAATGCTTGGCGCCGAAGCTGATATGCAGGCCGTCGTCGTCGATGCGCTCGTAGTTCACCCCGGAGAGGTGGTGAACGCCCTTGGCCTTCAGCGACGCCCGGTGCACCCAACCGGTGGTCTTGCCCAGCTTCTTGCCCTGCGGTCCGGCGGTGCGCTGCAACAGGTACACCTCGCGGGGCGACGGTGCGGGATCGGGCGTGCCGAGCGCGCCGCGGGCCTCGGCGGGGTCGACGACACCCCATTCGGCCTTCCACTCCTTGAGGTTGAGCGTCGGCGACTCGGTGGTGGTCAGCAGTTCGCACACGTCGAATCCGATTCCGCCGGCACCGATTACCGCGACGCGCGGCCCGATCGGCTTGGCGCCGTGAATGGCCTCCGGGTAGGACAGCACCATCGGATGGTCGACGCCGGGAATCGCGGGGTGGCGCGGCGTCACGCCGGTGGCCAGCACCACCTCGTCGAACCCGGTCAGCTCGTCGGCCCCGGCCCGGGTACCCAGCCGCACGTCGACCCGGTACTTGTCCAGCATGGTGGTGAAATACCGGATGGTCTGGGCGAATTCCTCCTTGCCGGGAATACGCCGCGCGAGATCGAACTGGCCGCCGATGAATTCGTTGCCGTCGAACAGCGTGACGCGGTGGCCACGCTGGGCGGCACCGACGGCCGTCGCCAACCCCGCCGGGCCGGCGCCCACCACGGCCACCGACTTCGCCGACCGGGTGGGGGCCAGCGCCAGCGTGGTCTCCCGGCCGGCCCGCGGGTTGAGCAGGCAGCTGGCCTTCTTGTGCACGAAGACGTGGTCCAGGCAGGCCTGGTTGCAGGCGATGCAGGTGTTGATCTCGGCGGCGCGGTCGCCGGCGGCCTTGTTCACCCAGTCGGGATCTGCGAGCAGCGGCCGGGCCATCGACACCAGCTGCACGTGGGTGTCGGTGAGGATCTGTTCGGCGGCCTCGGGCATGTTGATCCGGTTGGACGCCACCACCGGGATCCCGACGTGCTCGGCGACCGCGCTGGAGATGTCCACGAACGCCCCCGGGGGAACCGAGGTCACGATGGTCGGCACCCGCGCCTCGTGCCAGCCGAACCCGGAGTTGATCATGGTCGCCCCGGCGGCCTCGACCTCGGCGGCCAGGGCCAGGATCTCGGTCCAGCTCTGCCCGTTCTCGATGTAGTCGGCCATCGACATCCGGTAGTCGATGACGAAGTCGGGCCCGACGGCCTCGCGGGTGCGGCGCACGATCTCCACCGGCATCCGTCGCCGGTTCCTCGGCGACCCGCCCCAGCGGTCGGTGCGCCGGTTGGTGGCCGGTGCCAGGAACTGGTTGAGCAGATAGCCCTCGGAGCCCATGATCTCGACGCCGTCGTACCCGGCTTCGGCGGCCAGCACCGCGGCGTGCACGAAGTCGTCGATGGTGGTCTCGACGCCGCGGCTCGACAGCGCCCGCGGCTTGAACGGGTTGATCGGCGCCTTGATGGCCGAGGCGCTGACCGACAGCGGGTGATAGGCGTAGCGCCCGGCGTGCAGCACTTGCAGCAGGATCCGCCCACCCTCGTCGTGCACGGCCGTGGTGATCCGGCGGTGCCGGCGCGCGTCGCCGCCCGAGAGCATCTCGGCGGCGAACGGCAGCAGCCAGCCGGTCCGGTTGGGGGCGTAGCCGCCGGTGATGATGAGCCCGACGCCGCCGCGGGCCCGCTCGGCGAAGTACTCGGCCAGTGCCCCGGTGTCGCGGGCACGATCCTCCAGGCCGGTGTGCATGGATCCCATCACCACCCGGTTGCGGACCGTGATGCCGCCAAGGGTCAACGGCGACAACAGCTGTGGGTACGGGCTTTGCACGGGGTGGCCTCCGGGGCTGGCGGTGGGCGTCGTCGGGCGTGTGGCCGGGCTGCGGCCGACCCCACTATGCTACATCGTGTAGGAAAGCCCGTCCGGGACGGGTCGGGGCGGTACCGGAGTTTCAAGACGCAACGTCTACTATCGGTGCTGACGCCCTCGCGGGCGTCGAGGTTAGGGCACGCTTGCTTCACGCGTCCGGGATCGGCCAGCAATACTGGTCAACAGCCCCACCGGATGTCGCAAACGGCGGCCCCGGAAAGCGCTGCACCACCAAGGCCCGAGGAGAGTTCTGTGACATACGTGATCGCCGAACCGTGCGTCGACGTCAAGGACAAGGCATGCATCGAAGAATGCCCGGTCGACTGCATCTACGAGGGCGCTCGCATGCTCTATATCCACCCGGACGAGTGCGTCGACTGCGGCGCCTGTGAACCGGTCTGCCCGGTCGAGGCCATCTTCTACGAAGACGACGTGCCCGACGACTGGAGCGGCTACATCCAGTACAACGCCGACTTCTTCGAGGAGCTCGGCTCGCCCGGCGGCGCGTCCAAGGTCGGCCAGACCGACAACGACCCCGAGGGCGTGAAGGCGTTGCCCCCCAAGGAAGAAGCCTGAGCGACCAGGTGGCAGGACGGGCCCGCCGGGAACCGGTGTCCGCCCGGCTGCCGGTGTTCCCGTGGGACACCCTGGCCGAAGCGGCCGCCACCGCGCGTGCGCACCCGGGCGGCATCGTCGACCTGTCCGTCGGCACCCCGGTCGACCCGGTCGCCCCGCTGATCCAGCAGGCGCTGGCCGCCGCCGGCTTCGAACCCGGCTATCCGACCACCGCGGGAACCCCCGCGCTGCGCACCGCCATCATCGGCTCGCTGGCCCGGCGCTACGGGATCACCGGCCTTACCGACCACGCCGTGCTGCCGGTGATCGGCACCAAGGAACTGATCGCCTGGCTGCCCACCCTGCTCGGGCTGGGCGCCGGAGACCTCGTCGTCGTCCCCGAACTGGCGTACCCGACCTACGACGTCGGCGCCCGGCTGGCCGGCGCGACCGTGCTGTCCGCCGACTCGCTCACCCAGCTCGGCCCGCAGCGCCCGGCGCTGCTCTACCTCAACTCCCCGGCCAACCCGACCGGCAAGGTGCTGCCGCTGGACCACCTGCGCAAGGTGGTCGGCTGGGCCCGCGACCGCGGCGTCATCGTCGCCTCCGACGAGTGCTACCTGGGCCTGGCCTGGGACGCCGAACCGCTGTCGGTGCTGCACCCGGACGTCTGCGACGGCGACCACACCGGCCTGCTGGCCATCCACTCGCTGTCCAAGACCTCGTCGCTGGCCGGATACCGCGCCGGGTTCGTCGCCGGTGACGCGGCTCTGGTCGGCGAGCTGCTGGCGGTGCGCAAACACGCCGGGATGATGGTGCCGACGCCGGTGCAGGCCGCGATGGTCGCCGCCCTCGACGACGACGAGCACGAGGCCGCCCAACGGCAGCGCTATGCTCGCCGCCGCGACCTGCTGCTGCCGGCCATCCAGGCCGCCGGATTCACCGTCGAGCACTCCGAGGCCGGGCTGTACCTGTGGGCGAGCCGCGGCGACTCCTGCCGCGACACCGTCGACTGGCTCGCCCAGCGCGGCATCCTCGTTGCACCGGGGGAGTTCTACGGCCCCCGAGGCGCCCGGCACGTGCGGATCGCGCTGACCGCGACCGACGAGCGGATCGCCGCGGCCGTGCAGCGCCTGGCCTGACCGGCCGCCGTTTCGCCCGGGGCGGTAGCGTCGAACCGTGCTGCTGGCCTCACTGAACCCGGCCGCCGTCGCGGCCGGCGCCGATCTGCCCGATGCCGTCACCATCGACGGAATGACGCTGAGCCGAAGCGATCTGGTCGGCGCGGCCACCGCGGTCGCCGAACGGCTCGCCGGGTTCGTCGAGCAGTGTAGTTCTGCGAGAACGCGGCCCGGCGACATCGGCCCAGCGGGTCTACCGGTGGTCGCGGTGCTCGCCACGCCGACCCCGGCCACCGTGCTGGGCATCGTCGGCGCGCTGATCGCCGGGGTGCCGGTGGTGCCGGTACCCGCCGACGTCGGGACCGCCG